>NZ_FPBU01000027.1:0-1425 GCF_900116775.1 Pantoea sp. YR525
TGCACTGAACCCCAAAACCTGGACACATTTTACATCTCTTTTGATGCCCGGTATTCCACCGGGCTCATGCCCGTTCTGAGACAAATTCGTTCGTGATTGTAGTAGCTGATGTAGGCCATGATATCCCGCTTCAGGACGTCAACCGATTCATAACGCCTGCAGTAATACATCTCCGTTTTAAGATGACTGAAGAAGTTTTCCATCACGGCGTTGTCCAGGCAGTTTCCCCTGCGTGACATGCTCTGAATGATCCCGGACTCGGCAAGCATTGACCGCCACATCGGCGTGCGGTATTGCCAGCCCTGGTCACTATGTAGCATCAACCCCTCTTTCCGGCCGGGTACTTTCAGTGCTTTTTCCAGCATCCTGCAGGTCAGTGTCAGCGCAGGCCTCTGTGCCATCTGCCAGGCAATGATTTCACCGTTAAACAGGTCCTGAACCACGGAGAGATACAGTTTTTCACCGCCGGCTCTGAACTCCGTCACGTCGGTACACCACTTTGTTCCGCTCTGTCCTGCACGGAAACTGCGCGCAAGAAGATTGGGTGACGACGGGCTGCCGTTGTTCATCCACGTACGGTATTTTCTGCGCCGGACGTGGCAACACAGACCCTGTAGCTTCATCAGCTTGCGCACCGTTTTATGATTCAGCATCATGCCTTCTTTTCTCAGCGCTATCGTTATGCGGCGATAGCCGTAACGGCCCCGATGCCGCTTATGAAGTGCGGTTATCATCGCCACAGCAGCCTCATATCTGTTTCTTTCAGCCGGTGGATTCGCCTGATGATAATACCAGGTGCTGCGAGGCAGGCACGCCGCACGTAACAGGTCATCCAGCCGGAACCCCGGCAGCAGCGAGCGGACTATTCCTGCTTTTGCTGCTGCTCCCTGAGCCCATTTTCCTCTCTCAGGGCTTTCAGCTTTTTTAGATACGCGTTCTCTGCCCGAAGGTATTCAAGCTCCCTGAGCAGTTCTTTATGTGTCATATCACTGAAGGATTTATCTTCAGCTGGCTTATTGGTTTTCATCGCTGGGCCTGATCTGCGGTTAACCAGCGCCACACTGCCTCCTGAACGATATTTGCGCAACCAGTTCTGAATAACCGTTTCGTTGGGGATAGCAAAATGTGCCGATGCATCGGCGCTGCTACACCGATTATCAAGGACGTAGCGAACAACGCGCAGTTTAAATTCAGGTGAGTAATGACGTGTCAGGCGGTGCGTCAGACCCGCTTCACCCTGATTCCGGAAAGCCCGGACCCAGCGAATAAGCGGTGACTCACCGACGTGAAAATGGCGGGCAGTTTCAGCCAAAGTCGCTTTACCCGAAAGATAGTGCTGAACTGCAGCCAGCCTGACGGAATATGGGTGCTTCATTTTAACCTCCGGATTCTGGATTGTTTGTCCAGGATCCGGGGTTCAGTGCA
>NZ_FPBU01000024.1:0-2305 GCF_900116775.1 Pantoea sp. YR525
TATTCTTCAGGTTTCCACAGTATCACCGCAAGAGAAGTAAAATCAGCAGGCGTCAGCGACCCTTCAAATGAAGCCAGGTTTACGTTGGTGGGTACCGGAAAATCGGGTGAAGGTTACTACGCTCAAAGCTTTGATAATGATCAAGCGGTCATGACAGGAAGCAGGTCATTTAGTTCAGGATACACTTTCCGTTCAATAAACGGGGCCACCTTAAAATTAGTGGAAGGTACTCTGTATTCTAAAAACCAAGCGATAGTTAAAAAGGAACCAGGTTACCTTAAGTTTCTTGATGACGGTGATAACGCTGCGAAAAGTGTCACTTTTGAAATAGCAAATTCTACTGATTTTTATATGGCAGTTAATGGGCTGTCCGACAGTGGCTGGGCACGGTTAGCTTATTACACATCCGCAGGTAAATATTTGGGATCTTCGGACTTCGGTTCCAAAGTTGGTGTAGCAAACGAGGGAGTTGTAAAAGAATCAGGATTTGTAGCGCCACAAGGTGAATTGATTGGCAAGGTGACAGTTACGGTTAAAGATAAAGGGGGAATGGGTATTGCAAGTGTTATTTATGGTGCATCCAGTGATTTTCCAGGTAAAGGTGCCTCATATTTTAATATTCCAGCTGGAGTTGCATATTCATTTACCGCAGGTACAGGACTTGACAATTTCGGAGTTCTAACCGGCGTGGCTTATACCGAAAACGGAAAGCTGAAGCTTTCACCTGATGATATTTTTAGCTTTACTGTCGGCCAGACTACTGACATCCAATTCAGCCTGGAAGGTTATGTCGACGTGACTTTTTATGATGCCTATAACAATGTAATACATTCCGGTAGTTATAGTAGCTTCGTAAACTATACTGCACCTGCTGGTCAGCTAATCTATCGTGTTGCGATCGATACCTATGGTCAGGCTAATGTTCTGATTGATAACGTTGTATGGGGAAATAACCCAGGAAACCCCGATTACGGCTACGACAGTAATAGCGCCAACATCGCTACCCATGATGACAGCAAGGTTGAGTTAAATGGCCTTGTCGAATCCAAAGCGATTATTGACCTGCAAGATGGTGAAAGCACCACCAAGGTTATCACCGTGGAAGATTTGCTGACTTATGGCGAGGAAGGTCTTTTCACTGAAGATGATACCAAGCAACTGATGATTCAGGGCGATAAAAATGATGTTATTCAACTGAAAGATATTATGCCGGAAGGTGGTGATATCGAGCAGTGGACGCATCAAAAAGGCACCATTACCGTTGCGGGCGTCAAATATGAAGTTTATAACCACAATGGTGAGAATGCAGAGCTGCTGGTGCAGTCAGATGTTAAAGTTGAAATAATCTGATTTGCTCTGAAGTAACGTAAATTGCGGCGCGCGGTAACACCAGCTGGATTGTGCCGCTGGCGTGGCATCCGGATAACCGCAACGCGCTGATTGTTGCCGATCTGGCCGGTGATATGTCGCCGCTGCTAGAGCTAGGATCAGATGAACTGCGTGAGCGTTTGTATACCCGTCACAGCGATTTGGGCGATCTGCCTGCGGTGCCGATCAAGCTGGTGCACATCAATAAGTGTCCGGTGCTGGCGCCCGCCAGCACGCTGCGTCCGGAAGATGCCGCGCGCCTGAATATCGATCGTCAGCAGTGCCTCGCTAATCTTAAGCTGCTGCGTGACCACGCCGAAGTGCGTGAGAAAGTGGTGGCGCTGTTTGCCGACGCCGAGCCGTTTACACCTTCGGATGATGTGGATGCGCAGTTGTCTGACGGTTTCTTCAGCGATGCCGACCGCGCAGGTATGAATATTATCCGCCAGACGCCGCCGCAGAACTTACCGGCGCTGGATTTGACCTTCGAAGATAAGCGCATTGCTAAGCTATTGTTCCGCTATCGCGCACGTAATTTCCCTGGCACGCTGGATGACGCCGAGCAGCAGCGCTGGTTGCAGCATCGCCGCGAAGCGTTAAATGCCGAGCGGGTGCAGGCGTTCCTGCTGGAGCTGGAGTCGCTGGCGAGTTTGCATGAAGACAATACTGAGAAGATGGCGCAACTGAAGGCGCTGTATTTGTATGCGCAGGAGTTGGTGTCTTAAGAAGATTTGTTCATTGGTTTCACTCTCCGTCTGATTTTTTAGTTCCGCTCTTAAAATACACATAACTCATAGCCTTTGACCGGCTTTTGAGACACGTCTCTTTAGCAGCTGAAATAGGTTTCTATACCATTTTGATTCTCTTAACTCACTACAACGCTTAGTTATTGAATCGGAATTGAAACTATGAACTTACTTGCATATGACCAGACAAA
>NZ_FPBU01000023.1:0-3433 GCF_900116775.1 Pantoea sp. YR525
GTCTTAGAGTTGTAGCCAAACCAGTTGAACTCGGCGATTTCGAGGCGGCTGTTGTGGTTCTGGATAATCAGGCCGGCCTGGGTCTCGAGCAGGGAACCGCTGCTGATCTTCTGACTGCGTTCGGCGTCGAAGCGCTCTTCCGGGACCGCCGTAGCCGGTGCGGCGGAAAGGGGTGCTGTGCGGCTGGCTATGGGCTGATAAGGCAGTTCATCCTGTTCCGTGCCGTAGGCGTTGGAGCGGTTTTTTCTGAAATCCATTTTTCTTGACCATTAGGTAGAGGTAATGAGCGTTATCCTAAGTAGTGAGAGGAGATGTGCCGTACAGACCTGTCTGATTACCGGTGGGTATATTTTTAAGGTGCAAGCTTAAGATATGAGAAATGATAATAATGTAGCGAAACAGAGCTTCGCTACATTTAGCGATGATCAGTGATTGATAAGGGTTGTCGTTACACCACTTTGTACCAGCAGTTCAGCGTCGATCGCGCTGTGCTGCCAGACGGCGTACACCACGCCGCCGACAGTAACATTGCCGCTGCTGCTCCAGTCGCCAACGTCGCCATTATCCGGTAGCAGATCGGAGAGGTTAACCTTATCCCCGGCGTTGCCTTTCACCACCATCTGCACGTTGCCCGACATGTTGAACAGATCTTTGCTGCCCTGCTGCAGTACATCGCCCAGAGAAAGGGATAGGGTATTATTGCCGGTTCCGGTCAGATTAATGATCTCAGTTGACTGAATTTTTCCAGCTAATGCGGTCAGATCCAGATTGATGTTTTTACCGGTAAGTTGCAGCGTATCAATGCCGCCCTGACCACGCAGGAAAAAGTCATTGCTATTAAGATAGCTGGCATCACTAAGCTGGAATACATCATCGCTGTCGCTGCCCATATAAAGGGTGTTCTGATTGATTATTTGAAGATGTAAAGGTGCCTCCGTATAGCTCTGCGGGATATAATCAACATAACTTAATTTAACATCATCAAGCCATACATAAGACCATTGTGAATAGTTTAACGTAAACTTCAATGATGAAAATACTTCTCCATAGGGCAATTCAAACGCAATGGTTGTGATGTCAGCCGATTGCGTACCTGCCTGAGTTAATGTTCTTACTACCTTTCCTGCGGCATCGTAAAACGTAGCCGTGATAGTTTCATGGAGATTTAGATCACCCACCAGGAAGGATATTCTGTTTGCAGGTTTATTATTCTTTAAATCGATTTTATATGAGGTGTCGCCGCCACCATTAGCGATTTCAAGTGCCATGCTGGTCGGTGGCTTACCTATTCCACCTTGGTTCGTGTTACCAAACCGATTTTTGAACTCGCCATTAGAAACAGAAAGAGCTTTGAGGGTAAATGCATCAAAAATAAATTCATCACCTGTTTTTATTGCAGTGGCACTTTTTTTATTGAAACTTTCAAGATATTCACTCTTTAATTCCGGCTTTAATACTCTCCAGTTTGAATTGTTTCCTACCATATCAATATAGCTAGCGCGTATATCCTTTGGATTACCCACTTGAGATGAGTCCAGAGCAACAATGGCCTTTCCTGATGCAATATCTGCGGCAGATAAATTAACCACTACTGATTTGCCATCAATCATAAATTGCAGATTTTCACCCGTTACCGCCGTGGCTGGCAGTGTTGCTGCAAGCTGTTTTCCGTCCCATGTAATCTCAGGCGCATCAACATTAACCCTATGATAGTGCAATGTTTGTTGCTGTTCTTTACCGAAACTATTCGCATTGGCAACTCGCGCTTTAATCACCCAGTCAGCGTTGTGAATGCCGTTATCGACCGCAAACCATTTTTTGCCGTCATGTTGGGCGTCATGCCAGGTTACACCATCATCGAATGACACCTGCACTTTTTCGCCAGGTTTAAGCGCTTCACTGATAGAACCATGAACCAGTCGCCCAGCCGCGCCATCTCGTGTCAGGAAGTCCGCGTCACGAGCCGCAAAACCACTGTCCTTAGATACGGCATCAATAGTGACTTCAGCCAGCACGGACTCAAGCGTTGCCTGCTGCTTATGGGGCGATGAGATGTTCCCCGCCACGTCCGTGATACGGACTTGATATTCCCAATCGGCAGAATGTTCAATATCGTCAACAAATGACCAGTTAACACCGTTAACGGTCAGTGTCTTCCAGGTCATGCCGCCATCGAGGGAGTATTCAATAAGGTCACCAGCACTGAGCGCTTTGCTAAGAGTTCCGTAAACGGTTCGGCCTGCGCTGCCATCGCTGGTACGCCAGTCGTTAGCGATACCGTCATCTTTCTCCATGCGCTCAAAATGGATTTGCACATCGGACGCGGTGGTATCAAGCAATACATTCTGCAGTTGGTCATGAACCGTTGTGCCCGCAGCGTCAACGACGCGCACCCAATAATCCCAACGACTGTGGTGCTCAATATTGTCCTGTGCCTGCCATGTCAGACCGTTCACGGTGGCCACTACCCATTGAGTACCGTCCCAGAACTCCAGCTTTTCGCCCGGATTAAGCAGGCGGCTGAGCGTGCCTTCCACCTGACGACCGGCGGAGCCGTCGCGGGTGATGAAGTCGTTGTCGCTGGTTCCAGTATCTTTTTCCATGCGGGTAAAGGTGAGGCTGATAGCGCCGGGTAGCAGTAACACATCCTGAGTGACCGGAGCCGCGACGTTGCCGGCGATATCGGTGATGCGCACCTGATACTGCCAGTCTACGGCATGTGCATCGCCGTCGGTGAAGGACCAGTTGAGGCCGTTCAGGGTGAGCTTATGCCAGGTTGTGCCGCCATCCAGCGAGTACTCAATGAGGTCGCCGGGGGTGAGCGCGCGGTCAAGCTTTCCGCTAACGAGGCGTCCAGAAGAGCCATCGGTGGTTTGCCAGTCGTCCGCAATGCCGTCGTCTTTACTCATGCGTTCAAAGATAATCTGCACGTCGGACGGCGTAACGTCGAGCACCACCTGCTGGCTCTGCTCCGGCGTGGTGTTGCCGGCGGCATCCACCACGCGCAGCTTATATTCCCAGTCGGCGGCATGCGCGGTGTTGTCCGGCGCCTGCCAGGTCAGGCCGCTGACGATGGCATTTACCCATTTTGAACCGTCCCAGAACTGCAGGGTTTCGGAGGCGGCGAGGGTGCGGCTCATCGTACCTTCCACCTGGCGCCCGGCGGAACCGTCTTTGGTGATGAAATCCGTGTCGCTGCTGCCGGTGTCCTTCTCCATCAGGTCGAAGGTGAAGGTGATATCGCCTGGCAGCAGGACCACGTCCTGCACCGCCGGAGCGGCGACGTTGCCGGCGATATCGATGAAGCGTATCAGATACTGCCAGTCGGCGTTGTGGCTGTCGGGGTCGGTGAAGGACCAGTCCAGCCCGTTCAGGGTGAGCGTATGCCAGGTTTTGCCGCCGTCGTACGAGTATTCGGCGACGTCACCGGCGT
>NZ_FPBU01000010.1:0-203484 GCF_900116775.1 Pantoea sp. YR525
ATAGTGCTGAACTGCAGCCAGCCTGACGGAATATGGGTGCTTCATTTTAACCTCCGGATTCTGGATTGTTTGTCCAGGATCCGGGGTTCAGTGCAGCCAGACGCCCTCTGCTCGGTCGCCGCACCAGGGTGCTGCAACTGCTTAGCACATGGCGAACGAAAGTCGCTCTGCGCTTAACTGAGCGGCATTACGCCATTTATGGCGACCTGGACATCAAACGCAACCACCACAAAACGCCGCTATACGATCGCATCCCGTCTCTAACCGCTCCATGCTGGTGGCATACGACAAGCGGATAAACGGGCTCATGCCGTACGCCGCGCCCTGCACTGTCACCACGTGCTGCTCCTCAATCAGCGCCAGCACAAAATCGGCATCATTAGTGATCAACCTACCACCGGCGCTGGTTTTGCCAATGTAGCCCGCGATATTCACAAACAGATAAAATGCGCCCTGCGGTTTATGGCAGCGCAGGCCGTCAATCGACGTCAGGCGTTCCAGCACGTAATCGCGGCGCTGACGATAGATGTGCGCGCGCTCCTGCAGCAGATCCTGCGGGCCTTCCAGCACCGCCACCGCCGCGGCTTGGGTTAAGGTGCAAACGCCGCCGCTGTTCTGCGTATTCACGTTGCTCATCGCTTTGATCAACGGCGCCGGGCCGCCGCAAAAGCCCAAACGCCAGCCGGTCATGGAATAGGCTTTCGATACGCCATTCACCGTCAGCACGCGGTCAACCAGGCGCGGCTCAACCTGCGCCAGCGTATAAAAGCGCACATCGTCATAAATCAGGTGCTCGTAGATATCGTCGGTCATGATCCACACCTGCGGATGGCGCAACAGCACCTCGCCCAGCGCGTGCAACTCCGCTTTGGTCGCCACCGAACCGGTGGGATTGCTCGGATAGTTGAGCAGCAACCATTTGGTTTTGTCGGTGATGGCAGCGTCTAAATCGGCAGGCAGCGGCTTGAAGCCGTTCTCCTGCGCACACGGCAGCGCCACTGGAACGCCACCGGCGAATTTAACGATATCGGCATAGCTGATCCACGATGGCGTCGGGATCACCACTTCATCGCCTGGATTGATGGTAGCGAGGATCGCGTTAAAGATGATCTGCTTAGCGCCGCCTGCGGTAAGGATCTGGCTGACGTCGTAATCGAGTTGATTATCGCGTTTGAACTTCAGCTGGATCGCCTTGCGCAGCGCTGGCGTGCCGTCGGTAGGTGGATAGCGCGTATCTCCGGCGCGCGCGGCGGCGTAAGCGGCCTCAATCGCGTGAGGTGGCGTGGGGAAATCGGGTTCACCGGTGGAAAGCGCTACCACATCAATGCCCTGCGCGGCGAGATCGCGGGCTTTTTGGGTCATAGCAACGGAGGCAGAAACGGTGACATTCTTTAATCGATCGGCTATCTCGGGCATGGGTTAATCCTGGCTAGTGTCAGCATGAACGGCTTGCAGCAAGCTGCAAACACGACGTGTACCAGAGGATAGGTTTTTGCCCGAAGCGGCGGTTAATAGTGCTTTGTTGTGGTGATATAACACAAAGCGATGACTGAACCGACCGCACACTTTCGCCATAAAGGTGGCGAGCCTGATGTGGAAATGCGCGGCAGGTCACGCGCCAGCGCCTGACGCAATGTTAATAGAGTGTTACTTTGAGTGCCGGTTAACAGCGCGCAACGCCCGTTTACTCACTCCCATCATCGCCAAATCTAATGAGTGAATCGCACCATACCAGTGCAAAGGTCGCTGTTTTACCCTCGCCGTCACGGCAACTGTCCAACTCAGCATCGGCCTTAGGAGGCACTGTGGCTCTACCCTCCTGTCTGAGTTCACTCGCGAAAGCTTATTTTGGCATCAAGTTTGCTTGATACCCGCTATGCGTTCTGTTGGAGGAAGCGTTCATGAATCTTCGTCGCCTGAAGTACTTTGTTAAAATTGTTGATGTGGGCAGCCTGACTCAGGCCGCTGATATTTTACATATTGCCCAGCCCGCGCTGAGCCAGCAGCTGGCTACGTTGGAAGGTGAAGTGAATCAGCAACTACTCATTCGTACCAAGCGCGGCGTGACGCCGACCGAAGCCGGTAAAACGCTCTACTCCCACGCGCAGGCAATTTTGCGCCAGTGCGAGCAGGCACAAAGCGCCATTGAGCTGGTTGGTGCCTCGCTGAGCGGCAGCGTCTCGGTGGGCTTAGCGCCGGGCACCGCCGCACAAAACCTCGCGTTACCGCTGATGATGGAAGTGCAGCAGCAGCATCCCGGCATCGTGCTCTACTTCAATGAGAACTTCGGCACCACGCTGAGCGAACTGATCATGAATGGCCGCATGGATATGGCGGTGATTTACGATCACCGCACCATTCACGGCCTGCGCTTTATGCCGCTGATGAAAGAGGATCTCTACTTCGTCTGCCCGTTCAGCCTCGCGCAACCGGTGAAAGAGCTCCCGCTGGCGCAGGTGGCGCAATACGATCTGTTCCTGCCGCGCGTCTATAACATCATGCGCAAAGTGCTCGACGACGCCTTCGTACAAAACAATCTGCAGTACCGCGTGAAATGCGAGATCGAGTCACAAACCACCCTGAATGCCGCCCTGAGCGCCGGACTTGGCACCACCATCATGCCGGAATCCGCTGCGCGCGCGATGCTGAAAAGCGGCGATGCGTGGATGGCGAAGATCGTCGATCCAGATGTGCAGGTGTCGCTGTCGTTCTGCATGTCGGATCATCTGCCGCTGTCACAGCCGGCCGAAGCGGTGAAATCGATCCTGCTGTCGCTGATGTCGCGCCGCAACGTTGAGAACCATCCACTGACTTTGGTGGGATAAGTCCCGCTTATTGCCGCAAAGCGAAACCCTCTTACTGCCCGTATTGCGAACGCGCTAGATTACGATTTTGCCCGCTCTGGCGGGCGTGTTTCGCTTTGACGGGAATTCCATGGATAAAACCGCAATACCGCTGCCGACGCTGCGCGCGCTGGCGCGCAAGATGCAATCCTCCGGGCTGAACAGTCTGGCGCTCGATGGCAAACACTGGTCGGTGCGGTTGACCTTCGCCGCCACGCCAGCCGCGCCCGCGCCTGCGCCTGCCACGGTTCCCGCCGCTGAAATCTTCCCCATCACGCAACGCATCGGCGCACCGATGCCCGGCACGCTGCTGCGCCGCCATCCGCATAGCCAGCAGGATTTTGTCGCGCCCGGCCAGCAGATTGTGGCCGGTGAAGTAGTGGCGCTGGTGCAGGTTGGCCCGCTGTATGTGCCGGTGATCAGTCCGGATAATGGCACGGTGCAGTCGTTCGCCGCAGAGCATTCGTCTGCGGTGGAGTATGACGAGGACGTGTTGACGTTTCGGTCGCCATAAATGGCGGGCGAACAGGGTTATAAGGGGCGCTTATTGCCTCAAAATTTTTATGTCTTATGCCCTTGCGGCATAACTGCATACAGTCAAAAGACGCCATAACGAGGAGAGGCAGATGCCATTTTCAGATTACAAAACCGCGCTGGTAACCGGCGCATCCGCGGGAATGGGCGAAGCGATCGTTGAGCGCTTGTGCAAAGAGGGCATCACCGTGCACGCAGTGGCGCGCCGTAAAGAGCAGCTGGCGGCGTTGGCCGATCGTACCGGCTGTATTCCGCATGCGGTGGATGTCAGCGACGTCAACGCGCTGACCGCGCTGTGTAAAGATCTCGAAATCGACATTCTGGTCAACAACGCGGGCCTGTCGCATCCGGGATCGATTCTTGATGCCGACGAGAACGTGATTGAAACCCAGGTCGACGTCAATCTGCGCGCGGTGCTGCATCTGTGCCGTTTGCTGGTGCCGGGCATGGTGAAACGCGATCGCGGCCACGTCTTCAACATCACCTCAATTGCTGCCATCTACAACTTCAACGGCAACTCGGTGTATCACGCCACCAAAGCTGGTGTGCATGCCCTTTCGCGCCAGCTGCGCGTCGATTGCTACGGTGCACGCGTGCGCATCACCGAAATCTGTCCGGGCCGCGTCGCCACCGACATCTTCGGCAACGTGTCAGGCG
This sequence comes from Pantoea sp. YR525, assembly GCF_900116775.1. Classification (NCBI taxonomy): domain Bacteria; kingdom Pseudomonadati; phylum Pseudomonadota; class Gammaproteobacteria; order Enterobacterales; family Erwiniaceae; genus Pantoea; species Pantoea sp. YR525. Next base: position 4,035 of record NZ_FPBU01000010.1, read on the forward strand.
ATCACGAAGAGGCGCGCCGCCGCTTCATTGATGGCTTTGAACTGCCGCAGGCCAAAGATATCGCCGACTGCGTCGCCTTCGCACTCGCGGCACCGCTGGCGGTGAATATCGGCAACATCGAAATCACCCCAACGCTGCAGGTGCCGGGCGGTCTTTCCACCATGCGACCGGGCGACCACAGCGCGTAATTTGCGACCATGAGGTAACAGAATGGCTCTCGATTTCAGCAGTGTGATAACCGGCCAATACGGCCAGATGATCGTTGACGGAACGGTGATCACCCTTGAACTGGCGTTGGGTGCCTGGCTGCTGGCAATGCTGCTGGCGCTGCTTTTGGTGGTGATCCGTCTGACTGAAAACCGCATCGCGGTCGGGCTGGTCAAAGCCTATGTCTCTTATCACCGCAATGTGCCGACGCTGATCCAGTTGATGATGTGGTACTTCGCCATTCCCACGCTGCTGCCGGAAGCGCTGCAGATGTGGATCAACAACTACAACGCCGAGTTCCTGTTCTCCCTCACCGCGCTGGGCCTGTGCCAGGCGGCGTACTTCTCCGAAGATATCCGCAGCGGCCTGCGCGCCATTCCCGACGGCCAGAACGAAGCCGCGCGCGCACTGGGCATGAGCTACGTGCGCGCCATGCGCGGCGTGATTCTGCCACAGGGCATTCGCAACGCGCTGCCCGCGGTGATCAACCACACGGTGCTGCTGTTTAAAAACACCAGCCTGGCGATGGTGATTGGCGTGGCGGATCTGACCTATGTGACGCGTGATATTGAGAACCAAACGTTCCGTACCTTCGAATCCTACATCGTGGCGACCGTGGGCTACCTGTTCTTCTCCCTGCTGCTGATGGGCCTTGGCGCACTGCTGGCCCGCCGCTTCCAGCGCGTCTATGCGAGGTAATGGCGATGTTTGAGATTTTCACCATTTTGCATGACAACGGCATGCTGCTGTTGATGGGCCAATACCCGAACGGTCCGATTGGCGGCGTGCTCTGTACGCTGCTGATCTCGGTGCTGGCGGTGCTGCTGGCATTTCCGATTGGTGTGCTGCTAGGCCTGGCGCGTCTGTCGCCGTGGCGCTGGCTGAGCTGGCCCGCCACCGGCTGGGTTTACCTGCTGCGCGGCATCCCGCTGATGATGGTGGTGTTCTGGACTTACTTCTGTGTGCCGCTGCTGATTGGCCACAACATCAGCGGCTTCGCCACCATGCTGTGTACGCTGGTGATCTATGAAAGTGCCTATATCGCGGAGATCGTGCGCGGCGGCATTCAGGCGTTGCCGCACGGCCAATACGAAGCATCGCGCGCGTTGGGCATGAGCCACCTGAAAACCCTGCGTCTGGTGATTCTGCCGCAGGCGCTGTTTAACACCTTGCCGAGCCTGGTTAGCCAACTGGTGTCGATCATCAAAGACAGTACGCTCGGCTACGTGATCAACGTGCCAGAGCTGACTTTTGCTGCCAATCAGGTGAGCAATCAGCTGCTGACCAAACCGTTCCAGGTGTTCGCCATTGTGGCGCTGAGTTACTACATCATCTGCTTCAGCCTCACCTGGCTGGCCAATAAACTCGAAGCGCATATTGCGCAGAAACGTCGTCAACCGCCGCAGCTAACGTCCAGCGTAGCGCCCACGGTGATGCTGACTAAAACCTCTTCGCAATAAGGAAACCGCATGGGACCGATGATCATGTTTAATCAGGTCAACAAATGGTACGGCGCGTATCAGGCGCTGACCAACCTGAGCGCCGAGATTAATCCCGGTGAAGTGGTAGTGGTGTGCGGCCCGTCCGGCTCGGGCAAATCAACGCTGATCCGCACCGTTAACCGCCTGGAACCCATCGATGACGGCCAGATCGTGTTTGATGGCACCGATATTCACGGCAGCAGCACGCGCCTCAATCAACTGCGCACGCGCATCGGCTTTGTGTTTCAGAGCTTCAACCTGTTCCCGCATGTGTCAGTAGCCGAGAACATCATGATGTCGCCGATGAAAGTGCTGGGCGTGAAGCGCAGCGAAGCGCGCCGTCAGGCCGGTGAATTGCTGGAGCGCGTCGGTTTAGCGCACAAAGCCGATGCCTATCCAGCGCAGCTGTCTGGCGGCCAGCAGCAGCGCGTGGCGATTGCCCGTGCGCTAGCGATGAAGCCGCCGGTGATGCTGTTCGATGAACCGACTTCGGCGCTCGATCCAGAGATGGTCGGCGAAGTGTTGTCGGTGATGCGCGGTCTGGCGCAGGAAGGAATGACGATGATGTGCGTCACCCACGAGATGAACTTTGCCCGTGAAGTGGCGGATACCATCTGGTTTATGGATCAGGGACAGATTCTGGAAAAATCACAGCCGGAACAGTTCTTCACCCAACCGCAGCACCCACGCGCGCAACGCTTCCTCAGCGATTTGCGTTCACACTGAATTTCAGGTCGCCATAAATGGCGACCCTACGAAAAACGCGCCAATCCTCTGTAGGGTCGCCATTCATGGCGACCTGGTGCGCACCCTACGAAAAACCAGTTCGGGCACTGTCATCACAGGCGGCGGTGTTGGGCGCCATCCGCAGCGCCGAGCGCAGAGTGACGGCCAGGATGAGCCGACAGGACGTCGGCGAAAGCGCGGTATGAGCCAGGAAGGCGAATCCGCGCGGTCCGTCAGGCCGGAGGGATAAGCGAGGACGGCGCAAGGCGCGGATTGCTAAGGTCCGCGCCTTCGGACCTTAGCCCGGCCGCCTGCTTCTGGCATTCTGAAACTGCCAGATGCTTAGCGGGCGGAACCCCTGCGATGTCAGCGCGCTGCTTATCTGAGAAGCATTACGCCCTTCATGGCGACCTTGCCAACCACCGCACCTATCTCAACAATCCACCCACACCGCACCCGCATCGGCGGATTTCACGCACTGTTCCACCCAACGCACGCCCATCAAACCGGCATGCGCGCCGGGATACCAAAAGTCCTTGAGGAACGCCCGATCGCCACGATCGGTAGCATCCATTGCCAGCGCAAAACGGCGATAAAGATTGGACCAGGCTTCAAACAATCCTTCCGGATGCCCGCCGCCAATACGGTCGTCAGCCAGCGCGCTTTGATGCAGATAACCCATGCCGCGCTCGAGAATCTGCACCGGCTCGCCCTGCACTTCATAGCGCAGCTGATTCGGCTGTTCGTCCCACCACTCAAGGCTGGCTTTCTCGCCGATCACCCGCACTTTCTGGCCGTGCATCGAACCGCAGTTCACCGCCGATGCCCACATGGTGCCGACCGCGCCGTTGTCGTACTCCATCATCACAAAGGCGTTATCCTCCAGCGGCGCACGGGTTTTGACAAAGCTCTGGCGGCTGCACAGCAGGCGTTTCACCTGCAGATGCGGCACCATGGTTTCAGCGATAAACAGCGGATGCGTCGCCAAATCACCCAGCACATAGCTCGGCCCGACGAAGCGCGGATCGACGCGCCACTTGGTGCTTTCGTTCTGCAATTCAACCGCTTCATTATGGAAGCCATGCGCGAACTGCATGTTGATGATGCGGATCTCGCCCAGCAAACCTTCCGCAATCATCTCGCGCGCCTGATGAATCAGCTGATGGCCAGCATAACCGTAGGTCACGCCGATGATTTTCTTCTTCTCGGCGCACAGCTGTTCCAGCTCATCGGCTTCGGCGGCGGTGAAACACAGCGGCTTCTCGCACACCACATGCAAACCCGCATTGAGCGCGGCGCGGCAGATGGTGAAGTGCGTGTTGTTAGGCGTAGCGATCGACACCGCTTCAATGCCGTCCGGACGCGCCGCTTCTGCCGCAAACATCGTTTCGTAATCTGCATAGCAGCGATCGGCATCAATCCCCAGCGAGGTGCCAAAGGCGCGGCCGCGCTCGGCGTTGATATCAAATGCGCCCGCCAGCAGCGTGAAGTTGTTGTCACGCGTGGCCGCCGAACGATGAATATACCCAATCTGGCTGGTGCCGCCGCCGCCAACCATGCCCCAGCGCAGTGAGCGATCCAGAGCTTTAATACCGTTAATCATGCTGTTCTCCTTAGAATCCGACCGATTGCAAATAGTGCAGGCTGGCGGTGACGTCACGCAGGCTGGTGTCGGCATCACGCGGATCGCGCTCCTGCTCGACGGTGATCCAGCCCTGATAATTGCGCTCTGCCAGGAAGGCGCGCACCGCCGGATAATCAATCGCCCCTTTGCCAATCGGGCACATCACGCCTTCTGCGCAGGCAGCAAAGAAATCTACGCCGCGCGCAATCACGTCGCGCCACACCGCGTCGTTAACGTCTTTGAAGTGCAGGTAATCGATGCGATCCCAGTAGCGGCTGAGGTAAGGAATCGGATCCATGCCGGAGTAGTAAAGATGGCCGGTGTCGAGGCACAAACCGGCAACCTCGTGCGGGATGTCTTCCACCAGCTGTTGCAGTTCGTCGGCGAACTCAATGCAGCCGCCGGCATGCGGGTGGATCACCGCGCGCACGCCGTATTCGTTCCAGGCAATCTGGCTCAGCGTGGTGATGTGCTGCATCATGCGCTGCCACTCTCTATCTGACAGGCGCGGCGCCTTGTCGGATTGACCGGCGTATTTGGCGCGTTCTGGATTGCCGAAGTCGATAATTACCAGATAAGGCGCGGGTTTGTTGTCCGCATGGGTTTTGGTGGCGGTCGGCACCAGCGACAGGTTGCGGCAAATGTTGTGCGTCAGCTCAACCATCGCCGGGAAATTGGCTTCGCTCACCAAATCATCAAAGATGGTGCCCGCCACCAGCGACAGGTCGTGCGCTTCCAGCTGCTGGCGCAGTTCGGCAGGTTCAACCGGCAGATAGGTCCACGGGCCCAGCTCAATGCTTTTATAACCGGCCTGTGACGCTTCACTCAGGACTTTCTGCCACGGCGGCAGGAAAGGATTTTTTGGGTCATCAACGCCCCAGCTACAGGGCGCGTTAGCAATATGAATAGTCATGATCGTTCCTTGCGGTAGTGGATAGCGCAAGTATCAAATAAATATTTCATCACCAACAACCATGAAACATTCATTTTTTGATAGCGATCATAGTATTTCGCATCATGAAAATGATAGAAAAAATATCAAATCCAGCAATGACGCGGTTTACAGGTTTTCACGTGTGACGATATCGAACGGCAGGATGATCTGGGTGAAATGATCGCCCGGTTCCACATGATGCTGCTGCACCATCTGCGCCAAACGCATGGCCATTTCGTCGATGCGATTGCGGATCATCACCGTGATGGTGCCATCAATCAGCGCCAGCTCGCCCTCTTTCACCGGACCATGACAAATCAACGCCACCTTGCGCTGCGGCTGCTGGCGCAACGCGTGAATCACGCCCTCAATACCGCCGCACGGCGCGAAGATCAGCGCCAAATCGGCATGTTCTTCCAGTAACTGGCGCGTGGAACGGTAGCCGCCATCAATCGATTCATTGGTCTTCAACGGCTCCAGCACGCGCCGCGCGCTGTCTTGCTCGCGCAGATAGGAACGGAAACTGATCTCATTACTCTCCTGGCAGATAAAGCGATGGTCGCCCACCAGCACGCCGACCGAGCCCGGCTGATGCAACAGATGCGTGGCAATCCACGCGGCAGTGCGCCCGGCTTTCTGGTTATCGAGGCCGACATAACCGGCGTGGCCGCACGGTGAAAAGTTGGAAAACAGTGCATAAACCCGCACGCCCTGACGCGATATGTTTTCTATCGCATGGCGAATCAGCGGGTGATCCAGCGCGACCAGGCCAATGGCATCCACCTGCTCGGCCAGCGCATACAGCGAGGCCACAACCGCTTCCACATCATCAATGTCGTGCCAGGTAAAAAGCGGTTCGCTGCCTGCCGGATGAAACGGCTGCGTATGCTGGCGCAGCGCATCAGTGAGGGAATGATAGAACGAGTAGGATTTTGACAGCAGGATAAAGCCCATGCGCAGCGTTACGCTTGAGGCGGGCGCGATGCCGCTCAGCAGCGGCACATTGCCGATGCGATAACCGAGGCGATTGGCCGCTTCCAGCACCTTCTGCTCCGTCGCGGCGCGCACCGGCGCGCGACGGTTTAAGACGCGATCGACGGTCGCCACGCCAACACCGGCAGCGGCGGCAATCGCGGTCATAGTGATTTTACTCATGCGCTATTTCCAGATTAAAAATGATAATAAATTATCAAAAATAATGCCCTAACCCGCTATAAATCACCAATCCTCAAACGCAGAAATCATCATTAAACGGCATCGAGTGATAGAGAATCTCTCATTATTTTGATCGCCCTCGCAAAAACGAAACAATCCATTTCATTTCCATACCATTCAGAATAAATGTTTGATATTTATTGGCGCATTAAAGGCGGTTTAGGCTGATGGTTTCGCATCAGAAAAAGAGTAGAGACTGCGGTTGGCTCTTCCTACATTTAACGCGATCTGCCTTAAAAAGGTCGAATAAACGGAGATACCATGTTCCCTACCACTTTACCTGTCCCGCATCGTCATCCTGCCCATCAAATTCCTGCGCTGCGCTGGGGCATTGTTGGGCCCGGCTGGATTGCCGATCACTTTGCCAACGCGCTGCGCCACCATACGCAGCAGCAGCTGGTGGCGGTCTCCTCGCGCAGCCTCGATAAAGCGCAAGCCTTTGCCACTAAATGGGAAATCCCGCATGCGGTGGAAGGCATTGATGCGTTGCTCAGCCGCAACGATGTCGATGTGGTGTATATCGCCACGCCGCATAATCATCACTTCAGCGACGGTCTGCGTACCTTGCAGGCTGGCAAACATGTGCTGATTGAAAAACCGCTGGCGCTCAACGCGCAGCAAGCCTTGCAGCTGCAACAGGCGGCACATCAGCAGCAGCGCCTGTGCGTTGAAGCGATGTGGTGCGACTTTGCGCCAAAATACGATGTGATTCGCCAGCTGTTAGCCGATGGCACATTAGGTGACGTTCATACGCTGCTGGCCGATCATGGCGAGTACTTCACCGAAGATCACCGCATTTTCAATGCGGACCTGGCAGGCGGCACCATGCTGGATCTCGGCAGCTATCTGCTGGGATTGAGTGTTTTGGTCGGCGGTGCACCCGCTAGCATTACCGCCGTGGGCCAGCCCGCGCCGGGTGGCGTCAACGGCCAGGCGTCAATGCTGCTGACCCACGCCAACGGCATGCATTCGGTACTCAATACCACGCTGTTCAGCAACACGCCCGGCACCGCCGTAATCGCCGGTCGTGATGCCACGCTTTATCTCGACGGCCAGTTTTACGCGCCGGGTAACTTCCGTCTGACCTCCAGCGATGGCCGCCACACGCTGCGCTGGGAAGAACCGGCTAATCGCTATATTCAGCTCAGTCATGAAATCGAACATACCGCCTGGTGTATTCATCAGGGCCTGACCGACTCACCTGTGCGTCCGCTTGCCACCTCGCTGGCGACCTTGAGCGCGATGGATGCAGTGCGACAGCAGATCGGTGTGGTCTTTAATGAAGAGCGCACCGCTTAACGCTCAGGAGAAAACAATGAAAATCGCTTTTGATGTGGATGTAATCAGGGATCTCGGTATCACGCGCATGGTGCATCAGGTGGCGGAATGGGGCTACAAGTACATCGAGCAGTCGCCGCATCCGCAGATCAACCCGTTCTATAAACATCCGAAAGCCAGCCGTGAAATCATGCGCGAATACAAAAATGCGCTGAATGCCACCGGGCTGGAAATCTCCTCGTTTATCACCGTTTATCGCTGGTCTGGCCCGGATGAACTGCGTCGTCAGGCGGCGGTGAAGAACTGGAAACGCATGATCGAGATCGCCGTCGAAATGGGCGTGCAGGTGATCAACACCGAGCTGTCGGGTAATCCCAACGAGCCGGAAATTTGTGAAGAGATGTTCTATCGCTCGATGGAAGAGCTGCTACCGATTATCGAACGTGAAGGCATCCGCGTCGAAATTCAGGCGCATCCGTGGGATTTCTGCGAGCAGAGCAACGAAACCGCTGACATTGTTAAGTCGTTCCGCAGCGAAAACGTGAAGTACATCTACAGCGCACCCCACACCTTCTATTACGACAAAGGCGTGGGCGATGTGAAGAACATGCTGCATTACGCGGGCGACGATCTGTCGCATATGCTGATCGCCGATACCATGAACCACACCAAGCACTGTCGCTATATCGTCAATCCGCCAGGCGTGGATGCGACTATCCACCAGCACGTGGCGGTCGGTGAAGGCGAAGTGAATTTCGATGCGCTGTTTGAAGCGCTGCGCGAAATGAATTTCGCCAACCGTACCTTTAAGGTCGGCGGCGAGTCGATTATCTCAGCGGCGCTGTTTGGCTATCCGGAAAAGATGAAGTATCAGGCGGTGGAAACCCGTGAGCTGATTGAGCGTGAGCTGTTGGGTTAAGGTAAGTGCGGGCTGATGCCCTCACCCTAACCCTCTCCCACAGGGAGAGGGAACAAAACAGTCCCTTCTCCCGCTGGCGGGAGAAGGTTAGGATGAGGGCCCGCTCTGATGGAATGCACGCAACATGAAAGCAGTGACGCTGGCCGAGCTGGCAAAACAACTGGGCGTTGGTGTCGCCACGGTTGATCGGGTACTCAACGATCGCGGCGGCGTATCGCCCGCCATGAGCAAAAAAATCCTGCAGGCAGCGCGTGACGCCGGTTTGAAACGCATTCTGCCCGAGGAGCATCGCCATCCGTGGCAGATCGAAGTGCTGCTCAGCGGTAACGCCTCCTTCTTCTTCCAGCAACTAGCGCAAGATTTTGCCAAACTCGCCGACGAACTCGGTTATCGTCGCCTGCGTCTGCATCGCACGCTGATTCCGGAAAACGCGCCAGAGAAACTCGCCGCGCACATCACCGCCAGCAGTAAAAAGATGGACGCGCTGATCGTCTTCGCCCATGAAAACCCGCTGATCTACGATGCGCTCGCCGCCTGTAAAGCGCGTGGCGTGCCGGTAATCACTCTGGTCGCCGATCTGCCCGATGCCGCGCGGCTGTGCCACGTCGGCATCGATCAATACAAAGCCGGGCGCACCGCCGGTTTGATGCTTGGCAGCATGCTTTCGCAGCCGGGTGAAGTGGTGTTGATGAGCGGACGCGCCGATTACGCAGCGCATCGCCTGCGCATTGAGGGTTTTCAGGCGGTGCTGGCCGAACGCTTTCCGCAGCTGCGCCTGCGCGAGATTCTTGCCGGTCAGGATGAACGCGAACGCATCAGCCGCCTGTTAGAAAAAACGCTGGCCGCCTCGCCGCCGATTGTTGGGCTGTATAACACCGGCATTGGCAATACGCAGGTGCACGAAGCGCTTGCACGGCATCGTCTTGACGGCAAAGTGCTGTACGTCACGCACGAGTTGTACAGCACCACACGCCGGCTGTTGCAGGATCGCGTGCTGACCTTAACCCTCGATCAAAACACCCTGCGCCATGCCCAGCTCGCCTTAACGCTGATGCTGCGGCATCTGGAAGAGGGCGAGATTCCTGATACCTACCAGCCCGGCAAAGTGGACTTTATGCTGTTTACGCAAGAGAACTTTACATAATCGGACTTTGCGTCGCACCGCCAGCGCGGTTAAATCGCCTGTATCACGCGCTGCTACACTCAGTAACAGCAAAAATACAAACACAACAAGGCGAAACCACTATGTCGGAACATCAGTATCAGCCCGCGAAAGTCTGGACCTGGGACCCGGAAGCCAAAGGTAACGGCGCGAAAACCAACCGTCCAACCGCCGGGCCGACGCACGAGAAAGCCCTGCCGGTCGGCAAACATCCGCTGCAGCTTTATTCGCTCGGCACGCCAAACGGCCAGAAAATTACTATCCTGCTGGAAGAGTTGCTGGCGGTCGGTGCCAAAGACGCTGAGTACGATGCCTGGCTGATCCGTATCGGCGATGGCGATCAGTTCTCCAGCGGATTTGTTGATGTAAACCCGAACTCAAAAATCCCGGCGCTGAGCGACCATTCCGTCACGCCACCGCAGCGCGTGTTTGAATCCGGCAACATCCTGCTCTATCTGGCTGAGAAGTTTGGCCACTTCCTGCCTACCTCGCTGGCGGGCCGCACCGAAACCCTGAACTGGCTGTTCTGGCTGCAAGGTTCTGCGCCGTACCTCGGCGGCGGCTTTGGTCACTTCTATCACTACGCGCCAGAAAAAATCGAATACGCCATCAACCGCTTCACGCTTGAAGCCAAGCGTCAGCTGGATGTGCTGGATCGTCAGTTGGCCGACAATCGTTTCCTCGCCGGTGACGAATACACCATTGCTGATATCGCTACCTGGCCGTGGTACGGCAATCTGGTGCTGAACAACCAGTATGGCGGCAGCGAATTCCTTGATGCGCAGTCGTACAAAAATGTGGTGCGCTGGGCGAAAGAGATTGCCGAGCGTCCGGCGGTGATTCGTGGCCGTAAAGTGAATCGCGCCTTTGGTGCCGAGCCGCAGGATCAGCTGCTGGAGCGCCATGATGCCGCCGATTTCGATAACAACACTGAAGACAAACGCCAGGCGCGAGGAGAGAAGTAATGGCTGCATATGTGGTGTTTATTAAGGACGAAACCTTAGACAAAGACGAACTGGCGAAGTACTCCGAGAAAGCCGGCCAGGCGCGCGGCGATCACCCGATCACCCCGCTGGCGTTTTATGGCGAGCTGGAAACGCTGGAAGGCCCGGAAGCGGAAGGCGTGGTGGTGCTGGAGTTCCCGGATGCTGAGGCGGCGAAAGGCTGGTATTTCAGCCCGGCATATCAGGAAGCCAAGGCGCATCGCCTGAAAGGCGCGAAGTACCGCGTGCTGCTGGTGAATGGCGTAGCATAAGCGCGTCCGCGCGGTGATTAACCAGGTCGCCATAAATGGCGACCCTACAAATTCCGACGTAGGGTCGCCATTCATGGCGACCTTCTTAATGGTCGCACTTACCCCAACTTAAACAACGAAATTGCCTGCTTCAACGCATTGGCCTGCTGCTGTTGTTGCTGCGCCACCTGCAGCGTTTCCGCAACGTGCTGCACGTTATGATGCACGCTGTGATCGATGCTATTGATGCTCTGCTGAATCTGCTCAATGCTCAAATTCTGCTGCTCACTCATCTCCGACAGTTCCGTCACCAGCTGCGATAACCCGCTAATACTGCTATGAATCTCGCGCATGGTTTGTGCCGCATGCTCCACCTGCACGGTGCCGTGCTCGGTGCTGGTGGAACTGGCGTCCATCAACTGACGGATTTCGCGCGCCGCACTTTCGCTGCGCATCGCCAGATTACGCACTTCGCTGGCGACCACGGCGAAACCGCGTCCCTGATTACCGGCGCGCGCCGCTTCTACCGAGGCGTTCAGCGACAAAATATTGGTCTGAAACGCAATGCCGTCGATCAGCTCCAGAATGATCTTCACCCTTCTCGACTCTTCGCTGATTTTCTCCATCGAGCGAATCGCCGACTGAATATTCTCTTCACCACGCGTCGCCACCGCGCGGGTTTCACTCGCCAGCTCGCGTGCGCTCTGCGCTTTGTCGCGGGTTAAGCTGGCGGCGATGCTGATTTCTGTCATCGCACTGGCCGCCACTTCCAACGCCTGCGCCTGTTCATCGGTGCGCGTCGAGAGCGCGGCGTTGCGTTCAAGAATACTATCGGACTCCGCCAGCAACAGGCCTACGCCGTCGCTAACCTGATGCAAAGTGCCGTGCATGGTGCCAAGCGTAGTACTGAAGGTGCGCGCAAAAGGCGTTTCACTCTGCTGCGTATCGGCACTCAGCGTGAGATAACCGGCTTGCTGATTGATGTGTGCCGCCAGTTGCGCCACTTCGCTGGCGGAGCGCGCATCGGCTGCCATCTGGCGCGCGATCACCAGCAGCATCGCGGTTTGCACCACCACAAACAGCGCGTGGAAAAACACCATGTCCCAGCCCGGATGATGGAACACCACCACGCCGAACAGATCATTTTCCTGCAGATAATTGAATAACACATGATGCGTGGCCGCAGCAGCAGCGCCCATCAATAACGGGCGCACATCACGCCACGCCAGCAGCGCCGACATCAGCACAAACACCGAGAAGTGGTATTCGGTTTCGCCGCCGCCTACCTGAATCAGCAAGCCCGCCCAGCCGATTAACAGCGCGGATAACACCAGCCGCGACGTGAGCGTGCCGCGCAGTACAGTACCGAAAAACGTCGCCAGCAGGGCCAGCACCAGGCCAGCAATCAACGCCACCAGCACGCTGTCATTGAGCCAGCCAACGCCAAGTGCGATCGGCAACAGTGCCCAACTAAGGATCACCGCCAGGCTATCCGCGCGCTGGGCGATACGTTTGAGCGAAACCATTTCCACCGGCAAAGCCGCCGGGCCTGACAAGGGCGTTGCGATCATGACATTTTTCCACACCAGAAGTTGATCGTAGAGCCCCAAAATCGTGGGGCAAAGCGCACGGACTCAGTTGAAAAAATATCGGCGGATCGGGGTAAAAGTTTAGTTACGGTAATTAATGATGTGTGGAGTTGTGAGGATGATCACCGAAGCCGTGCAACACAATTTCATTCCCTTCGGCGTAGAAAGCGATAGACTTGTTCGCCACACAGGCTGTTAACGGATAGAGGCTAATGATGGATTCACCCTGCACGCTCAGCGTCCTGGTCACGGCTCATAATTGCGAAAAGTATATTGCCGAGACATTAAACAGCCTTAAAGAGGCCTGCACGGGCGTTGAGGATGCTGTCGAGATTATTTTGGTGAACGACTCATCCACGGACAATACCGGCGAGTTGCTGCATACCTTTGCCGCTTCATTCAGCCATGTGAAAATCTTCGACGTGATGCTCCGTAACATCGGCAAGGTAAGAAATTTTGGCGTCAGCAAATGCAGCGGCCACTATGTCACTATGCTGGATGGTGACGATCAGCTTCTGCAGAACTCCTTTACTGACATCGTGCAGTTTTTACAGGCACAACAACCCGATATTCTGCTGGCACCGTTGAATGAGGTTTATGAAAAGAAGACTAAGCTACAACAGTGGAAAGGTTTGCAGGTTACCGCCTTATCGCAACATCTGGTGATTGAAAAATTCCTTATCCATCGCGATATTCAGGCGCATTTTATCGGCCAGTTTATTAGACGATCGCTGTTTGCCGATAATCACTTTCCCGATTTCACCTGCTATGAAGATGCGTATTTGTTTCCTTCTATCCTGAAAGCCAGTGAAAAGATCTCTTTAGCAAAATATGGGCCTTATCTTTATTTTAAACGGGGTCAAAGCCTCTCCAGCGCGCTGGATGCCAATAAAATATCGATGCTGATCAAAGCCACGCAACAGATGGATAATGTGCTCGGTGAAAAATACCGCAACCTGCTCGCTTGCCATTGGATCAATCTGGCACATAAGTTTTATCCGTTAATCAGCGATGAGCATGAAAAAGGCGTGGTAAAGCAGGCGATAGAAAACGTGCCTTTCGCTTCATTTATGATGGACAGTAAAGTCAGATTTAGCCTGAAGAAAAAGTTTCTTAAGATGAAGTTGCGGGGAATGGCTTGAGGCGTTGAGGAAAGCGGTCGCCATAAATGGCGACCCTACAAAGTCTATTTACTGGTTATGGGTTTACGCTGTATCAGCGCATAACTCATAATAATCGATGCCATCAGAATAAACACCGAACTACTTTGTATCCATACGGTATCAGTTAAACCGAAAATAAAAATGGAAACAGGCAGCAGCGCGACATCCAATGCCCGACGCCGTATAGCCACCATAATCAACCCAACATAAAAAATAACCAGGGTGACGGCACCGGCGATCCCTTGCAGCGAAAGCGTTTCTAATAAGTCATCATGCAAGTGATACATGACATTTTTATAGGCTTCAGGATTAGCACGTTCATTGGCTTTAATATAAGCGCGTGCTTTATCCGTTCTGTCATCCGGACTTTGCCCCAGCAGCGACCATGAGACGCTGTGATAGCCACTTTTCCAGATCGAGAAACGTGCACCAATCGAGGTGTCATTATTTTTTTGATAACTATCGATCTCGTTCTGGATGTTGTCCAGGCGATGCATAATAGAGCTTGGCATCAAGAACAGGCCACCAGCAATGAGTAGCACTAGAATCACCAGTGAATATTTTCCCGCCCAGCGATGAACCAGATAGAAACATAGCAGGTATAAAACAGGCAACACCAATACCGCCGCACGAGATTCAGTGAGGAACATCAGCAGCATATTCACCACAAAGATAGCCGTGAACAGCAGAATTTGATTAAGACGGCGAACGATCACCTTATTGACAATAAACAGTGCAGTTAAAGCCAATGCCGTGATCAGGTACGAAACGGTTCCCGCTGAATCTGTGAGTAATCTAATACGTTGCTGTGTCTGCGCGTGCTCATAAAAAGCGGCGCCAAGCGTCAGCAGTAAACCAAAAATCAACAGGCACACGCTAATGCGCAAGATTTTCTCTGACAGACAATGACGCCACGCAATGAAAAAATAGCTGACAAAAGCGGAGATAATGAAGAGTTTCCCGCCCTGAAAATAGTTATCCACCACATCATTGAAATACGCATCGGCATAAATACGCGACCAAATCACCCTGACTAAGCCCAAGAGCAAAATGGGAATCGCGACGATTAAAGCGCTCTTATCCAGCACGAATTTTCTTTTTATGCCCTGAGCAAGCAGAAAAAACAGCGTTAAATAACCGACCAGATAAAAGGTTTTCTTTGGATAAGCTGGAATCACTAACGAAAAAGCAAACGCCATTGTCAGTAATAGAAAGCAAAGCTGATAAACATTGTTTTCGGTTAACAGCGGCTTTAAACGTAAGGTCTGCACTCAAAAATACCTCATTTTAAAATACTTAATGCGCCAATAGAGTGCCGATAACCGTTGATGGCTACGGAACAAATATTTATACATTCTCTTCGCTTGCTGCGCGTTTTTAGGTGCTTCGAAAGGAACATCGGCTAACGGTGAAATCTGATAAAGATCGCGATAGTAATGGCCAACGTGTTGTTGATTCCACTGTTGCCACGGTTTATCAGCACCAGCGTAATGCAATAAGCAGGTATTATGCGGCACATCCTGCGTATAACCGTTATCATCGTGTGAGAGCATGTTAATGGTATTAAAGCGAGCTTCAGTAAATATCACACGATCTTCAAGCAGCATATTCAACGCATCCTGATCAAGATACTGGAACTGTTTTCCCTTTTCGCTGAGCAAATTAAAAGCGTGTTCACTCACCTGCTCTCGGTTCCACTTTTGAACATCAATCAGCATCATGCCAGCATTAAAGTAGCGTTTTCCACGCAGGCCAACATTTTCAGCCAACTGCGCTTGCAGTGCTGCAATCTCACCAACAACCAGGGCAATCACTTCGGATGGCATGGCAATTTGCCATAATTCGTCGAGAGGATTCAGACAAACCATATCCGCATCGAGATAAAGCAGTTTATCGGCATGAGGCAATATAAGCGGAGCGAGAAAACGATAATAGGTCGCGCGCGTGAACAGCTCTGTAGTGGGGAAAGCACTAAACAGACTGTCCTGAATATGATGCAGCGTTAATCCATGTGACTGTCCGGCGAATATTTTTTCCAGACGCGCCGTATCAATTGCGGAGATTTCCGAAGAGATAAGGTGAAAGTGATAACGCGCATCATCGGCATGCTTGATTATCGACATGATGGTAATCAGCGAGTGGGCGATGAATTTACCATCAACACCAAAAAAGATATGCCGGTCGCTTTGCGCGGGGAAAAGGTGCTGAGAATTAATTGTCTTGAGAATGTCTTTATCCATCCTGCACTTTTCTCCGGGTGAACGCGTGCGTTCTGTCAATGCATCATGCCTGAGCAATTATTAACCAGAAGCGATTCTGGTTGCAGCCGGAGTTTATCAGTCAGGGTTTGGCAAATAAAGCGAAGTGGAGGGGGAATAAATCTGGTTTCCAGCGTAAAACTCTCCCGCAAGCAGGAGAGTTTTCGTCAGCTAAAAAGGTTATTTCGCGGCGAACTGCGCGTAGTTCTCAGGCGTAATGGTTTGATACGGAATCCAGTTAAACTCCTGCACTTTCTGCTTCTCCAGCAGCGCTTTAGTCACCTGCACCGCGCCGGTCGCCTGCCCTTTTGCATCCTGGAAAATGGTCAGCGTCATTTTGCCGTTTTTCACAAATTGCTGACCATCCGGCGTGCCGTCGATACCGGCGACTAAAATCTTCTCATTCTTCGCCTGGTTGAGCGCCATGATGGCACCAATCGCCATCTCATCATTATTCGCCGCGATAGCGTCAATCGGACGCTGGTTCAGCAGCCAGCTCGACACCACATCCACCGCTTCGTTGCGCTGCCATTTGGCGCTCTGCTTCTCAATCACCTTCATATCTTTATATTTGGCGATCACCGCTTCCACCGCGCGGGTGCGTTCGCGCGCTTCTTCATTCGACAGCGCGCCCATCAGAATCGCCACGTTACCTTTGTAATTCATCTTCTTCGCCAGCGCTTCCATCTGCATTTCGCCGCCCAACGCCGAGTCAGAACCGACATACGCCATGTCGGTGGGCAACTTCACTTCCGGTTTACGGTTGACGAAGATCAGCGGAATGCCGGCGTTTTTCGCTGCGGTAATCATCGGCAATACGCCTTGCGTATCGACCGGATTGAGGATGATGGCATCGACGCCCTGATTCACAAAATCATCCACCTGTTGCACCTGCAGCGCCACATCGCCTTTGGCATCGACAAACTGGCTATTGAGCTGATTGGCTTTCAGTTCCTCCTGCATCTGGGTGCGCAGAATCGAAACGAAGTTGAGATCGAAGTTAGCCAGCGCCACGCCGACGGTGAAGGTTTTAGCGCTCGCGCTCAGGCTGAGCAGCAATGCGCAGAGGCACAGCATCACATTTCTGATGTTCATGGGTTAGTCCTGTAGGGTTGAGATATTATTATTTATTTCATCGATTTAACGCCGGGCAACAGGCAAATACCCGGCGGTGGAACCATTAAAGCGTGAAGTGATCGCGGAACTGCTGCAGCGCGGCGCCACTTTCGCCGCTGGCCCAGCCTTCCAGCGCCACGGTGCCTTGATAGCCGACATCGTGCAGCGCGCGGGCAATGGCGCGATAGTTAATCTCGCCGGTGCCCGGCTGCTGACGGCCCGGCACATCGGCCACCTGAATCTCCCCAATCGCCGAACCACAGCGGCGAATCAATTCGATCAAATTGCCTTCGCCGATCTGCGCGTGATACAAGTCAAGATTCATCTTCAGCGCTGGGCTGTTTACCGCTTCCACCAGCGCCAGCGTGTCGGCGGCCAGCGCGAACGGCGTGCCGGGATGATCAACCGGCAAGTTGAGGTTCTCCAGCGTAAAGACGCGTCCGGCACGCTCGCCCAGCTGTGCCACTTTGCGCAGCGTATCGGCGGCTTTCAGCCACATCGCGCCGGTCACCACTTCCACCGGTTTGACCGGCAACCCTTTGTCATCCAGTCCGGTGCCGTGCAGGTTTAACGCCGGGCAGTTGAGCCGTTCGGCCACCGCCAGCGACGCTTCGGCACTTTGCAGCAGCTGCTGGATCTCGTCATCGTCGGTCAGGTTGCCGCTGACGTAGCCGGTCATCGAGGTGAAACGCGCGCCGGTTGCTGCCAGCGCATCAATATCTTTGTTGGCCCAGCCCCAGATTTCGACGCCAAAACCCAGTTCGTGAATGCGTTTCACGCGCTCGACAAAAGGCAGATCGAGAAACACCATTTCGGCACAAACCGAGAGCTGATAACCGGCCATTAGCGACCTCCCAGTTTGATCGGCTGCTGCTGCTGCACCGAGTCGATACAGGCCAGCGCGATCTCCAGCGCGTTACGCGCATCTTCACCGGTAGCGCGCGGTGTCTCGCCACTGCGAATGCAGCGGGCAAATTCCGCCATCTCCGCCACATAGGCTTCACGCAGCAGGTCTGAATCCATGCGTGAGGTTTCAATCGCGATGCCATCCTGGTGATAGCGCACACAGTTGTTAATGTTGATGTGGCCCGCCTGCAGCATGCCTTTGCTGCCGAACACTTCACCGCGAACGTCGTAGCCATATACCGCCTGGAAGTTGGCTTCAGCGGTGGCGATCGCACCGTTATCAAAGCGGATGGTGACCACCGAAGTATCGAGCAAGCCTTTATCTTTGAAATCCGGACGCACCAGCGCATCGGCCAGCGCATAGACTTCCACCGGCTTCGCGCCAGGATTGAAATGCAGCAGCGTGTCGAAATCGTGGATCAGCGTTTCGAGGAAGATCGTCCACTGCGGGATGCGTGAAGGATCGTGCAGGCCGGGATCGCGCGTCAGCGATCGGCTCAGCTGCGTGGTGCCATTCTCACCCGCTTTCACCGCGGCGATCGCCGCCGCAAAGCCTGAATCAAAGCGGCGGTTAAAACCGACCTGCAACACCACGCCAGCTGCTTTCGCAGCGGCAATCGCGCGATCCGCCTCATCCAGCGTCACCGCCATCGGCTTCTCGCAGAACACATGCTTGCCGGCCTTGGCGGCTGCGATCACCCATTCGGCGTGCGTACGCGCCGGCGCGGCAATCGCTACCGCTTCAATGTCGGGATCCTGCAGCAGAGCATGCAGATCGCTGTAGGCCTTGGCGACGCCCAGCTTGTTGGTCAGCGCTTCGGCGGCGCCCGGTTGCGGATCGGCTACCGCCGCCAGGATCGCTCCCGGCACACGCCAGGCCAGATTTTCCGCGTGGAAGCTGCCCATGCGTCCGGCGCCAATCAGGCCGACGCGTACTGGCTTAAGATGAAATGTCATGACCTATTCCTTATTGTTTTGGATGTGCTCATTCGAGCGCAGGGATGTGCAATCTTTAGTGCAAAGGCGATGCCAACTGCAATCCGCCACTTTATGTGAGGCATAACACAGATATAGCTCACAATCTGGCAACAAAATTTACATGTCAACTTCACATGTCAATAAAATGGACATTCCATCTTGGTCAGGAGTGTCACATGCGTGCCAGTGAGCGTTTGCCGTTTAAAGATGAAAGCGATCCGATCTTCAGCTTGCCGGACAGCGCCGAGGTGGGTGAATGGGATACGTTGTTGTGGCAGGGCTGGCACAGCTTCGAACGCGGCGAACAGCCCGGCTGGATGCGGCACAGCATTTTGCAGTCGTGGCAGCGATCGCAGCAGCGCGCGATCGATCCCGCCACCTTCGCCTATGTCTCGCCGCCCGCAGCGGAACTGGCGGCGATCCTTGAGCACAACGCCGAGTTGATCCTCGCAGCGCGCAGCATCATGGAAAATCTGCTGGCGTATAACCCGGATGGCCACATCAATCTGACCGATGCGCAAGGCGTGACGCTGCATTTTTGCGGCGCGGATCTGACGCCGGTCGGCAGCATCCTGCGCGAAGAGGTGCTCGGCACCAACTGCACCGCACGCTGCCTGATTGAGCAGCGGCTGGTGTATGTATTGAGCGGCGAGAACTGGAAGCTGGATCTGCGCAAACGCCATCGCCAATGCGCCGCCGCGCCGGTGCGTGATGCCAGCGGCCAGTTGCTGGGCGTACTCACGTTGACCGCCACGCCCGACAACTTCAATGCGCACACGCTCGGCACGGTGCAGGCGGCAGCGGAAGCGGTCGGTCAGCAATTGATGCTGCGCCGTTTGCTGGCCGAGCAGCAGTCGATCCTCGAAACCCTGAATGAAGGCGTGATCGTCTGCGATCGCCACGGCCGCATCAAAACGCTGAATCGCTATGCCCGCCAGATCTTTAGCGGCCTCGATCCCAACGCCGGGCCGATCGACGTGCTGCTGCAACCACAAGGCGGATCGCTGCTCACCATGCCGTTCTGCAATGACCGCGAGCTGCAATTTATGCCAGATGGCGTCAATCCCCTTTCCTGCCTGATTTCGCTGATGCCTGCGCCCGACGGCGGTCGCGTGCTGTCGCTGCGCGAGAACCAGCGTATCCGCGCCATTACGCGCCGTGTGATGGGCGTGGGCGCCAGCTACACCTTTGAGATGATTCGCGGGCACGCACCGCGCGTGCTACAAGCGATTCAGAAAGCGCGCGCCAGCAGCCGTTCCGACAGCACCGTGTTATTAACCGGCGAAAGCGGCACCGGCAAAGAGCTGTTCGCGCAGGCGATTCACAACGCCAGCCCGCGCCAACAGGAAGCGTTTATCGCGCTCAACTGCGGCGCGCTGCCGCGTGATTTGGTGCAGAGCGAACTGTTTGGCTATGTCGATGGCGCTTTTACCGGATCGCGGCGCGGCGGCTCGGCGGGCAAATTTGAGCTGGCGGATGGCGGCACCTTGTTCCTCGATGAGATTGGCGAGATGCCACTCGAGGCGCAAACCAGCCTGCTGCGCGTGCTGCAGGAAGGCGAAGTGGTGAGAATCGGCGCGGCGCATCCCATCAAGGTTAACGTGCGTATCATCGCAGCCACCCACTGCAATCTGCTGGATGCGGTGGAGAAAGGCGCGTTCCGTCGCGATCTCTACTATCGCCTGAATGTGATTTCGCTTGAGATCCCGCCGCTGCGCGAGCGCCAGGAGGATATTCCCGGCCTGGTGAATACCTTTATTCAGGCGCTCTGCACCCGGCTGAAGCGCATCGCGCCGCAGCTCTCCGCCGAGGCAATGAGCTGTTTACAGGCGTGGCACTGGCCCGGCAACGTGCGCGAGCTGGAGAATCTGGTCGAGCGCATGGTGAATTTGTGTGAAGGACTGGAGATTGATCGCCACGATCTGCCGGAAGTGATGGTGCAGCGTAACGCGCCTGTCGCCAGCGAATTGAGCTCGCTGCAGGAGAATGAGCGCCAGCATGTGATGCAGGTGGTGCGCGAGCAAAAAGGCAACCTTCGCCAGTCCGCGCAGCTGCTGGGGATTTCGCGCACCGCGCTGTATAACAAGCTGAATCAGTGGCAGGTGGATGTGGCGGAATTGCGACGCTGATTATGTAGGGTCGCCATTCATGGCGACCTGGTTTTCAACCGCACAACTTACAACGACGCCCCACCACAGATCACCAACTCCTGACCGGTGATCGCATCAGCGGCCGGCGACAGCACAAATCCCGCCAGCGCCGCCACTTCCTCTGGCCTGATATAGCGCCCCATCGGCGGCAGCTTTGGCGGTGAACTGGCGCGGCCGGGCTGCAGCAGCATGGGCGTCTCCGTCGCGCCCGGCGCAATCACATTCACCGTGATGCCTTTGGGTGCCAGTTCCGCCGCCCAGCTGCGCGCCATGCCCACCATTGCCGCTTTGGTGCTCACGTACTGGCTGCGATTTGCCGCGCCGCGTGACGTGCGGCTGCCAATCAGCAAGATACGATCGCCCTGCGCCATCTGCGGCTGCAAGGCATTCGCCATGATCTGCGCCACCTGCACGTGCAGGTACCACAAACGCGTGCTCTGCTCTTCATCCAGCTCACCGAGCGGCGCAGCCGCCATCATGCCCGCGGCGTGCACCAGCGCATCCACCTTTGGCAGCGCCAGTAGCGCCTGCTTCAGCAGATTGGCATCCAGCAAATCCACGCTAACCGAGGTGAACGCCGGATGTTCATTCTGCACCGGCGTGCGGCTAAAACCGGTCACCTGCCAACCCTGTTGCAATAGGTGATCGGCAATGGCCGCGCCAATGCCAGAGCTGACGCCCGTCACCAGCGCGTGTCGCGGCCTGCTCATCCTTTCACCCAGCTTTCATCGACGCGCACGTATTTAATCGCCTGACGAAAATAGGTGTAAGCCACATGCAGCGCGCCATCGTCACTCTGTTTGATGCTCGGATAGGAGAACTCGCGGTTAAGCTTTTGCTGCGAATTATTGGTCATGCAGTAGCCATCGCCTTCGTCGAGATTGCGCTGCCATGGCCAGCTTTTGCCGCCATCGGCGGAAATCGCCAAAGTCATTGGCGCGCGGGGTGCGCCCCAAAATGCGGTGCGTCCGCTGTGCACCACCGGCTCGGCCGCCACCGCCACATCGCCGTCATCCTCTTCATCTTCAATTTCGTCATACAGCGATAAACGGCGCTCGCTGGCATCTTTAGCGCTCATGGCATTAAACACCAGCGCCAGATGGCCGTTGCGCAGCGTCGTGACCTGAATCGACGAGTTGTTATTGGGCAGTTCAGTCGCCAGCGGCGCACTCCAGCTTTCGCCGCCATCGGTCGAACGGCTTTGATAGATAAAATCGGCCCAGCGGCTGCGATACAGCGCCAGCAAGCTGCCATCCTGCAGCAGCGTAATGTTCATATGCACGCAGCCCAGGCTTTCTGGCACCGCCACATCGCGCCAACTTTGGCCTTTATCGCTGGAGATTTTCACCGCGCTGATATCATCGTTACCCACCCATTTCACGCCTGGCTGAGTTCGGCAATAAAACACCGGCAGCAGCCAGTTACCATTTGGCAGCACCACAATCGGCTGGCGAATAAAGGTGCCAGGCTGATCGAGCAAGGTGTTGATAGCGCCCCAGTTGCGGCCGAAATCACGTGACTGACGGTAGCGCACAATCGCGGTGTCCTGATTGCCGGATTTCTGCGCCGTCCACAGCAGCCAAAGAACCTGTTCGGGATCGAGGAATAGCACCGGATTCTGTTCGGATCGCGTGGGATCGTCAGAGAGCTTTTGCGCCTCGCTCCACTGCGTGCTGCCGCTTTCCAGCCGCGAGCACCACACAGAAATGTCGGCGATCCCCTCCTGCGTGCCACCAAACCATACACACAGCAGGTCGCCATTGGGCAATGGCAGCAGATTCGACGCGTGGTTCTGCGGGCAGACCGAAGGCAGCATTGCCGTGAGCTGTTGCGCATCCTGCGCGTGCGGAGAGAGGTTACCGCTGCGTTCAACGGTAAGGGTTAAATCACTCATTTCAGGCTCCACTGTTTTGCATTGAAGATTTCGGGGCTTTTTTCTCATGGGTTTGGCTTGACGGGATCAGGCGGTCAATCACCATGATCACCGCAGGCGTGACCAGCGCCACATACATGTTGTTGATACCAAAAGGATCGCCGAGCAGATACCACACCGAGGTCATGACGCAGGCACCAATCAGGCCGGCATTAGCGCCGCGCGTGCTTTTAAAGAACGGCAGATAGAAGGCGATGATCGCCACCACTGAAATCGACAGACGAATGGCGCGAGTGAAGAACGAGAGCTTCAACACTTCCGGCACGAACAGCACGAAAATCAGCGGCAGGAAACCGATCAGCAGCGACAGCCAGCGCGTCATGCGGAACTCGCGCTCCGGCGTCGGATTGCGATAGGGCACGTAGAAATCTTTTACCACCAGCGAGGCAATCGCCAGCGCTACGGTGCTGACGCTGACAAAGATCGACGCCACTAATGAGGTGGTGACAATCCCCGCCAGCCACGGGCTCATGTCCTGCAGGAACACCGGCAACGCATAGAGACTTTTGATATCGGGATGCAGGTATTTCGCCGCCACGCCAATCAGCGCAATGGCAATGGCAATCGGCATGCAGAAGAAGAACGCCACCCAGGTCGCACGTTTGGCGGACTCGGCGCTTTTGGTTGAGGCAATCGCCTGAATCACAAACTGCGTACAGAAGATCGAGCCGATGGTACCAATCATCCAGGCGAAGATGGTGCTGCCGCCGACGTTGCCATCCCACGTCCAGTAGAAATGTGGCATCTCTTTGATCATCGGGCTAACGCCGCCGGTCATGTGCAGCGCCACACCGAGAATGATCAGAATCCCGATATATTTCAGTCCGCTATGCAGCAGCGTGACCCAGGCGATGCCTTTCATGCCGCCGAACATAAAGTAGAACGTACTGACGATCGCGGTGATCACTGCTGCGGTCGTGAGATCGAGGTTGAGCACCGTGGAGATCGCCGCCGCACCGCTGACGTAGTTACCCACGTTAACCAGCAGCAGCGCATAGATCATGATCAGCGAGATGATGTTTTTGGTGGAGTTGCCATAACGTTCAGCGATCGCCGCAGAGATGGTGATTTTGCCGGTGTTGTAGATGCGTTTTACCAGCAGAAAACCAAACAGCGGGAAACCGATGGCGGCACCAATCACCGACCATGAAGCGGCAAAGCCATCCTCGAAGGCCGCCTGAGCCGTACCGATGGTGGATTTAGCGCCGATGTATTCCGACATCAGCATCACGCCCACCACAAAAGCCGGCATCACATTGGAGCCTGCCATAAAGTCACCGCTGTTTTTACTGCGCAGGCGCCAGGTGAGCCAGGTGGTGAACAGGATGTACGCAATGACAATCCCGACGATAATCACCATCCCTTCTGTAGAGAATTGTTTCATTTCAGCCTCATCGATAACGTAGGGTCGTGGAACGCGCTGGGCTTCACGCGTTCCGTTGATGAGGTGGCCGATGTTGTTATTAACGCGTGTCTATGCACTTCGCCACCCCACTTACGCTTATGATTCATTTCGCTCAAACAAGAATGAATTTACGCATAATAGGGGCAATTTATAGGATAGACTGGGCTGAATTTGTTTGAACCTGCTCACAAATCATCAATGATGATTACAAATAATCAAAACAGACTTATTAATTACAGCTCCATTTGCAGGAAATCAACAAACGCGCTGATGCGTAGCGGCAGCTGGCGCTGCGGCTGCCAGACGGCAAAGATGTCGCCATCAGCGGCTCTCCACTCTGGCAGCACATGCAGCAGTTCACCGCGTTTGATGCTGTGCTGCGCATCCCACCACGAACGCAGCAGAATGCCATGCCCATCTAACGCCATTTGCATCGCCACTTCGCCATCGTTGGTGATTAAGCTGCCGCGCACCTTTTGCGTCAGCTGCTGTGTGCTATCACCCAAGCGCCACAGCGCGAAATCACTGTCGAACTGGCGCAGTAAAATGCAGTTGTGCTGGGCCAGCGCTGCGATGCTTGCCGGCATGCCGTGGCGCGCGGCGTACGCAGGTGAGCAGCACAGTACGCGCGGATTAGTGCGCAGCTTACGCGCGATGAGTCGCGCATCGGGCGGCTCACCGACGCGGATGTCGATGTCCACGCGCGCATCGAGAAAATTAAGCGGCTGGCTGCTGAGCTGCAAACTCATGGCTAATTCGGGATGCAGCGCGGCAAATCGCGACACACAAGGTGCGACGTGACGCCGTCCAAAGCCGAAAGAGGCGTTGATGTTAAGCGAGCCACGCAGCACCGAGGTTTGGCTGCTCACCGACTCCTCCAGCTCCGCCAGTTGATCGAGAAGTGGACGCGCACCATCCAGATAGCGTTTGCCCTCCGCCGTCAGTTCCAGCCGCCGCGTGGTGCGCTTGAGCAGTTGCACGCCTAAGCGCTGCTCCAGCTGGCTCAGGCGCTTGCTCACCGCCGGAAGCGATAAGCCAAGTTCGCGTGCGGCGGCGGTTAAGCTGTCCAGCGCCGCCACGCGCACGAAGAACGCCAGATCGTCGGTTGAGGTGCGCGATTCTCTACTTTTATTCAACATTGGCTTATCGCTCAGGCTAATTATTTCCCACAGATGCATGGTTATACTGCGTACAGAACATCAACAGCAACCTGCGAGAAACCCTATGAGCGGCAAAACCTATAAAATCGCCGTCATCCCTGGCGATGGCATTGGCAAAGAAGTGATGCCTGAAGGCATCCGCGTGATGGATGCAGCGGCAAAGAAATTTGATATTGCGCTGGAGTGGCAATGGTTTGATTTCGCCAGCGCCGAATATTGGCAGCAGCACGGTAAAATGCTACCCGATGACTGGTTCGCCACGCTCAGCCAGTTCGATGCCATCTACTTTGGCGCGGTGGGCTGGCCGGATGTGGTGCCGGATCACGTGTCGCTGTGGGGATCGCTGCTGCAATTCCGTCGCGAGTTTGATCAATACGTCAATCTGCGCCCGGTACGTCTGATGCCGGGCGTCAAAGCGCCGCTGGCCAATCGTCAGCCGGGCGATATCGATTTCTACGTGGTGCGTGAAAATACCGAGGGCGAATATTCGTCGGTGGGCGGCACTATGTTCCCCGGCACCGATCGTGAAGTGGTGATTCAGGAAACGGTGATGACGCGGGTTGGCGTCGATCGCATCCTGAAATTTGCCTACGAACTGGCGCAGAAGCGCCCGAAAAAACACCTCACGTCGGCCACCAAATCCAACGGCATCGCCATTACCATGCCGTATTGGGACAGCCGTGTGGAAGCGATGGCACCGAGCTATCCAGAAGTGAAAGTCGATAAATATCATATCGATATTCTCACCGCTAACTTCGTGCTGCATCCGGATTGGTTCGATGTGGTGGTCGCCAGCAACCTGTTTGGCGACATCCTGTCGGATCTCGGCCCAGCTTGTACCGGTACCATCGGCATTGCGCCTTCGGCCAACATCAATCCGGAAGGCAAATTCCCTAGCCTGTTTGAGCCAGTGCATGGATCGGCGCCAGATATCGCCGGTAAAGGCGTGGCCAACCCGATTGGCCAGATTTGGTGTGGCGCGATGATGCTCGAGCATCTCGGTTACGCCGAAGCGGGCGCGGCGGTATTGGATGCCATTGAGCGCACGCTGGCAGCGGGCAACAGCCTGACGCGCGACCTCGGCGGCAGCGCATCAACCGAGGAGCTGGGCGCGGCTATCGCGCAGGCGCTGTAACATCCAGGTGCGCATAAATGCGCACCCTACGAAATCTGCACCGTTTCCGCATGCCAGCCGTGCGGCAACGGTTGCGGGCGCGCGATCACCACGTTATGCAACTGCAAATTCTCAACACCGCGTGCAAACATGCCCGGCAATCCATCCGGATAAGTGGCAACGCCGTACGCTAAACCCGATGCGCTATCCAGTTTATACGCATTGTCCAAACCCATGCCGGTCGGCGATTCGGGGTTACACGGCGGGCGCACATCGTAATGCCCTTGATCCGCGCCTGCCGCCACCACTTGCCGCAGCTGCACATTCGCCAGCATCACATCACGAATCTGTCCTGGCTGTTCCGCATGCAGGTTAATTGCCCCTTCCATTACTCCGCTGACGTTGCTGAATTGCAGTTGCTCGATGCTGCCCGGCGCTATCGCCGGATCACGCGCGCGTACTGAAACAAACAGCGCATCGGCTTTACCCCAATGACACGGCGGCGCGTGGCGGCAGGCCAGCGTGATATTGCTGAACAGCAAACGACGGAACTGGCCGCCATCGCGCGACAGCAAGCCAATCGCGCGGTTGGAATCAAAGATGGTGCAGCCGGAGACGGTGACATCTTCCACGTCGTCGAAGGTTTCGGTGCCGATTTTGAACGCGCAGCTGTAAGAACGCAGCAGGCAGTTGCTGATCAAGATTTGTCGCGCGGCTCGGCGCAGATGCGCGGGTTTTTGGGTAGTTTTGATGCAGATGGCGTCATCGGCCGCGCTCAGGTAGCTATTGCTGACAAACACCGCTTCACAGCTGTCGATATCCAGCGCATCGGTGTTCGGCATGCTCATGCTGTTATCAATAGTGAGATGATCAATGTGCACATGGCGGCAACTCACCAGATGTACCGTCCACATCGGTGCCTGAATGATGGTGAAATCTTCCAGCGTCACCTGCTCGCAATCCTCAAACACCACGATGCGCGGGCGCTGCGGACGCGGCAGGCGATAACCCTGATGGTCCTTTTCTGCGGCAAACCAGGCATCGCCGTTACCGTCGATCACCCCTTTGCCACTGATGCGGATATTGCGCTGCCCGGCGGCGTAGAGCAGCACATGCTGCGACAGTTCAGCCTGGCTCTGCGCCAGCTGTTGCTGATAATCCTCTATGCGGGAACTGGCGAGCAGCGTGGCGCCCGCTTCGAGATGCAGATTGATGTTGGAACCCAGCGTTAAGGTGCCGAGATGGTAGCGACCGGGCGGCACCGACAAAGTGCCGCCGCCGCGCGATGCCAGATGATTAAGAGCGCGCTGGAAGCAGTAAGTATCCAGCGTTTCGCCATCGGCAATGGGATAGAAATCAGCCAGTGAAACGTGCATGCGGTTCTCCTGAATAGCGGCGATGCGCTATTGCAGCACGCGCCGCATGACCAAAACCTTTTGCTGGTGGACAATAAGTGCCGTTATGTATCGTGCGTTCATCACGAAGGTCGCCATAAATGGCGACCTTACGACGGTGGTGTGTGGATGTTGTAGGGTCGCCATTCATGGCGACCGTGATGATTGTGGTGTGCGACCTTACTTGACGGCGCCTTCGGTGACGCCGCTGATAAATTTGCGCTGGAACACCAGGAACACCGCCACCAGCGGCAGGATGACAATCATCGCACCCGCCATCAGCACCGGGATATCGATGGTGTTTTTGTTCTGGAAAAACATCATGCCGATCGGCAAGGTGCGCAGCTCATCTTTATTCACCAGAATCAACGGAATAAGGAACTCGTTCCACGTCCAGATAAACAGCAGCAGCGCCAGCGTAGACAGCGTCGGCCAAATCGCCGGCACCAATAAACCCCAAAGAATTTTGCGGCGCGATGCACCATCCATCACCGCCGCTTCCACCAGCTCACGCGGCACCTGCTGCAACGCGGTGGCGATCATCAGCGTGGTAAACGGCAGCGACAGGGCGATTTGCGGCAGAATCAGCGCCAGATAGGTATTGGTCAGCCCCATCCAGCGCAGCTCGTGATAGAGCGGAATAATAAAGGCTTCACTCGGCAGCACCATGCCAAGGCCCAGCAGCGCGGCAACCACCGTTTTGCCGGGGATCTTCAGCCAGGCAAAACCGAATCCCGCCAGAATGCCGAGCAGGATGCTGCAGATCACCACCGGAATCACCACCAGCACCGAGTTCATGAAGTAGACGTTGAAATGTCCCTGCTGCCACGCGGTGACGTAGTTTTTAAAATTGATTGATGAGGGCAAGGTGAACACGCCCTGAAACAGCTCCATCTGGGTTTTGAACGAGGTCATCAGCGCCATTAAAAACGGCATAATGGTCATCAGCGCAACAATCCAGATCAGCGCGCGTGAGACAGTTGGCGTGCCGCGCATCAGTGACGCTCCCGTAAACAAAGATGAATTAAGCCGTTGATCATCAACACAATCAGCATACTGAATACCGCCACGGCGGAGGCGTAGCCGAAGTAGTGCAGATCAAAGCCCTGCTTATACATAAAGATGTTGGTCACCATGGTTGACGTGCCCGGTCCGCCTTGCGTCATCACGTAGACCAAATCGAAGGCTTTCAGGCTGGCGATCACCGTCAGCAGCAGCGCGATACGCAGTTCGGGACGCAGCGACGGCAGCGTGATGCGCATAAATTTCTGGCGGCGTGATGAGCCATCGAGATCGGCCGCTTCCAGCAGCGAGGGATCCATACGCTGCAAGCCGGCCATAAACAGCACTAAGCAGAAACCGAAGAAGTACCAGGTGGCAACAAAGCCCACGGCGGGCAGCGCGAAGGTAAAATCGCCCAGCCACGACTTCGCCAGCTGCGGCAAACCGACGGCACGCAAGAACTGATCGATCGGACCAAACGCCGGGTTATACAGCCAGCGCCACACCACGCCGAGCACCGCCATCGGCATGATGTACGGCAGGAAGAAGAGGATACGCAGCACGCTGCGCTCTTTGTTATTGCGCGTCTCATACAGGAAGCTGCACAGCAGCAGCCCAACGCCAATCGGAAACAGCGTGTAGAACAGCATCAGCAAGGCGTTATTGCCGAGCGCCACCCAGAACACCGGATCCTGGAACATACGCAGATAGTTGCCCATGCCGATGAAAATCGGCCACGAGGTGCCGTCCCATTCAGTGAAGCTGATCCCTAACGAGGCCAGCAGCGGCAGCAGCAGAAACACTGCATACACCAGCACCGCGGGCAGAAGATAGAGCGCATTGCGCCAGGCAGATTTATTCAGCATAACCGTACTCGCTTGCGGGCCTGTTCGCGGCCCGGCCACTTACGCCGGGCCGTACGTCATCAGTGCTTGAGGGTTTTCAGGTACCGTTGATAGTTGTTATCGAAGTTGATCACCATCTGATCGGCGGTTTGACGTCCCGCCAGCAGCAGCTGCACATTCTGATTCAGTTCAGCGTTCATGGTTGGTGTGGCCCAGTCGAGATAATGGCCGAGACCATCGTTGTCATTCAGCGTTACCCACACCTGATAGGCTTCCGCCAGCAGCGGGTTATCCGCTGGAATCTGCGCATTTTTGCTGGTGCCAGCCGGCAGGAAGCCCACTTTCAACCAGCGGTTCGCCATCTCATCCGAGACGATGTAATCGATGAATTTCGCCGCTGCGTCCTGCTGCGCTTTGTCTTTCGCGGTGCTGGTGATAGAGAATGCCAAATCGGTGCCGCCCACCATCAGCGGATGCTGCACGCCCTCACCCGCAGGCATCGCGGCGAAGTGCAGATCTTTGTTGTCTTTAAACTGGCCGAGATACCAGGTTCCACTTACCAGGAACGCCGCCTGACCATTCTGGAACAGGGTCGCGGCATCATCGTGCCCAATGCCCTGGAAGCCGGGGAACAGATAGCCTTTGTCGTTCCAGCCTTTCATCAGATTGGCGGCTTTCACCAGCTTGTCGTCTTTAAAGGTGCCGCCCACGTCGTAAATCAGATCGTCGAGTTTTTTCCGGTCGCTGCTCTCAATCTGCGCTTCCCACAAGGTACTGAGCAGCTGCTGGCCCATGTTGCCGTCGAGCAGACCGAGCATCATCGGCGGCGTGCCGGCGGCTTTGAGTTTCTCCATCGCCTGCTCAAGTTCCGGCAAGGTTTTAGGCACCGCGACACCGGCTTTATCCAGCAGCGCTTTGTTGTAGTACAAACCCACCATCTCGCCGAGGCTCGCCACGCCGTAGAGTTTTCCGCTGCCGAAATCTTGTTTATCTGACCAGCGGTTACGTTTCAGGATCGAATCCGGGAAGCGCGTGGTCCAGCCGTAGGTTTTGGCGTAATCATCCAGCGGCCACAGCAGCTTGTCTTTCACCAGCGAGCCCATATCGCCGCCGCCCTGATTCACCTGCGCAATCTGCGGCCCGTCACCGGCGGTCAATGCCAGCTTGAGCGGAATGCGCGTGTCTTCAAAGGAGTGCACCGAACGCTGAATCACAATGCCCGGATTCTTTTGCTGGAACGCTTTTACCGCTTCATCCACCGCTTCGGTCTGTTGCGGATAGTTGTAAATATCCCACTCATTCAGGGTGACGGCCTGCGCGGCTGCCATGGTCGCACCGAGCAAAATCCCGGCGGAGACCAGACGCGACACGGTGCGCAGTGAGCTTTGCAAACGGGAAGGACGATTGGTTGAATCACACATCATGCTCGGTTTCTCCAACAGATGACTGGCATCCCTTCATCTCGACACCTGCGATTCCCGGCAGGTTGATTCAGCAGCGATAACGCACATAATTCATACTTACTTTATGCACAAAAGAAAGTCAAACATCGCCACTGCGGAATTTTTGCTCTGTGATACAGTGCAAAGAGTAAGAAGAAAAGCCACTGGAACAGCAGAGGATGCTGCGATTCAGTGCGCAAACCAGACGGCGTTGAAGATTAAAGCCTGAGCATCAGTATAAATCACTCAGGCAAACGAAGCGCTTTAACTCACTGATAGAGCATATGAAAATCCTATAGTTATTATCATTACGCTGCGAGAGCCAATGGCAATGTGTCGTGATCTGGCGTGTGAACAGGCGTGGCGCGTGAGTTTGTCCGACGTTCCGTCATGCTTTGTGGTTATAGTTCGCATCAGCTTTGTGCGCCAGCGCAATTATTACACCTTGAAAACTAAGTCGGCTTTCTTTACCGTAAAATCTGTTCATCTCCTGACCACAGAGGCTCCACCATGACGGCTGAAGGTGTTATTCGTCGCGCCAGCGAGGCAGATTTCCCCGCCTTGTCGCGCATCTGCTTAGAGACCGCCAATGCCGGCACCGATGCCAGCGCGCTCTACTCCGATCCCGCGCTGCCCGGCCTGCGCTTTGTCATTCCCTACGCGCGCTTTGCACCCGAATTTGCTTATGTGCTGGAACAGCACAGCGAGGTAGTCGGCTACGCGGTTGCCGCGCCCGATACGCGCGCCTTCGAAGCAAAGCTGAATAGCGATTGGTGGCCACAGCTGCAACAGCAGTATCGTGATTACGCGCCGCAGGCTGCGCTCGACAGCAAAGTGCTGGAAGCGATTCATCAGCCCGATGCGGCGGCGGATCAGCTGGTGACGCAGTGGCCTGCGCATCTGCACATCAATCTGCTGCCTGCCGCACAGCAAGGCGGCTGGGGGCGCAAGCTGATTGAACAGCTGCTGCACGATCTGCGTGCTGCAGGCGTGCCGGGCGTGTACCTCGGCGTCAGCCTGCAAAACGAGCAGGTGTGCGGTTTCTATCAGCGCCTCGGCTTCACGCCGATTATGCGCAGCAACGCCATTTATATGGGCCAACTTCTCTGATTCGAGGCATCGCATGACTAGCCTGCATCTGCAAAATGTTAAGAAGTCCTACGAGAATGTGAACGTGATTCACGGCATCGATCTCACCATTAACAGCGGCGAATTCGTGGTGTTTGTCGGTCCTTCCGGCTGCGGGAAATCCACGCTGCTGCGCATGATTGCCGGGTTGGAGGAAATTACCGATGGTAAGCTGCTGATTGAAGGCGCCGACATGACCGATCAGCACGCCACCGAGCGCGGCATCGCCATGGTGTTTCAGTCTTATGCGCTCTACCCGAACATGACGGTGCGCGGCAATCTGGCCTATCCGCTGGAGGTGATGAAGCGCCCGAAAGCCGAAATTGAACAGGCAATACAAAAGACGGCGGCTCGTCTGCATCTCACTGAATTCCTTGATCGTTTACCGCGCGCATTGTCAGGCGGACAGCGGCAGCGCGTGGCAATTGGCCGCGCGATTATCCGCCATCCGCGCATATTCCTGTTTGATGAGCCGCTGTCGAACCTTGATGCTGAGCTGCGTTTGCAGATGCGCATTGAGATTGCTCGCCTGCATGCTTCGCTGGGCAACACCATGATCTACGTGACGCACGATCAGCTGGAGGCGATGACGCTGGCGGATCGCATTGTGGTGCTGCGTCAGGGCCGCATTGAACAGGTTGGCGCACCGATGGCGCTGTATCGCGATCCCGACAACCTGTTTGTCGCCGGTTTTATTGGCTCGCCGAAGATGAATTTCCTCAATGCCGAAGTGGCGGCGATCGCGCCGGGCGCGGTGCAGCTACGTGTGCCCGCGCTGGGCATCAATCAGCTTACGCTGCCGATCGCCGCGCCGTGCCGCGAAGGGCAGAAAATCACGCTGGGCGTGCGCCCGGAGCATTTCCAGCCGGTGAGCAGCAACGATGATGCCGTGAGTTTCAGCGGCGAATTGTCGTTTAGCGAGATGCTGGGACACACCAATTATCTCTATCTCGATATCGGCGAAGAGAAGCTGCTGGTGATTGAGGAGCGTAACGTGGCGGAACACGCGATTGGCGAGAGGATGAGTTACCAGCTGCGCGCCGAGCATTGTTTGCTGTTTGATGAGCAGGGTTTGCGGTTACGTTGAGGGCGGTGGTGCGTTGGTGATGGCGGTCGCCATAAATGGCGACCCTACGAAAATCCCGCAGAATAATTGTAGGGTCGCCATTTATGGCGACCGTCTCAACGCGCGCACAAAATCACGACGCGATATCCTCATCGGCCTGCGCGGCCAGTAAATCCAGCAACTTATTCACCGCAAACCCGGCAGCGCCCTGCGCCCACATGCGGTTGGATTCGGTGAGGAACTGCAGCGGCGTCATGTGCGGCGTCAGCTTCAAACGGTAGGTCTGGAAACTCTGCGTAATGTGATCAAGCAGAATGCGCGAAGCCATTTGCGGCTCCATCGCCAGATACACCACGTCCGGATCGTAAGCCACCGACAGGTTCGCCAGCGACATCCCCAAATGCTGCCCGGCCTCGGCCAGCGCGCTCAGCAC
Source organism: Pantoea sp. YR525 (assembly GCF_900116775.1). NCBI lineage: Bacteria > Pseudomonadati > Pseudomonadota > Gammaproteobacteria > Enterobacterales > Erwiniaceae > Pantoea > Pantoea sp. YR525. The sequence continues at coordinate 37,897 of NZ_FPBU01000010.1, forward strand.
CTCTGGCGTTGGACGCACATCGAGATCGCGCAGCGTGTGCGGCGCCTCGTCTTTGGCGGTGGCCGCCACGCGCTGCAGAATCGCCTGCGACGACGCCACATCCTCCAGCAAACGCTCAGAACCATCGCCCAGCAGCGACACACCAATCTCACCGGCTTTGCCGTGACGACCGCGATAGAGCTGGCGATCGAGTAGAATCCCCGCGCCGATGCCTTTGCCGAAGGTAGCAATCACCGCCGACTGCGCGTGACCGAGCTGACCAAACACCAGCGCCGCCATCGCCAGCGCGTTGGCGTCGTTTTCAATAAATACCGGCAGCGAGAAGCGCTCTTCCAATAGACGGGCAATCGGCACGTTATCCCAGCCCAACGCGCGTGACAGCACGCAAACGCCGTTGCTGGCGTCGACCAAACCCGACAGCGCCAGACCAATCGCCCCAACCTTTTTGCCTTCAACGCCGCGCAAAAACTTCGCCAGCGCATCGCCGAGTTGCTTGGGCGTCATCGCGCCGGATGGAATCTGCTGCTCGCCAATGATGTTGCCGCTGAGATCGGTCAATACCATCAGATTGCGTTCGGCGTTGAGCTGAATCCCCACCACGCTGGCGTGATCCGGATTGAGGCCAAGCAGCGTTTTGGGTCGCCCCATCGAGACGCGACGCAGTCCCAGCTCCTGCACGATGCCGCCGGTCAGCAGACGATTGGTGGCTTGCGATACCGTCGACATGCTCAGGCCGCTGCGCACTTTGAGATCGGATTGACTAATAGGCGCATTTTCGACAATCAGCCGCAGAATGCGCGCGGTTACGTTGGGAGCGCTCATGAGCCTCTTTATCTGAAGTTAAGCGGGAAGTGTCAGGCTGAACTGCGTGGCGAGGCGAATCGCACCGCTCAGCGCATCGCCCTGCGGCGGCACCAATAGCGCGGCGATATCCGCTGGCAGCCACGCCTGAATGGGTTCGGCTAATCCGCCCATCAAGGCCAGCTTGCCGTGGCTGCGCGCCAGTAGCGGCTGCACCATCTGCACGATATCCGCGGCGCATTGCTGCACCAGCGCTGTGCCGTGCACATCGCCCTGCTGCGCGGCAGCAAAGACTTCAGGCACCACGCGGCCCCAATCGGCGGGTGTCGCCTGTTTCGACCAGATCAGCAGTTGTTCCGGGCTATTTTGATAGCTTGCCATGATGCGTTGCGTTAACGCCGAGCCGGGCACAATCTCTTCGTGCGCCAGCAGCGCCAGCCGCAGCGCGCGTTGGCCGAGAATCGCGCCCGAACCGGCATCCGACAGGGCAAAACCCCAGCCACCGAGCAGCGTGAAGTGCGCGCCATCCCAGGCCGCGCCCTGACTGCCGGTGCCAATAATAAACACCGCACCCGGCGCACCGGCGTGTGCACCGGCACAGGCGATTTCTACATCGGTAAATAGATAGCGCGCCTGACAGCGTGGCTGCCAGCTAGCGAGACGGGTTTGTACCGAGGCGACATTCGCGCCCGCCAGCCCGGCGACGATCACCGTGCGGTCGCGCGCTTCAGCGGGTAAATTCGCCTGCGTAAACAGATCTTCGATCACCTGCTCAATGGCCACAATTGCGGCATCAAACTGCGACCAGACGTTAGCAGGACCGCCTTTGGCTTCCGCCAGCAGCCGTCCGGCGCTGTCGGTCAGGCGTCCACGACAGTGCGTACCACCGCCATCAATACCCAGCATTAGTGATTGCACGCGCTTCCTCCTGCCAGCCCGAAACGGTATGACGCTTATAGATGTGCGAAAGATAGGGGAAAAAAACTTAAATCGCAATAACAAATAAATAGGCAATCCGTATAGTTAATTAAAATAGATATAAATCATATGAATAACAATTTTTCACCAATTGAGATCCGCCACACGGATTGACATTAGTTTTTCTGTCGTAATAAGTTAGCGGTCAGATTATCAGCAGCCTGACAGGTCGGGCGGCTTACAGGCAACGGGCTTCAGGGGTACAACATGAAAGTGGGCATTATTGGTCTGGGCTTTCGTCTTTCCCATGTGGTGAAAGAGTTCAACAAAGCCGACACAGCGTTTTCCGTGGTGGGTTATGTCGATCCCGCTCCGGCAGGATTACCGAACCTGCACAGCTTTGGCATCGAACCGGGCACCGCGTTTGATAGCGTGGACGCGCTGCTGCAACACGGCGGCTTTGATCTGCTGCTGGTGGGTTCACCGAACTTTATGCACCTTGAACATATTCGTCAGGGCTTAGCGGCGGGCTACACGGTGTTCACCGAGAAACCGGTGGTGATCAACGAAGAGCAGACCATGGCGATGGCACAGCTGGTGCAGCAATATGGTCACGAGCGCATTCTGGTCGGTTTGGTGCTGCGCTACTCGCCGCTCTATCGCGACCTGCTCACCGCGCGCGATGAAAATCGCCTCGGCGAAATTACCTCAATTGAAGCCACCGAACACATCAAGCCGTATCACGGTGCGTTCTTCCAGCGCGACTGGCGTCGTCTGGAGAAGTATGCTGGCCCGTACATTCTGGAAAAATGCTGCCACGATATCGATCTCTATCAGGGTTTGGTCGGCGAGCGTCCGGTGCGCGTTGCCAGCTTTGGCGGACGCAAAAACTTCACGCCGCAGCATGCGCCTAAAGGTGCGGTAACGCCGCAGTCTGAGGTGTATCACGTTAAGCCGAGCGGCTGGTCAAGCACCGATGCGGTGTTTGACGGCGATGCCGATATCGTCGATTACCAAACCGCGCTGATTGAGTATGCCGGTGGCGCCACCCTCGCCTTCCACGCCAACCTTAACGTGCCGGATGAGTTCCGCCGCTTCTGCGTGATGGGCACCGATGGCATGGCCGAAGGTGACTTCGTGCGTAACTATTTCCGCGTGCACAACGCCCGCACCGGCGAGCGCGAAGTGGATACCGAGTATGACGGCAACGCTTATGACGGCCATTACGGCGCCGATGCGCTGATGGCAGAAGAGATTGTGAAACATATTACGCAAGGAACGCCGCTGAAGGTTTCCGTGGTGGATGCGCTGGAAGCGGGCCTCACCGCGATCAAAATCGATGAAGCGCGTAAATCGAAAACCGTGGTGGATATGACGGAGAGCTGGAAAACCTTTGACGCCAGCCTGGGGAAAGCAATTAACGTGTGATGTTGGGGGATCGTGCGGGTTGTGAAACGGTGCGCATAAATGCGCACCCTACGCCGTAGGGTCGCCATTCATGGCGACCGTCAAAATGGACGCACGAAATCATGACGACCAACCCATCAAACCACGGTTTCGTTTTCCAGCTTCTGGCGCTTACGCAGATGCGGGAAAATCGTCATCCACACGCCCACCACGATCAGCGTGCCGATGCCGCCAATCGCTGCTGCGGGCACTGCGCCCATCCACGCCGCCAATAAACCTGACTCAAACTCGCCGAGCTGATTCGAGGTATTAATGAAGATGGCGTTGACCGCATTGACGCGGCCGCGCATATCATCCGGCGTATCCAACTGCACCAACGCGCCGCGAATCACCATGCTGACCATATCGAAACCGCCCAGCGCCGCTAACGCGATCACCGACAGCCACAGTTGGGTGGAGAGCGCGAACACCAGCGTCGCCACGCCAAAACCCGCCACCGAACCGAACATGATCATGCCGACGTTCTTCTCCAGCTTATGACGACTCAGCCACACGCCAACCAGCAGCGCGCCGACCGATGGCGCACCGCGCAGGATGCCCAATCCCCACGGCCCGGTATGCAGAATATCCTGCGCGAAGATCGGCAGCAGCGCAGTCGCGCCGCCCAACAGCACCGCGAACAGATCGAGTGAAATCACGCCGAGCACATCTTTGCGATCGCGGATAAACCGTACGCCCGCAAACAGGTTGGGCAGATTCATCGGCAAGCGCGCCTGTGGCGGCCGCTCATAGCGCAGTCGGCTCACCAGCACGATGGAGAACAGATAGAACAGCGCCGAGACGCCATACACCACATCCGGACCCGCAACATAAAGGAAGCCGCCGAGCGTTGGGCCGATAATCACCGCCGCCTGTCCGCCCACCGAACTGGCAGCCATGGCGCGGGCCAGAATCGGCGGCGGCACCAGCGCGGGCAGCATCGAGGTAATCGCTGGCCACTCAAGCGCCTTGGCCACGGAGATCAGGAACACCAATCCCCAAATCTCAATCTTGCCCGCCCAGTTCATCAGCGTGAGCGCAACCAGCCCCAGCAGCGCCAGCCACTCAATGCATTGTCCGAGCAATACAATGCGGCGACGGTCGAGCTGATCCGCCAGATGTCCGGCGGGCAGTGCCAGCAGCACGGAAGGTAGAAATTGCATCAGACCAATCATGCCCAGTGCCATCGCGCTGTGAGTCAGCGCATAGATTTGCCAACTGACCGCGACCGAGAACATTTGAAAACCAAACGATGAACAGGTGCGCGCCAGCCAAAAGGCGACAAACGACCTGTGCCGCAGCAACGAATCCTCTGCTGCGGATACTGTAGAGCCCATAGTTTTATCCCATCCTAAATCATTACATCGGTTAGCGTCGTTGCACCAACCTGGTGAAAAGCCACATCATGGCTTCCGCTTTATTTTTTCAGGCCACAGAGTGCGGCATCTTGTTGAGCCAGGCAATGGCTAGCCGTGCTGTTTAAAAACAGAAGCTTATCCAAAATTTAGCTAAGCATAGAGCTCTTAATATTAGCCGGCTGATGGTTATAACGTGAAAATATCATCACAGATAAGATGAGTGTGAATTATCGCAACCGCTTCACTTAATATCTCTCTATCAGAGACAATTAAAAAATCTCAACTTTATTAAGTAAAGGGTTTATATTGTCGCGATTAAGATTTCACCAGACGCCCGTTCTTATAATAATTAAGACGTTCCATCCAATTAATTTATTCACAGAGATAAATGGAAAACAGATCTTATAATCCTTATGTTACTGAGCGCATTCGCCGTTTCGACGGTGCGCTAGCTGGCGTGTGTTATTCAGCACCTTTTATGCATTGCAAACAGGAAAGCACGACAACACTTAATGGATGCAACATAATTTCGCTGCATAACCAGTTGCCGGATGCACCCGAATTAATAATCATCCCGTTAACGGGAAATAACCTTCTGCGCTTTTTACAGGCACCGGATAATTATTCCTGCCTGCAGAATGAGAATGTACAATTGGCGATCAATTATGCCGATTTAGTTCAGCAAGATAGTGCATTACGCCAGGCCGCAGAGCGTTTCTCATTTTGGCTATATGATTTGGCTCCGCCCGGCACCTGCTGGAAGAATATATCCACCTTTCCTTTTCGCGGTATTGTGCTGACCGATGAATTTTTTAACGATAATTACCTCAAGTTCAGCTTTCCTTTTCTGCTGGAGTCCTGTCGCGAAAGAGAAGCGGAGGTAATATTACGTACCCAGCAGTTAACGCTAACTGCTGAACACTATGCGCAGCTTAATTTGAGTGGCTGGCAACAGCAACGCACCAGCAGCATGCTGCTCGAAGGGTAAACGTTTACACAAAGTGTTGCTCTTAGGTGTTATGGCCCGATCTAACCGGACATAACACCTTTATTCCCCCATAAAATGTCGCACTACTTCCTCCCCACGAGTGCAAAGCACTAAAAATATCAAACCCTTTAACGTTTTTAAGATAAAATTTAACGCAAAGGGAACATCTCGCCGCACGGAAAGCGTCGTTCGAACCGTTTCGTTATTTCGTACTCTATGTCGGGAAGCAACCCAACGCGTTGTTTCCTTTTTAGTTTTTAATGGCAAAGAAAGAGGTCAATATTATGGGGAAAGCTTCCTCATCTTTTGGCGTAATCCGTTTTCTCACAGTGCTGTTTGCACTGCTGACGGGCGCGTTTATGCTGGTTGGTGGCGTTTGGTTAGCCGCCATTGGTGGTTCCTGGTACTACGTTATTGGCGGTGTGGTCATGTTGATCACCGCTATTCTGCTGTGGCGCCGTAGCGGCTCAGCATTACTGCTGTACGCATTGCTGCTGTTGGCAACGCTGGTGTGGGGCGTTTGGGAAGTCGGTTTCGACTTCTGGGCGCTGGCACCGCGTACCGATGTGCTGGTGATCTTCGGCATCTGGCTGATTCTGCCGTTTGTTTATCGCGGTCTGAATAATGCCGGCAAAGGCGCTCTGGCGCTGTTGTCAGTGGCGCTGCTTGCCAGCGTGCTGGTGCTGGCGTGGGCAGTGTTCCACGATCCACAAGAGCTGAACGGTGAAATTCCAGCGGCGGCCTCAAATGCTCCGCAGGCACAGCCGCTGAGCAAAATCGATGATGCTGACTGGCCTGCGTATGCACGTGACCAGCAAGGCACCCGTTTCTCGCCGCTGAAGCAGATCAACACCGGTAACGTTAAAGAGCTGCAGGTTGCCTGGCAGTTCCAGACCGGCGATTTGAAGACGCCAAACGATCCGGGCGAAATCACCGATGAAGTCACGCCAATCAAAATCCGCGACACCCTGTATCTGTGCTCACCGCATCAGATTCTGTTTGCGCTGGATGCCAAAACCGGTAAGCAGAAGTGGAAATTTGATCCGGGCCTGAAGCCGAATCCAACCTTCCAGCACGTGACCTGCCGTGGCGTTTCTTACCACGAAGTCCCTGCTGCAGCTGATGCGGCCAATACCCAACCTGCGCTGTGCTCACGCCGTATTTACCTGCCGGTAAATGATGGCCGCATGTTCGCGCTGGATGCAGAAACCGGTGAACGTTGTGCTGCCTTTGGCAACAACGGTGAACTGGATCTGCAGCACAAGCAGCCAGTATTGACCCCAGGTCAGTACGAGCCGACGTCACCGCCGGTCATCACCGACACCACTATCGTGGTTGCGGGTGCGGTCACCGATAACTACTCAACCCGTGAGCCGTCTGGCGCCATCCGTGGCTTCGACGTCAACACCGGTAAACTGTTGTGGGTGTTCGATCCGGGCGCGAAAGATCCAAACGCGATTCCACAGGATGAACACACCTTCACCATGAATTCACCGAACTCATGGGCACCGGCGGTGTACGATCCGAAACTGGATATCGTTTACCTGCCAATGGGTGTGTCAACGCCGGATATCTGGGGTGGCAACCGCACAGCAGAACAGGAACGTTATGCGAGTAGCGTACTGGCACTGAACGCCACCACCGGTAAGCTGGTGTGGTCGTATCAGACCGTGCATCACGATCTGTGGGATATGGACCTGCCGTCGCAGCCGACGCTGGCCGATATCACCACCAAAGATGGCAAAACCGTACCGGTAATTTATGCACCGGCGAAAACCGGTAACATCTTTGTGCTGGATCGTCGTACCGGCGAGCCGGTTGTCCCTGCGCCGGAAACCCCGGTTCCACAGGGCGCCGCTAAAGGTGACCACGTTTCACCGACTCAGCCGTACTCCGAGCTGACCTTCCGTCCGAAACAGAATCTGACGGACAAGGACATGTGGGGCGCGACCCTGTACGACCAGCTGGTGTGCCGCGTGATCTTCAAGCGTCTGCGCTATGAAGGTCCGTTCACCCCGCCGTCTGAGCAAGGTACGCTGGTGTTCCCAGGCAACCTCGGCATGTTCGAATGGGGCGGTATCGCGGTGGATCCACATCGTCAGATTGCGATTGCTAACCCAATGGCGCTGCCGTTTGTTTCCAAGCTGGTTCCGCGCGGTCCGGGCAACCCGATCGAGCCACCGGCTGACGACAAAGGCGGTTCAGGTACTGAAACCGGCATCCAGCCACAGTACGGCGTACCGTACGGCGTGGAGCTGAATCCGTTCCTGTCACCGTTTGGTCTGCCGTGTAAACAACCGGCCTGGGGCTATGTCTCAGCGGTTGATCTGAAGACCAACGAAACCGTGTGGAAAAAACGCATTGGTACGGTTCGCGATAGCGCGCCAGTTCCATTGCCGTTCAAAATGGGTATGCCAATGCTGGGCGGCCCAATCACCACCGCAGGTAACGTGTTCTTCATTGGTGCTACCGCAGATAACTATCTGCGTGCCTTCGACACCAATACCGGTGAAATGCTGTGGCAGGCACGTCTGCCAGCAGGCGGCCAGGCAACGCCGATGACCTATGAAGTGGATGGCAAGCAGTACATTGTTATCGCAGCAGGTGGTCACGGTTCGTTTGGTACCAAGCTGGGCGATTATGTGATTGCTTATGCACTGCCAGATGCGAAGTAAGTTTTCGCGTTGAAGTAACAAAGCGGGCTTAGGCCCGCTTTTTCGTAGGGTCGCCATTTATGGCGACCTTTGCAAAAAACGCACAAACTTGCGGTGCGCCCATCATGAAGGTCGCCATGAATGGCGACCCTACGAGTTAGCGGTTACGCAGCACGCGGGCGTTTAACAGCGCGCACAGCGCCATAATCACGCAGGTCGCCAGAAACACCGGACGCATACCAAGCGCGCCGCCAATAAAGCCGCCGAACAGCGGACCTGAAACCTGGCCGACATACTGCGCCGAAGTGGAATAACCCAGCATCTTACCCACCTGTGACTGCGGCACGCTGTGACGAATCAGCGCCGTGACGCACGGCATCAATCCACCCAGCGCCATGCCCATCAGAAAACGCAGCACCACCAATTGCCATGCTTCGCTGATAAACGCCTGCGGGATCAGCAGCAACGCGCAGGCTATCAATCCGTAAACCAGCACGCGACCATGCCCAACGCGATCGGCCAGCCGTCCCAGACGCGGCGCGGAGATAATGCTGCCGAGCGCGGCGGCGGCCATCACCAATCCGGCGGTGACGGTTATTGCGTGATCGCCACTGACAAACTGGCCGATATACAGCGTGATGATCGGCTCAATCGACATATTGGCGAAAATCAGCAGCATGCCCGACAGCCACATCAGGCGCACCACCGGCAGATTCAGTGACTTCGCGTCGTCCGCTGCGTTTTGCACGGTTTTCTTGCCAGAGGAGCGCGGCACCTCTTTCAGCAAAAAGGTGGTGGCGAGGAAGGCGAGGAAAATCACCGCGCCGGTCAGCCAAAAGGTGTGACGAATGCCAATCAGCGGCGGCAACACGCCGCCCAGCAGCGGCCCCACCACGTTGCCCGCCATAATGCCGGACGACAACACGCCGAGCGCCCAGCCGGTTTGCTCTTTCGGCGTTTGCGCCGCCACCAGAATGGTCGATCCCGAGGCATAACCGCCGAGCAAACCCGCTAGTAAGCGAAGCGCCACCAGCTGCCACGGCGCGGTGGCCATGCCAATCAGCGACATCGCAATCGCCATGCCGAGGCTGGCGCGAATCAACATCAATTTGCGGCCATAGCGATCGGCCAGTTTGCCCCACAGTGGCGCGGTCAGGGCGGCGCTGAGGAAGGTGGCGCCGTAGGCGGCACCCGACCAGCGCGCAATCGCCGCCGGTTCCTGCACGCCGAGTTGCTGCACGTAGAGAGGCAGAAACGGCAACAGTAGCGTCATCGCCACGATGGTGCTGAACGAACCCAGCACGCAGACAAATAAATTTCGCTTCCAGTGTTGCTGTTCGGGCGCTAACGCGAGTGGAGGTTGCTGCATGGTGATATCCCTGTTTTTTGCTTTTTTAGCAGGCTAACAGCGAGCAATCAGAGAAAACAGGGTTGTGATGATAATTGCCAGGCGGCGCAACATTGTCGCCAGATAACAACAATTACGCCGTGCCGAGCGCGTTGATTAATGCATCGCACAGCAAGGTTACCGGCGAAGAGGGTTGCGGCTGCTCTTTCAGCAACAGATAGCTGTGCAGGCGATCCATTTGCCACTCCGGTAACACCTGCTGGATTTCACCGCGCGCTAAGGCATCCTGCGTCATATAAGCGGGCAGATAGGCGATGCCGGTGCCCGCCAGCGCCGCATTGAGCAGCGCCATGCTGTTGTTAGCGCGGAAACGGCTATGCACATCCAGCGCCAGCCGCTGTTTATCACGGCGAAACGGCAGCGCGGCGGTGTGCGCCGGACCGTGAAACAGCAGCAGATCGTGACGCGTCAGGCGGTCGGGATGATCGATGGGCGCATGCGCCGCCAGATAATCCGGCGTGGCGTACAAGCCCCAGTCAATGCTGGCGAGTTCACGATAGTTGGCTGCATCGGGCGCACGTGCGCGGATGACAATCGCTACGTCGGCGCTGGGTTGCGGGTCATCGCTGGTGGTGAGTTCGAGATCGACATTGATGTGAATATGGCGGCGAATAAAGTCATTCAGCGTTGGCACCACGCACTGGCAGCCGTAAGTGATCGGCGCCTGCAAGCGCACGTTGCCCGCCGGCAGTTGATGCACCTGCTGCACAAAGGCGTCGGCGCGATGCATCTCTTCCAGCATGCGCACACAGAATGGATAGTAAGCCTGGCCGAGCTCCGTCAGCATCACTTTGCGCGTGGTACGCTGCAGCAGCTTGATGCCGAGTCGCACTTCCAGTCGCGCCACTTCGCGGCTGACGTGGGATTTGGAAACGCCTAAGGTGCGTGCGGCTTCGCTAAAGCTTTGTCGTTCCACTACGCGTGCAAACAGCATCATGGCGGAGAGATTGTCGCTGTTGTCCATGTTCTCTGGCAGTTAAGAGAGTGAGAACAGCAGATTACAACACATCCCCGAGCCCGGTCGCCATTGGGTTTGTGCGGTTGGTGAAACGGTCGCCATAAATGGCGACCCTACGCGACCGCCAATGGGAACAATAAGCGATCTGGCTCGACGCGACGCTGGCGGCGCAGCTGGCCTGGCGTAACCATGAAGTAGTTTTTGAAGGTGCGAGTATAAGCCTGCTGCGTATCGAAGCCGTAACTCATAGCCACCTGCAAAATCGCCTCATCGCTGTTAATCAGCGTCAATGCAGATTCGGTTAAGCGGCGCTGGCGAATGTACTCGGCCAGCGAAAAACCGGTGTGCTGACGGAACAGACGTTGCAGATGCCAGCGGGAGTATCCCGAGCGGCGTGCTACTTCATCCAGATGAAGATCGTGCCCTAAGTTATTCTCTATCCAGTCCAGCAAACTACGGATAAATTCGCGCTGATTCATGGGATTCTCCTGCGTTGGCAATATGTCCAGTGCAGCCACAATAGCGCGTTAAATTTATCCCTTAATTAGCAGAAAATTAGCGCAGAATTAGCAAGGGGGAAAACGGGTATAATTCTGGCCTAATTATCTGTCGCTACACTGCGTTCAGTTAAGTTGGAGGGCATCATGCGTGTGCTGCTGGTAGAAGATGACGAAATGATTGGCGCGAATCTGCAGCAAGCGCTGGAAGCGGCAGGTTGGTCGGTGGATTGGGTACGCGACGGCGTCTATGCCAGCAATGCCTGGGCCGAAGGCGGCTATACCTGCGTGTTACTGGATCTTGGTTTGCCGCGTGAAGATGGCCTGCAGGTGCTGCGTCGAGCGCGCACGCGCGGCGACATGACGCCAGTGCTGGTGCTCACCGCCCGCGATACCGTGCAGCAGCGCATTCAGGGATTGGACAGCGGCGCGGATGACTATTTGCTGAAACCCTTTGATCTGCAAGAAGTGCTGGCGCGTATGCGCGCCATTACCCGCCGTCGTCACGGTGCGGCAGATTCTCTGCTCGGCAGCGGCGACGTGCAGATCGACATCATGACGCGCGAAGTGCTGTACAAAGGCCAGCGCGAACAGCTCACCGCACGCGAATATGCCCTGCTCTACGCCTTGCTGGAGCGGCCCGGCGCGATCCTTTCACGCGAACAGTTAGAAAACCGTATTTACGGCTGGGGCGAAGAGGTCAGCAGCAACGCGGTGGATGTACTGATTCACGGTATGCGTCGCAAACTGGATAACGAAGTGATCCGCAACGTACGCGGACTTGGCTGGCGGGTACCGGCAATATGAAACCTTTCACCTTTATGCGCTCGCTGCGTAACAAACTGCTCGCCACGCTGGTGATTCTGCATCTGGCGATGATTGGCGGCGTCACCTGGTATTTCTATCACTGCTACGGCGACATGATGGGCACCATGAAGGACGATCAGCTCGCCAAGATCGCCGATGCCTGGGCCAGCAGCCAACGCATGCCCGCACTGATGCCGATGGTGATGCATGAAGAGAAACTCAAAAGCACCTATATCGTTCAGCTGTGGGACGAAAGCAACCATCTGCGCGCCAGCTCGTGGCCGGGCCTGCATGCGCCGTTGCAGCTGAAAAAAGGCTGGACCGATTTGAAAGTTGGTGATTGTGGCGACGACTGTGAATGGCGTGTTTACACGCGGCCCGGCGAGCTGGGCAGTGAAATCGGCAATATTCAGGTGCTGCATAATATCGGCTACATGAAAAGTATCATGGTCAAGCGGGCGCTCTCCGCCATCATTCCGTTGGTGCTGATGATGCCGCTCTCACTGATTGTGATATGGCTGGTGGTGCGGGCGATAACGCGCGATTTACGCGTGGCGTCGCGCCATATCGCAGCCCAGGAAACCCTGCATCCGCATAGCGTTTCTCCTGATGGCTTGCCGGATGAAGTGCTGCCGCTGGTGGCAGCTTACAACGCTTTGCTGGATAGACTGCGCGCGGCCTGGTCGTCGCAGCGCCAGTTCCTCGAAGATGCGGCGCATGAGCTGCGCACGCCGGTTACCGCCGTGACTTTGCAGCTGGAGAATCTGCGGCAACATATTCAACCCGGTGAAGCCAGCCGCCAGTTCGATCAGCTGGAAGCGGGCGTAACGCGCACGCGCCATCTGGTGACGCAGCTGCTGAATATCTCACGTCAGGAAGATCAATCGGTGGTCGCCACGGTAGAAAGCATCGAGCTGGACGACCTGTTGAAAGAGAGCATTGAGCAGCTGATGGTGGTGGCAGATAAGCGCGGCATTGATATCGGCTTTAACGGCACCACGCATTATCGCCTGCACGCCAGCCGCTCCGATCTGCGTAGCCTGTTCGATAACTTGATCGGCAATGCGATGCTGCACACGCCGGAAGGCAGTTTGGTCGATGTGCTGCTGCATCGCGTCGGCAATCACACCGTGGTGGATATTGTCGATAACGGGCCCGGCATGGCGGAATCCTTTATCGAACGCGCCTTTGATCGCTTCACCCGTTCACCAGATGTGCAGGCGCAAGGCAGCGGCTTAGGCTTATCGATTGTGCGCAGCGTGGCGCAAAAGCATCAGATGCAGGTTGCGCTGTCGAACCGCCACGATCAGCAGGGCCAGATTGCCGGCCTGCAGGTACGCGTTACCCTCCCATAACCCCGCAAGGTCGCCATTCATGGCGACCTTGCAACCTATCGCACCATCCCCTCAACACCTTTTTCCCGACGAACGCGACAACGTAAACGGTTGCGGGGTTCCGTTCGCCTCACGGCCTTTATGTGATAATGATCACATTTCCAGTGAATCAAACTGCAACACTTTTTGACAAACGTGACCAAAATCTATTTTCTATGCCTCTGTTACAGGCACATTACGCAAGCTTGAAAATCTGGCGACACAGACCGGATACGACAACTCACTGCCCATCCCCTGGGATCAATTTCACCCGATCGCGGCGACGGCCCGGCGATCAAAAGCATGTGGTTAACAATAATGAAATATAAAGCGTTGATAGCAGGGGCCTTATTGGCCAGCAGCTGGACTGGTGCGGCACAAGCGGCAGACAGCGATCCGCAGTACGTTTCTGACTGGTGGCATCAGAGCGTGAACGTGGTGGGCAGCTACCACACCCGTTTTGGACCCCAGTTCAACAACGACGTGTATCTGGAATACGAAGCCTTTGCTAAAAAGGATTGGTTCGATTTCTACGGCTACCTCGATCTGACCAACTTCTTCGGCGTGGGCAACAGCAACGCCAACGGCGTGTTCGACCACGGTTCGCCGATGTTCATGGAAATTGAGCCACGTTTCTCCATCGATAAGCTGACCGGCACCGACCTCTCTTTTGGTCCGTTTAAAGAGTGGTACTTCGCCAACAACTACATCTATGACATGGGTCGCAACAGCGATAGCCGTCAGAACACCTGGTACATGGGTCTCGGCACCGACATCGATACGCACAGCGATATCGGCCTGTCGCTGAACGTTTACGCGAAATACCAGTGGGAAAACTACGGTGCGGCGAACGAGAACAGCTGGGATGGTTATCGCTTCAAGGTGAAATACTTTGTGCCGATTACCGATCTATGGGGCGGCAAGCTGAGCTACATCGGCTTCACCAACTTCGACTGGGGTTCCGATCTGCGTGATAAGTCCGATCGTTCACGCACCAGCAACTCGATTGCATCGAGCCACATTCTGTCGCTGAACTACGATCACTGGCATGTTTCAACCGTGGCGCGTTATTTCCACAACGGCGGCCAGTGGGCTGACGGCCAGGAGGTGAACTTCGGTAACGGTCCGTTTGAAGTGAAATCGACTGGCTGGGGTTATTATTTGGTGGTGGGTTACAACTTCTAAGTTTTGAGCTGCATAGCCCTCACCCCAGCCCTCTCCCGCAAGCGGGAGAGGGCGTTGTTAGCTCGATCGGTTCCCTCTCCCACTTGTGGGAGAGGGTTAGGGTGAGGGCCAGCGCGCACCACCCACCTAAATCTGCGGCTTATACGCATTCACCATCCACGGCACGCCGAACTTATCGGTTAACATGCCAAAGCCATTGGCCCAGAACGTCGGTGCCCAGCTTTTCGTCACTTCACCGCCCGCTGACAACGCCTCAAACCAACGCTTGCCTTGCGCCTCATCCGGCGTGGATAAACTCACGGCAAAACCGCCATACGCCGCCTGCGGTGCGCCGTCGCTCATCATAATTTCGCCCTGCCCGATGCGCAGATGGGCATGCATAATCTGCTCCGGCGAAAAGCTCACGCCCGAGATACAACCTTCGTCCTCAACCGGCGTTTCATCCGGCATATCGCCATAAGTCATCTTGAACAGCAGCTCGCCATCGGTGGCGTCGAGGTAGAAGGCAATCGCCTCTTCGCAGCGACCACTGTAAAACACATACGGGGTAACTTGCATGGTCTGTACTCCATAAAGGGAACGTCCACTGCAAGTGTAGTGCGCATTATTTATACAGTTGCGAGCCAGGCCGCACTCTTACCTTTGCTGACAGTAGCGCCGAAACAGCTGCGCCATATAGGCGCTCATCGGTGTCAGCGCGGTGTCTTTGCGCTGGATAAGATAGAAAGTGGCTTTCGGTAAGGGTTCGTCGAGATCGAGGGAAATCAGCTGGCCGCCGTGCGTCGGGTCTTCAATCACATCGCGCGAAATAATGCTGACGAAATCGCTCTGCGCCACCAGGCTGGTGCAGGCCATAAAGGTCTCGCAGGTGACGACGATTTTCGGCGCCATGCCGCGTTCGCCAAACAGATCGTGCAGCAGCCGATAATAGCTGCCCTGCGGCGTCGGCATGGTCCAGTCGCAATGCTGCAGCTCAGCAAGCGTGCGCGCGTGCGCCATCGGATGCCCTTTGCGCATCACCACCTGATAGTCGCGCTCCATCAGCCGTTCAAACACCAATTCCTGATCGAGATGATTTTTATCATAGGTGTTGATGGTGAAATCCAATTCGCCCTGACGCAGTTCATGCACCATCGAAACCAGCTGGCCTTCAACAATCCGCACCTTAACCAGCGGATACTCGCGATGAAACTGATTGATCACCTGCGGCATGACGGTGCGCGCAATACTGCCGCCCACGCCGATGTTGACGCGCCCGCCAGCCAATCCCAGCCGCTGCTGAATATCTTCCTGCGCCACCCGCAGCTCTTCCAGTATCAGGCTGGCATGCTTAAAAAAGTTATCACCGATATCGGTCAGCGTAACGCCCTGCTGTCGCCGCTCAAACAGGCGCGCGCCCAGCGCCAGCTCCAGTTCCTGAATCGCTTTGGTTAGCGCAGGCTGTGAAAGTCCGGACAAGCGGCTGGCGGCGCGGATGCTGCCCTGACGCGCCACGTCAACAAACGCGCGCAGCTGATGAAGTTTGAGGTTCGCAGACATAGTTTGATGATAACCGTTGTTTATCAGTAGCAAGATATTCGCATCTTATGCGCGGCAAAACCAATGTGTAGATTCGGATGAATGCATAAAAAACCAACACAAAGGAAATGCCGATGAAAACCCTTTCTGACCTCGTCAACGCGCGCATCCCGCAGATGCAGGCCTGGCGACGCGATCTGCACCATTTTGCCGAATCGGGCTGGCTGGAGTTCCGCACCGCCACGTTGGTAGCTGAAGAGTTGCATCGTCTTGGTTATCAACTCAAGCTGGGCCGCGAGGTGATCGATGCCGACTCGCGCATGGGATTACCCTCTGATGAGGTGCTGGCGCAGCAGGAAGCGCGCGCGCTGGAGCAAGGCGCGCTGCCGCAATGGATTAAACACTTCTCCGGCGGATTTTGTGGCGTGGTCGCCACGCTGGAAACTGGTCGTCCTGGCCCGGTGATGGGTTTCCGCGTGGATATGGATGCGCTCGATCAGAATGAAAGCCGCGCTGCCGATCATCTGCCAACGCGCGAAGGCTTTGCCTCCTGCAATCCCGGTATGATGCACGCCTGCGGTCACGACGGCCACACCACCATCGGCCTGGCGCTGGCGGGCGTATTAATGGAGATGAAAGCGCAGCTGAGCGGCACCATCAAACTCATTTTCCAGCCTGCCGAAGAAGGCGTGCGCGGGGCGAAAGCAATGGTGGCGGCGGGCGTGGTGGATGATGTTGATCTGTTCACTGCCATTCATCTCGGCACCGGCGTACCGGCCGGAGAAATCGTCTGTGGCAGCGACAGCTTCCTCGCCACCACCAAACTCGACGTCAATTTCACCGGCGTCGGCGCGCACGCCGGCGGCAAACCGGAAGAGGGTCGCAACGCCTTGCTGGCAGCGGCGCAGGCCACGCTGGCGCTGCACAATCTGCCGCAGCACAGCGGCGGTGTGGCGCGCGTTAACGTTGGCGTGTTGCAGGCCGGAACCGGACGCAACGTGGTGCCCGACTGCGCACTAATGAAGGTGGAAACGCGCGGCGTCAGCAATCAGGTTAACGACGATATCTATCAGCAGGCGCTGCGCGTGATTGCCGGTGCGGCGGCGATGTATGGCGTGGAATATGACGTCAAGCTGATGGGCGGCGCGCGTAGCTGCACGCCGAGCCCGCCGTGGGTGGATTTCATCCACCAGCAGGCCGAGGCGCTGGGCATTTTCAACTCAGTGATCGATACCAAACAGCAGGCGGCGGGCTCGGAAGATGCCACTTACATGCTGGAGCGCGTGCAGCAGCGCGGCGGCCAATCCTCCTACGTAATTTTCGGTTGCGATCTGGCGGCGGGCCATCACAACGCGAAGTTCGATTTCGACGAAGCGATCATGGCGACTGCCGTACAGACGCTGGCGACGCTGGCACTTAATCAATCACAGTTTGGAGGCCAGCGATGAGCCATAGCGAATTTATCGATCACTACATCAACCAAAACCAGCCGCGTTTTACCGCCCTCAGCGATGCCATCTGGGACGTGCCGGAAACCCGATTTGAAGAGACAAAGTCTTCCGCGCTGCTGGCCGATGCGCTTGAACACGAAGGTTTTAGCGTTGAGCGCGGCGTCGGCAACATCGACACCGCGTTTATCGCCAGCATTGGCAGCGGAAAACCGGTGATCGCCATTCTCGGCGAGTTCGATGCGCTGGCGGGTTTGAGTCAGCAATCGGGTTGCGCCACGCCGCAGCCGCTGGTGGAAAACGGCAACGGCCACGGCTGCGGACACAATCTGCTCGGCACCGCCGGTTTGGCTGCCGCTTTCGCCATCAAAGCCTGGTGGGCCGAATACGGCCAGCGCGGCACGCTGCGCTTTTATGGCTGTCCGGGCGAAGAAGGCGGCTCCGGCAAAACCTTTATGGTGCGCGAAGGCTTGTTCGATGATGTTGATGCGGCAGTGACCTGGCATCCCGAAGGTTTCAGCGGCATGTTCAACCTCAGCACGCTGGCCAACATTCAGGCCGCCTTCCGCTTCAAAGGCGTGGCAGCGCACGCGGCTAACTCGCCGCATTTAGGACGCAGCGCGCTGGATGCGGTGACGTTGATGAACACCGGCGCCAACTTCCTGCGCGAGCACATCGTGCAGGAAGCGCGTCTGCACTACGCGGTGACCAATGCCGGCGGCGTCTCCCCCAATGTGGTGCAAGCCGATGCCGAAGTGCTGTATCTGATTCGCGCGCCGCAGCTTGATCAGGCGCAGGATATCTATCAGCGCGTCATCAACATCGCCCGAGGCGCGGCCCTGATGACCGACACGCAGATGACGGTGCGCTTCGATAAAGCCTGCTCCAATTACGTGCCGAATCGCGCGCTGGAAAGCGTGATGGAGCGTTATTTGCATCAGTTTGGTTTACCTGACTACAGTGAAGCGGAGCAGGCGTTTGCCGCCGAGATTCGATCCACGCTAAGCAAAGACGATCTGCGCAACGCGCGTCTCAATGCAGCGCGCACCGGCGGTGAAGCGGGCGTTGCCTGGACCGAAGCGTTGGGCGACAAGATTTTGATGGATGAAGTGGCGCCTTATGCGGTGACGCGCGAGATCCTTTACGGCTCAACCGACGTCGGCGATGTGAGTTGGGTGACGCCCACCGCACAGTGTTTTGCGCCCTGCTTCGCCTTCGGCACGCCGCTGCACACCTGGCAACTGGTGGCGCAGGGCCGCACGTCCATTGCCCACAAAGGCATGTGTCTGGCCGCAAAAGTGATGGCTGCCACCGCGCTGACCTTGTTGCAGGATGACGAAGCGCTGGCACGCTGCCGCGACGAGTTCCAGCGCGTGCGCCGCGAGCAGCCTTACGTCTGCCCGATTCCAGCGGATGTCACGCCATCGAAGTTGAAATAACAATGCGTTTTACCGGCGCGCACCCTGCGCCGTAGGGTCGCCATTTATGGCGACCGTCACCATGAACGCACGATACAGATCGCCATTAATGGCGACCTCTGAAATACCAAAAAAATACAAAAAATATAGCCCCCAGCGGGCATGCAAACATAACAAGACGACTGACGAGGAATGATCTATGGAAGCCACCACGGAGAACCGCAGCCCCGGAAAGCTGTTTAGCTGGATTGAACGCGTCGGCAACAAAGTGCCGAATCCATTCTTACTGTTCGTCTATTTGATTGTGGTGCTAATGGTGGCCACCGCCATACTCAGCAGCTTCGACGTGGCGGTGAAAAACCCGGCCAACGGCGAGCTGGTGCGGGTGAACAACCTGCTGAGCGTTGCCGGGATTCAGTGGATCCTGCCCAACATCATCAAAAACTTCAGCGGCTTTACGCCGTTGGGATCGATTCTGGCGCTGGTGATTGGTGCGGGCCTGGCGGAAAAAGTCGGCCTGCTGCAGTCGCTGATGGTGAAGATGGCTTCGCGCGTGAGCCGTCGCTACGCCAGCTACATGGTGCTGTTTATCGCCTTCTTCAGCCACATTTCGTCCGATGCCGCGCTGGTAGTAATGCCGCCGCTCGGCGCGCTGATCTTCCTCGCGGTGGGACGCCATCCGGTGGCGGGATTGATGGCGGCGATTGCCGGCGTGGCATCGGGTTTTACCGCCAACCTGCTGATTGTCACCACCGATGTGCTGCTTTCTGGCATCAGCACCGAAGCCGCCAAAGCGGTGAGCGATACCGTGCACGTTAGCGTGATCGACAACTGGTACTTTATGGCCAGCTCGGTGATTGTGCTGACCATCGCCGGTGCGCTGCTGACCGACAAGTTTGTCGAGCCGCGCCTGCCCGCGTGGAACGGCGGCAACAACGATCGTCTGCCGCCGCTCACCGCGCTGGAGAATCGCGGCCTGAAAGCTGCCGGTATCGCCGCGCTGGTGTTTATCGCGCTGATGGCGCTGCTGGTGGTGCCGGAACACGCGCCGCTGCGCAATCCGAAAACCGGCGGCATCATTCCGTCGCCGTTCATTCAGGGCATAGTGCCGATCATCATCCTGTTCTTCTTTGTGGTGGCGATTGCCTATGGCGCGGTGACGAAGCAGATTCGCCGCGCGGATGATATTCCGCAGTTGCTGGTGGATCCGATGAAGAGCA
Source organism: Pantoea sp. YR525 (assembly GCF_900116775.1). NCBI lineage: Bacteria > Pseudomonadati > Pseudomonadota > Gammaproteobacteria > Enterobacterales > Erwiniaceae > Pantoea > Pantoea sp. YR525. The sequence continues at coordinate 57,894 of NZ_FPBU01000010.1, forward strand.
TGGCGGGCTTTATTGTGATGGTGTTTCCGCTGTCGCAGTTCGTTGCCTTCTTCAACTGGAGCAACATGGGCAAGTTCATGGCCATCGGCCTGACCGATGTGCTGGAGAGCGCGGGCATTAGTGGCGCACCGGCGTTTATGGGCTTGATGTTCCTGTCGGCGTTTCTGTGCATGTTTATCGCCAGCGGCTCGGCCATCTGGTCAATTCTGGCGCCGGTGTTTGTGCCGATGTTTATGTTGCTGGGCTTCCATCCGGCGTTTGCGCAGATGATTTTCCGCATCGCCGATTCTGCGGTGTTGCCGCTGGCACCGATGTCGCCGTTCCTGCCGCTGTTCCTTGGCTTCCTGCAGCGCTATCAAAAAGATGCACAGCTGGGCACCTATTACGTGCTGATCTTCCCCTATCCGTTGGTGTTCTTCACCACCTGGATTGTGCTGCTGCTGGCGTGGTACGCACTCGGTTTACCGATCGGTCCGGGCGTCTATCCCAGCCTGCACTAAGCCTGCGCCATGGATGGCGACTACTTTTCTGTGAACTGCAACGTATGTTGCCAAAATGTCACCGTCCTGCCTCTCGGCAACTCTCAGCGAATTTATTATCCTGCTATTCCTTCGCTTGCTAACGGTTAATTATTTTTAAAACCAATCTCAGCCGTCAGCGGGTTCTGCAAACACCGAGGTTTACACAACAATGACAACAATCACGTCGACAGGGATGGCGAACGATCACATGAGCGCGGATCGCTGCACCTTAGCCGGGCGCATTGATGCGCTGCCCTCTTCCGCCGGTCTGTGGCGCTTTATCACGCTACTGGCGCTCGGCGGCTTCTTTGAGCTCTACGATCTGTTTGAAACCGGCTACATCAGCTCCGGCCTGGTGGCGGCGGGCGTGTTTCATACCGGTTCTGCCGGCGTGTTCGGCGTCGCTGATCAGGCGGCATTTGCCTCCGCCACTTTCCTTGGCCTGTTTGTCGGCGCGAGTTTGCTTGCGCCCTACGCCGACCGTTTTGGTCGCCGCCTGACCTTTATGTGCGCGCTGGCGTGGTACGGCGCGTTTTCTCTGCTGATGGCGTTCCAGCAGAGCGCGGAGATGATCATCCTGTTCCGCTTCCTCGTTGGCATTGGCCTTGGCGTTGAGCTGGTGACCATCGATACCTATCTTTCCGAATGGGTACCGGCACATCTGCGCAGCCGCGCGTTTGCCTTCTCCTTCTTTATCCAGTTCCTGTCGGTACCGGCGGTGGCGCTGATGTCGTGGTGGCTGGTGCCGCAAACCATTCTCAACCTTGAAGGCTGGCGCTGGGTGGTGATTGCCGGTGCGGTCTGCTCGCTGGTGATCTGGCTGATTCGTAAAAACCTGCCGGAATCCGCACGCTGGCTGGCGCAACAAGGACGGCATCAGGAAGCGCATCAGGTGCTGAGCGCGATGGAAAAGCGCTGTGGCATCGCTTCTCCCCTTCCCCCACTGGTGGGGGAAGGCCGGGATGGGGGACAGTTCGCACCTGAGCAACCTAAGCAAGGGCGTTTCAGTGAGATTTGGTCACCGGCGTATCGCAAGCGCACGCTGATGCTGGTGGTAATGAACTTCTTCCAGGCGATTGGCTTCTTTGGTTTCGGCAACTGGCTGCCGGCGCTACTGTCGGGCAAAGGCGCGACCGTCACACACAGCCTGCTGTATGCGTTTTTCATTACGCTGGCCTACCCGCTCGGCTCGCTGATTTGCAGCCGCTACGCCGATAAGCTCGAAAATAAATGGCAGATCGTGTTTTCATCGCTGATGACGGTGGTGTTCGGCACGCTGTTTGCGTTTATGACCAATCCGGTGCTGATGATCATCTGCGGCTTCCTGATCACCTACAGCAACGCATGGCTGACCTTCAGCTATCACGCTTATCAGACCGAGATTTTCCCAACTCACATTCGCGCCCGCGCGGTGGGTTTCTGCTACTCGTTTAGCCGCCTGTCAACGGTGTTCAGCAGTATTTTGATTGGCATTATTTTGCAGTATGCCGGCAGCCAGGGCGTGATCGCCTTTATCGTGCTGAGCATGCTGATGGTGATGCTGTCGGTGGGAATTTACGGGCCAAAAACCCGTGGGATGGATTTGGAGAATATTTAAAGATTGCAGGTGCGGTTTTGTAGGGTCGGCATTCATGCCGACCGATTCAAAAACCGCACCAACTCACTTTACTGCCCTTCCAACACCTTAATATCCGCATTACCCTGCTTCGGCTGCACGGCTTCATCTTTACGCAGCGCCGCCACATCCTTCGCCGACACGCTCGACTTCACGCCATTGCCCCAGCTGCCACGGATAAAGTTCACCACATCCGCCACCTGCTGATCGTTCAGGCGCCAGCCGAACGCCGGCATGGTGATCGCCGTGGGTGCACCTTGCACGCCAGGTAAAGTGCCGCCGACCAATACGATATGAATCAGCGAGGTCGGATCGTCAGCCATCACCACCGGATTGCCGCGCAGCGCGGGGTAGAAGCGCTGATAGCCGCTGCCGTCGGTTTTGTGGCACGCCGCGCAGCTATCGACATAAGTCGATGCGCCTGGCTGGCTGTCGTCACCTTTCCACAACGCCTGAGACACCGCATCATCCTGCTTAAACACCGCCTGATTTGGATCTTTCGCGCCGAGGGATTTCAGATATTTAGCAATCGCGCTGATATCGTCATCGCTCAGATATTGCAGGCTGTGCTGCACCACATCGGTCATGCCACCAAACACGGCGGTGTGATCGTTGCGGCCAAAGCGCAGGAACTGCTTGAGATCCTCTTCGCTCCAGCGGCCTAAACCATCGCGGTTGTCGCCACGCAGGTTGCTGGCGGTCCAGCCATCAATCGGCGCGCTGCTGCCGGAAAGATAGTTGTTGCCTTCGCCGTTGTTGAGCGCTTTTTCCTGCATGGTGATGCTACGCGGCGTATGGCAAGCACCACAGTGGCCGAGACCTTCCACCAGATAGCGACCGCGTGCTAGTTGCGGATCTTCCTGTGCCGCCGGCTGGAACGCTTTCACGTCCGGCGCAAACATGCCGCGCCAGATGGCTAACGGCCAACGCATCGACAGCGGCCACGGAATCTCGCTCTCTTTGTTCGCCTGCGCCACCGGCTGCACGCCGTGCATGAAGTAGGCGTAGAGCGCCTTCATGTCGTCATCGCTGACCACCGCGTAAGACGGATACGGCATCGCCGGATAGAGCGTGTCGCCGTTTTTCGCTACGCCGTGACGCACCGCTTTCTGGAAGTCGTCATAGCTGTAATCACCAATCCCGTTGGCTTTGTCCGGCGTGATGTTAGTGGAGTAAATGGTGCCGATCGGCGTCGCCATCGGCAGTCCACCGGCAAAGGGTTTACCGCCTTCGGTGCTGTGACACGCCACGCAGTCGCCCGCGCGCGCCAGATACTCACCGCGCTTCACCAACGCGTCCGAACCTGCCTCGTCCGCCACTGCGGCGAACGTCATCGTGCCCAGAAACAGGGCTAAAATGCTTTTGATCATCGCCGTGTTCCTTATGCCTGTACCAGCGGGCCGGGGTTTTTCAGATACTGTTCACGAATCGCTTTGGCGGACCAATAGGTCAACGCTGCGACCATGCCCGTTGGGTTGTAGCCGAGACCCTGCGGGAACGCCGAAGCGCCTGGCACAAACACGTTCGACACATCCCAGCTCTGCAGATAACGGTTCACCGCGCTGGTTTTCGGATCTTCACCCATGATCGCGCCGCCGCTCATGTGCGTGGTTTGATAGACGGTGGTATCGAAGTGCGATCCCGGCCCTTTCGCGCCGCCGATGATCATTTTCGGGTTCATCGCTTCGGTAATTTTGCGCATTTTGCCGATCATGAACTGCGCCATCTTGATGTCGTTATCCTGCCAGTCAAAGGTCATACGCAGCAGCGGCTGGCCGTAGGCATCTTTGTAGTTCGGATCGAGATCGAGATAGTTGGCGCGATAAGACTGGTGCGCGCCGTGCGCATCCATCGAGATGTGATGGTTGTAGGTATCCGCGACCGCCGATTTCCACTGGCTGCCCCAGTTTGGCGTGCCTTTCGGCGTCGGCAAACCGGAGATCGGCTTGGTACCCGCCTGATTGACCCAGAATGGCGAACCGCCAACAAAGCCGTGCGGACCGTGATCGAAGTTGTCGGCGTTGAAATCATCCACCGCCACACCTGCGCCACCGGCACCGATAAACGGGTTGGTGGTGGTGTTTTTGTCGAACAGCGCTTTCAGCGTCGAGATGTTCTGATAGGCAAAGTTACGGCCCACCACACCTTCGTTGGAAATCGGGTTATACGGCTTGCCGATGCCGGAGAGCAGCATCAGATGCACGTTGTGGAACTGGAATGCCGACAGGATCACCAGATCCGCAGGCTGTACCACTTCGCGGCCCTGTCCATCGAGATAGGTCACGCCGGTGGCGCGTTTTTTATCGTCGGTCAGATTAACGCGCAGCACGTAGGAGTTGTTGCGCAGCTCGAACTTCGGTTCCTGGCGCAGCGCGGGCAGGATGTTGACGTTCGGCGAGGCTTTGGAATACATGTAGCAGGCGTAACCGCTGCAGAAACCGCAGAAGTTGCACGGCCCCATCTGTGCGCCGTACGTGTTGGTGTACGGGCCCGAGGTGTTGGCCGACGGCATATCATAAGGGTGATAACCCACTGATTCCGCCGCTTGCGCGAACAGCTGCGCCGAGTAGGTGCGCTTCTGCGCCGGCAGCGGGAAGTCGCTGGAACGATCGGGCGCGTACGGGTTGCCGCCCTTCTCTTTGCCCAGCAGTTTGCCTTTGATTGACCAGGCGCTGCCCGAAGTGCCGAACACTTTCTCGGCCTGATCGAAGAAGGGTTCCAGCTCGTCATAGTTGACGCCGAAATCCTGAATCGTCATGCCTTCCGGGATGAAGTTTTTACCGTAGCGCTGCTCGTAATGGCTGCGCAGGTTCAGCTCAACCGGGTCAACGCGGAAGTGCACGCCTGACCAGTGCAGACCTGCGCCGCCGGTGCCGGTACCGGGCAGAAACGCCGCCAGCTGGCGATAAGGGACGGCGGTTTGCGAGGCATCGTGACGGATGGTGACGGTGCTTTTCGACAGATCCTGGAACAGCTTTTTGCGGATGTTATAGGTTAGTTCGTCAATCGACTGCGGATAAGATCCATCCGGATAGGTATCGCGATGCGGACCGCGCTCCAGCGCCACCACATTCAGGCCCGCTTCGGTTAGCTCTTTCGCCATGATGGCGCCCGCCCAGCCGAAACCGACGACGACCGCATCCACTTTTTTCAATTCATTTGCCACGCTTACGTCCTCTCCCCGCGAATATCCACTGACGGGAACGGATAACGTTCACCGCGTTCCACCCAATCCATAAAGTCAGCGCGCGCGCCTGGGAAGCCAATCAGCTTCCAGCCCACCATGCCCTGATTGCCGCCGTGGATCGGATCGCTGAAATAACCCTCGCGGGTGTTTTGCAGCAGGAAGGAGAAGAAGGTTTTGGCTGGCAGCTGCGGGAATTCAGCCGTGCCGCTTTCAAACGCGGTCAGCAGCGCGTCTTGCTGTTCGCCCGTCAGCTCAGCAAACACCTTGCCATGCTGTTTTTTGCTCCAGCTATCGGCATCAGCGAGGCCGAGACGGTAGATCTGCTGCGGCACCAGCGGCAGCTGATAACCCAACTCTTTTGGCAGATCGGGATTGAACGGGCCTTGCATGTACCAGTTGTTCCCGGTGGCATACGGCGTGTTCATTTGACGATCGATAAACTCCGGCACGCCAGCTTCAAGTGCGCCAGGACCGCGTTCATCGTTGGGGATCAGGCGCGCCACGGCCGCAGTGATAAAGGCAAACTCTTCGGCGGTGAACCAGTTTGGCTGGTAGCTACGCGCCTGCTGTGGTGATGCGTTTTGTTCTGCTGCCCCAGCGGCCATCGGTGCCACCAGCGCGCCCATCGCCGTACTGCCCACCGCCATTGCCGGCGCCAGGGTGATGGTTCTCAGCAGAAAATCCCTGCGAGTGTGACCATTTTTTTGTTCTGACATGACATTGCCTCAGTACCACATATAATGCGGCATGAAAGTTAAGTAGTTGCGTTGTATTGTTTTTTTATTGATAGCTTAAGGGATACAGCAGCACTGTTACCGGTAACAGTGCAAATATTGTAACACCATTGCTGTGGATAATTTAGTTCTTAGAAACAAATTCGCACTAATTACTTAACAATTGCCGCTGTCGCTTTACATCGCAGCGGCGAAGCTGTCATCGTCAGATACAACCGACAACAGACAGATAGAGGTCTGAAGCGGTATAAAAGAGTACACACAACAGCGGAGTGCCTATGTTTAAGTCCTTTTTTCCGCGGCCAACGCTGTTTTTCAGCTCAGCTGCGATTTGGAGTTTAGTAGCAATTTTTGCCTGGTTCGGCTTTTTCAGTGATTTCCCGGCACGCTGGCCTGCGCTCCAGGCGGCGATGCACGAACCTTTGCCAACCAATGCCAGCCGTTTTATTCACATCAGCCAACTGTGGTTTTACGCCTATTACTGGATTGTTGCTGGCATCTTCGCGCTCACCTGGCGTGTGATTGATAACCATCCGTGGCAGCGCTGGTCGGTTTGGGGATCGATTCTGATCATCTTTGTCACCTGGTTTGGTGTGCAGGTCGGCGTGGGCGTCAACGCCTGGTATGGCCCGTTCTACGACATGATTCAACAGGCGCTGACCAAAGCCGGTTCCGTCGCCATCCACCAGTTCTATGTGCAAGTGCTGGCGTTTCTCGGTATCGCGCTGATCGCGGTGGTGATTGGCGTGATGAACTCCTTCTTCGTCAGCCATTGGGTGTTCCGCTGGCGTACCGCGATGAACAATTACTACATGCACAACTGGCAGCGTCTGCGTCTGGTTGAGGGTGCGGCACAGCGTGTGCAGGAAGACACCATGCGCTTCGCCGGTACGTTGCAGGATTGGGGCATCAACTTTATTCAGGCGATTATGACGCTGGTGGCGTTTCTGCCGGTGCTGGTCACGCTGTCGCACCATGTCAAAGAGGTACCAATTCTTGGCAGCATTCCGTATGCATTGGTGATTGCCGCGCTGCTGTGGTCGCTGTTTGGTACCGCGCTGCTGGCGTTGGTGGGGATTAAACTGCCGGGGCTGGAGTTCCGCAATCAGCGGGTGGAAGCGGCCTATCGTAAAGAGCTGGTGTACGGCGAAGACGATCCTGAACGCGCTTCACCGCCAACGGTGCATGAGCTGTTTAGCCGCGTGCGTCAGAACTATTTCCGCCTCTATTTCCACTATTTGTACTTCAACATCACCCGCATTATGTATCTGCAGGTGGATAACGTGTTCGGGCTGTTTGTGCTGTTTCCGTCGATTGTGGCGGGCACCATTACGCTCGGCCTGTTGAACCAGATCACCAACGTGTTTGATCAGGTGCGTTCGTCGTTCCAGTATTTGATCACCTCGTGGTCAACGCTGATTACGCTGATGTCGATCTACAAACGTCTGCGCAGTTTCGAGCAGATTTTGCAGGATATTCCGCACGAAGAGATGATGCGCGAAGCGGCGGAGTAAGCTGCGGTCTTTGAAACGGTGTGCATAAATGCGCTAACCCATTCTGCGTCCATTGAAACGGTGCGCATGAATGCGCACCCTACGATGTAGGGTCGCCATTAATGGCGACCTTGCTACATCAACCCGCCAACACCGCAAACACCTTCTCAATCGCATACGCGCCCGGATCTTTTACCCCATCCAGACTCTGCTGATTCAGATACGCGGAACGCCCCGCTTTGGCGCTCTGCATCTTCGCGGTGGCGTCGGCACCTTTCTGCGCCGCTTGTGCAGCAACAGCCAGCGACTCGCCTGCCACTAAGGCTTCCAGCGCCGGTTGCAGCGCATCCACTAAAGTGCGATGGCCCGGCTGCGCGCCGCCGTAATGTTTCATGCGTTCCAGCCCGTGCATCAGCGCCTGCGGCAGCGCGCTGTCCTCTTCCAGCTGCTGACCGGCGCTGGTGAACAGAATCGACATCAACACGCCACTCGATCCGCCCATCACCGTGGCCAGCTGCTCGCCAATCAGCGCCAGCAAGGTTGGCAGTTCATCCAGCGGCAGCTGTTTTTCCTGCAAACTGCGCTGAATTTTCTTCGCCCCGGCGGCAAAGGTTGAACCGGTATCGCCATCGCCCACTTTGGCATCCAGCGCGTTTAGCTCGCTTTCCAGATCGATCAGCGTCTGCGTGACGCTTGCGACAATCTTCGCCACCTCAGTATTCTCAGAGGCATCAAAATCCAGCACGCTACCAATCTTCTCGGCACGTTGCAGGCTGATCGGCGCAAAGTCATATACCGGCACCCAACCCAGCACCTGAACCGGCGCGTTTAATGCTTCCAGGAACGGCTCTTCCAACGCCAGTAGCGTCAGTGAGAAACCCTTCATATCCAGCGCGCTGACCAGCGTTGCCGGACCCAACAGATGCGTGATGCGTGCCGCCAGCGGCGACTGCAACACCTCACGCGTCAGCAGCGCCAGCTCCAGCTGCGAGAAACCGCCGAGATTGTTGATCAGCAGCAGCGCCTGCTTGCCGTCCGGCAGCGCCTGCGCCAGTTTATCGGTCATGATGCTGGTGATGTTGCGGCTGTCTTGCGAATCCAGCGTGATTACACCCGGCTCGCCGTGAATGCCCATGCCGAGCTCGCTGTGACCGGGCTCGACGCGTTCATCACGTTTTTCTCCCGGCACATGGCAAGTGGCAAAAGCCAAACCGATAGACGATGTAGCATCAATCGCGCGCTGTGCCAGCGCTTTAACTTCATCCAGCGATTGTCCCTGCTCCGCCGCAAAGCCCGCAATTTTGTGGACCAGCACGGTGCCCGCGATGCCGCGCGGCTGCGGGTTTTCCGGCAGCGCGATATCATCCTGCACCATTACCAGCTCAACCTTGTAGCCGAGGTTTTTAGCTTTCTCCGCCGCCAGACCAAAGTTGAGGCGGTCGCCGGTATAGTTCTTCACAATCAGCAGACATCCGGCATCGCCAGTGACGTTAACAATGGCGTTCAGCACCGCATCGACACTCGGCGACGCGAAGATGTCACCGCACACCGCCGCCGTCAGCATGCCTTTGCCGACAAAGCCGGCATGCGCCGGTTCATGTCCGGAACCGCCGCCGGAGATCAGCGCCACTTTGCTTTTATCCCAGTCCGAGCGCACCACAACGCGAATCTCATCACCGAGATCGAGGCGACTGAGGTTATGCCACGGCGTGCTCAGCAAAACCCCTTCGATAGCTTCGTTAACCAGATCGTTTTTCTCATGCATAAAAAACTGGCTCATTGCATCCTCTCCATTGGTGTTGTTGCTCTACAAGGTAGCGTATGTGCGGCGATAAAAACGGCGCAGATGGCAGAAATGCAAAAGGCGGCATAAGCCGCCTCTCAGTTTCAGAAAACTACCGATCAGAGTTCGATGCGTAAAACGCTATCGGGATTTTTGGGTGGCTCTTTGCGTGAACCCGGCTGCTTGATGCTGACAAACAGGGTTTTACCATCGGCGGAAACCGCCAGGCTGTTTGGCAGGCCCGGTGCTTTTACTGTGCGTTTCACTTTGTAGTTGCTGGCGTCAATGATGCTAATTTCGCCCGCTTTGCGGTGCGTGACGTACAGCTCATCACGATCGGCATTGAACAGCACTGCCAGCGATTCTGGCACATCGATCTTGTGGATCACCTGCTGCGTGCGGGTATCCAACACCAGCACCTGCGACTGTTTTGAGTCGCTGAGGAAGGCGCGATGGCCTTGGGTATCCAGCGAAATATTCAGGAAGAAGTGATCTTTATCGCCATCGATTTTCTGACGCTTTTCAATCGCGTTCAGGCGCGTATTGATGGTAACCAGTTCGCCGTCGGAATTCGTGACATACAGTTTCTGCGCCGCAGAATCGATCGCCAAACCGGTGCCCATTTTGCCGGTGTTCGGCACGGTGCTGATCAGTTTCAGGGTTTTGCCATCCACCACCCACACCACGCTCTGCTCACCGAGGCCGGTGATATAAACGCGATCGGTTGCCGGATCGACGGCCAGCTGACGCGGTTGCAGCGGACGCACAGTTTCACTGCGCTGACGGCCATCCAGCACCAGCGTGTTGATCACTTTACCGCTGGTGGCATCCACTGCGGTCAGTGAACCGTCACGCGTGTTACCGAAGTAAAGAGTGTTGGTTTTCTGGTTGATCGCCGCGCCAAAGGTCGGCAGATCGGTATTGATGGTTTGCTTCACCGCCAAATCCTGCGGATCGAGGCGATAAACGGTGCCGCCTTTTTTATCGGTTGTGCTCTGCGCGGTCGCGAGAAACAGTGCGTTATCGCTGTTGCTGAATGCCAGTTCGTAAGCGCCTTTTGAGATCACCTGATTCAGCGGCTGAGATTCTGCCGCCATCACCGCAGAGGTCGAGAACAGCGCCGTTGCCAGCAGCAGTGGACGCAGCGCCCACGATTTTTTATTCGCCTTCATAACTTCTCCATAGCAAAAACACCGCCTGATGGCAGTGAAGTGAAAGCCCGACATTACAACCAATATTTAAAAAGACAGCCCGAGGCGAGCCGACGAAGGATGCTACTTTTTGAGAATAGTAATCATTTCGAAGTGAAAGTGACAGGATTTTATCAGGTTACCAACGCCGCCAGGGCGCCCGAAGGCACCCTGTCAGCACAGAACGTTAATGCAACTTATTTAGTCAGTTCGGCAGTCATGTGCACGCCGTTGTTGAAGTTAGCTTCGGTCACTTTATAGGAAGCACCAGCTTCGTGCGCCTGAGCAGCGATTTGCGCTTCTGCACCATCCAGCGTTGAGGCGGTTGCAGTGATGCTTTGCGCAAAGCTAGCGAATGGCAGAACGGTCAGAGCGATAACAGCAGCAAAAGTTTTGATAGATTTCATGGTCAATTCCTTAATGTACGTTTGATTGAGTAAGGCGTCATCGCCTTGTTGAGATACATAATAGTCGTAGAGTTGATCAGTAAAAAGCGGAGAGATTTGCCGTTGTTGTTCGAATATTTTGAATGTAAAAAGCACGTTTGGGTTAACCTTTGTGCAAAGGGTTAAAAATCTGACATTTAATTAAAAGGCAGGATTTATGGCTGTGATAGGTGAGGTTTCGTAGGGTCGCCATTTATGGCGACCGATTTACGCGTATCTGACAAACATGACGCCATTTATGGCGACATTGTGATTCGTGCGGTTGATGGCAAGGTCGCCATGAATGGCGACCCTACGGTTAACCGTGGTGGCGGACGCGGGTGAAGATGGTGATGGCGGCTAAGAGCATCAGCACGCCGCTGGCGAGGAACACGCCGCCTGCGCCTTGCAGATCGAACATCCAGCCACCGGCGGCGGCACCGGCGGTGATCGCCAGCTGAATGGTAGCGACCAGCAAACCGCCGCCCGATTCGGCATCGTCCGGCACCGCGCGGGAAATCCACGTTGACCAACCGGTTGGCATCGAACCAAACGCCAGGCCCCACAGCGCCACGCCCGCCGCGACCAGCCACGACACCTCGCCGAAACTCACCAGCAGCAGCGCGGTCACGCTCATCACCAGCGCCATCGCGGTTAACGTCAGCGATACGCTGCGCGTCACCAGATAACCGGCCAGCGAAGTACCAAAGAAGTTCGCCACGCCAAACGCCAGCAGCACCAGCGACAGTTGATTGACGTTAAGCTGCGCGCTGCCTTCGAGGAACGGACGCAGATAAGTAAAGAAGGCGAAGTGGCCGGTAAACATCATGATCACCGCCAGCATGCCCCAGCGCATCACGCTTTTACGCAGCAGATCCAGCACGCCACCGCTGCGCGCTTTATTGACGGGCGGCATCGCGGGCAAGGTGAAGAACTGCCACAGCAGCGCCAGCACGCCCAGCGCGGCGGTCAGCATAAAGATGTTACGCCAGCCAATAATGCCGCCCAAATAGCTGCCGAGCGGCGCAGCAATAATGGTCGCCAGCGAAATGCCGCTAAATACGATGGAGAGCGCGCGCGGCACCTGATCGCTCGGCACCAGACGCATGGTAATCGCCGTGGAGAGCGTCCAGAAGCCGCCAATCGCCACGCCCAGCAGCACGCGGGCCAGCAGAATCATCGGCAGATTCTCAGCAAAGGCCACCAGCAGCGCGGAAGCAATCAGCAACAGCGTAAAGGCCAGCATCACCACACGACGGTCAAGCTGACGTGTCACATTGCCGATCACCAGACTGGTGAGCAGCGCCACCAGCGCAGTCACGGTAACGGTTTGTCCCGCCTGCCCTTCGCTGATGTGCAGCGTGTCAGCAATCGGCGTCAGCAAGCTTACCGGCAGAAATTCTGCGGTAATCAGGCCGAAAACGCCAAAGGCCATGGCAAACACTGCGCCCCACGCCGGTTTATCCACTTCTAGTGGTGTTTCGATAACTTCAGTATCCAGGCTCATCTGTGATCCCCATCACAAAATATTTAGCGTTAAGCATAGTGACTGATCACCAGACGATCTATGATGCAGAAACTTTGTTTTTTGATTATTCGTCTGGATTCGTATGAGCCGCTATGAAGATCTGACCAGTGAACTGCTAATGGGCATGCGCCTGTACGGCGTCAAATACCAGCGTATCGCGCTGCATGCGCCTTTTGGTCTGCAATATGAGGATGCGCCAGGCAAGGCGCAGCTGCACTTTGTTGGGCGCGGATCGTTACTGATCCGTTCAGCCTCTGGCGTGATCTATCCGCTGCAGGCGGGCGATGCGCTGCTGATCCCGCACGGTAAGCCGCATGCGTTGATCTCCAGCGAAGAGGCAATCTGTGAACCCATTTCGACTTTTAACAGCCGCCCGATTTGCGACAGCGTCTGCGCTATCGGCGACGGCGTAGATGTATGCCCGGATGACAGCGATGTGATTCTGTTTAGCGCCTGCATGGCGTTTGAACTCGGCGGCATGCAACCGCTGGTGCATACCATGCCGGATGTGATGCTGGTGAGTACGCTGCTGGCGCAGTATCCGGAAATCCAGCCGATTCTCGATGCGATGGAGCGCGAAACGCGGCAGCGCAAAGCCGGCTTTGCCGGGATTCTGTCGCGGCTGGCGGATGTGGTGGCGGCGCAGATTGTGCGTGGCTGGGTGGAGAATGGCTGCGGCAAAGGCAGCGGATTGGTGCAGGCGCTACGCGATCCGCGTCTTAGCCTGGCGATGGCGGCGATGCATCGTGAACCTGGTGAAAACTGGACGGTGGAACGGCTGGCGCGGGAATCTGGCAGCTCGCGCTCGGTGTTTGCCGCCCGCTTCCAGAGCGCAACTGGCATGACGCCGCTGCGTTATCTTACCGAGCTACGCATGCGGCTGGCGGTGGAACGTATCGTTCATGAAGGCGAAGCGGTGGAAAGCGTCGCCTTCCACCTCGGTTACGGTTCGCTGGCGGCGTTTAGCCGCGCATTCAAACGCATTGTTGGCACGCCGCCCGGCGCGCTGCGTGCCGAACGTGAAATGCGTTAACGGAACACGCTGATCGCTTCCACCAGACGATTGGCCTGATGCTTCATGCGCCCGGATGCTTCAGCGCTTTCCGCCACGCGCGCGGCGTTTTGATGGGTGATATCGTCGAGATCTTCCACCGCGGTGCTGACCTGCGTTAGCGCGATAGCCTGCTCAGCGGTCGCGCCGCTGATCTGCGCGATCAACGCGGTGACATTCTGCACCTGATCAACGATTTCCTGCATGGTATGTCCGGCTGCATCGGCGTGATCGCTACCCGACTGCACGCGGCTGGCGCTGGTTTCTACCAAGTTTTTGATTTCGCTGGCGGCTTTGGCGCTACGCTGTGCGAGGCTGCGCACTTCACCGGCCACCACCGCAAATCCTTTGCCTTGTTCACCGGCGCGCGCCGCTTCCACTGCCGCATTCAGCGCCAGAATATTGGTCTGGAAGGCGATGCCGTCAATCACGCTGGTGATATTGGCGATACGTTTCGAGCTGTCGGCGATCTCCGCCATCATCCCCACCATCTCCTGCATCACCTTGCCGCCTTTGATCGCCGCAAAGCTGGTATTTTCCGATAAGCCATTCACCTCTTTAGCGGTATCGGTGTTGCTCTTCACCGTGGCAGTCATTTCATTCATGGTGGCAGCGGTTTGCTGCACGTTAGCGGCAGCTTGTTCGGTGCGGCGGCTTAGTTCGTCATTGCTGCGCGCGATGGCATCGCTGGCGCTGAGCACGTTAATTGCCTGACCGCTGACATCATCCACCAGCCAGCGGAACATCAGGCCGAGCTGGCCGATGGCGCGCAGCGTGACGCCAATCTCATCGACGCGATCGATCTGTTCCACTTTATGGCTGGCGCCGGTCGCCACGCTTAATGCCTGACGGCACATGTGTTCCATTGGACGTGAAATTTGCTGCTCCAGCCACAGACTCGCCAGCAGCAAAAGGCCCGCCATGCCGCCAGCAAAGCAGCCTATCGCCAGCGGTGCCAACCCAAGTAGCCAGACGCCAATCACCGAAAGCGGCAACAGCGTTAATAAGGTAGAGCGAATACGCCAGCGCAACGGCAGGGTTTTCAGGATCGAGCCAAAACCACGCCAGCCGGTGCCGACGATTAACCCTTTATGGAAGCGGCGTCCTTTGGCACGGCCTTCACGGAAATCGCGGTACAGCGCTTCGGTCTGACGCACCTCTTGCGCTGACGGCTTGGTGCGCACCGACATAAAGCCCTGCACTTTGCCCTCGCGCACCACCGGAATGGCGTTGGCGCGCACCCAATAGTGATCGCCATTCTTACGACGGTTTTTCACCAGCGCCGTCCACGGTTCGCCCTGCTTGAGTGTCGCCCACATATCGGCAAAGGCTTCAGGCGGCATATCCGGATGGCGCACCATATTATGCGGCTGGCCATTCACCTCTTCCGGGCTAAAGCCACTCACCTCAATAAAGGCGTCGTTGGCATAGGTGATGTAGCTATTGAGATCGGTGGTCGACATCAACGTCGCGTCATCGTCAAAAGCGAACTCGCGCTGTGTGACGGGCTGGTTGTTACGCATGTGTGTGTCCTTGCAAGACGCAGGCTAAAAGAAAAAAATCGATTACGCTTTTTTACCTTTTCGGCAGCGCATGCGCTGGGCTTTAGCGTGGCGGGCTGTTTTTTGTCTTGCCGTGCATGGCAATAAGGAATGGCTCACAAAATCTGCGGGAATAACAACCGATAAAAATTTATTTAGAGTAATTCAGATTCCAGTTTTGTCGCGCAAGGGATGCTGGCGATGCGGGAACGTTAAGTGGCAGAGATATAACAAATAATTTAAAAAATTAATAAATCATAATTTATTGAATTTTATAAATAAAAAACAAAAAAGCAGTTTTAACAGAACGCTTAACCTTTATTGGGACATTTCTCGTCATTTTATTACATGAAGTTCTAAATACTGCGTCAGTTTTTTCCATGAGCGCAGTATGACAATAGTACTGTAAATATGAGCACCACTAAAAACCAAAACGCAACACGTACAGCGCAAACCAGCGCCAATACTGCTTCCATCGCAACCGCTGCGGCGCAATTACCACCGATTGTGCCTATCAAGTATAACGAAGCGATCATCGATACCATCCGCACCCCGCAGAATAACAAACTGATCCCGATTGAATCTGGCGGCGATGCGGAAAAAGGCGTGTTGATTTTCGAAGGCCGTGCCACAAATAACAAACAAATTATCATTTTTGATAACGGCGTTGAGATCGCACGTATCAATGCCACGCCAACCGGTAAGTGGGTTTGGTCGTCTGATGCATTTACCTCGGGCGAACACCACTTTACCGTTCAGGTCGCGGGCGCTGGCAACCCTGTTTCAGCCAGCTATGATGTTTCAGTAGCTACTCAGCCAGAACAGCCAGTTCTGGTGGCGCAAGCCATTGATGACAGTGCGGGCTACGCCCAATACCTGAAGTCTGGCAGCACCACTAATGACACCACGCCACGTTTCACCGGCAGCGCTAAGCCAAACTCCGTCGTCAAAATCTTTGATGGTGAGAAGGAAATCGGTTCGGTGCAGACCAATGCATATGGTCAGTGGAACTATATTGCTAAGCTGGACGGCGGTGCGCATAGCCTGACCTTTGTATCAGGAAATGTTTCTAGCGAGCCTTTCATTCTGAACATCGTTACGCCAGATGCTCAGCAGATCGTGATTGACTATGTTTACGACAACACCAATCCGTATCTCACTAAACTGCTGCAGCCGGGTGATACTTCACAGGACACTACGCCACGCTTTGATGGTAAAGCCGGTGCCAATACCCTGATTCGCCTGTTCGACGGCAATAAAGAGATTGGCTCAACCGTGTCTGACAACTGGGGCCGCTGGAGTCTGACGCCTTCTCTGTCAGCAGGCAGCTACAATCTGGTGTTCAAAGCTGGTGAAGGCTCAGCCAGCAAGCCATTCGCGCTGACCATTGCCGCAGCAGATGCCCAGCCAATCGAAATTTCTTACGTCTACGACAACGTCAATCCGTATCTGACTCAGAAGCTGAAATCAGGCGACAGCACGCAGGACACTACACCACGTTTTGATGGTAAAGCCGGTGCGAATGTGATCATTCGTTTGTATAACGGCGATCAGGAAATTGGCTCAACCAAGTCCAATAGCTGGGGTGACTGGAGCCTGACGCCTTCTCTGTCAGCAGGTAGCTACAACCTGGTGTTCAAAGCCGGTGAGGGTTCAGCGAGCGAGCCGTTTACATTGACCATTGCCGCCGCAGATGCCCAACCAATCGAAATTTCCTACGTTTACGACAACCTCAATCCGTATGTGACGCAGAAGCTGAAATCAGGCGATAGCACGCAGGACACCACGCCACGCTTTGATGGCAAAGCCGGTGCGAATGTGATCATTCGTTTGTATAACGGCGATCAGGAAATTGGCTCAACCAAGTCCAATAGCTGGGGTGACTGGAGCCTGACGCCTTCTCTGCCGGCAGGCAGCTACAACCTGGTGTTCAAAGCCGGTGAAGGCTCTGCAAGTAAGCCATTCGCGCTGACCATCACCACCGCAGATGCACAGCCAATTGAAATCTCCAATGTCTATGACGACAGCGATCGCTACTACTATAAGCCACTCAAGTCTGGCGACAGCACGCAAGACACCACACCACGCTTCAACGGTAAAGCCGGTGCAAATGTACTGATCCGCCTGTTCGACGGCGAAAAAGAGCTGGGTTCAACTTACTCAGATGCTTACGGTAACTGGAGCCTGACACCAACGTTGCCAGCAGGTAGCTACAATCTGGTGTTCAAAGCCGGTGAAGGTTCAGTGAGCAAAGCGTTCGCGCTGAACATCACCTCGGCCGATTCGCAGCCGATTGAAATTTATGCCGCGTTAGAAGACTCAAACGGCTATAACCGCAACCTGGCTCCAGGCGCCACCATCAAAGACACCACGCCTTACTTCTATGGCAAAGCCGGTGCTAACGTGGTGATTCGCCTGTATAACGGCGAGCAAGAAATTGGTTCAACCAAGTCTGATGCTTACGGCAACTGGAGCCTGACACCAACGCTGACTTCAGGCAGCTACAACCTGGTATTCAAAGCGGGCGAAGGTTCAGCCACTACGCCATTCCCGGTGACCATTGTTTCTGCAGCAGCAGAGCCAATCGAAGTGTCGGGTGCATTTGATAACTCAGCTGGCTACAACCAACTGATTGGTTCAGGTGCAACATCAATCGATACTACGCCGCGCTTCTTTGGCCGTGCAGGCGCTAACGTTGTTATTCGTCTATATAACGGCGATGAAGTTCTGGGCTCAACCGTGACCGATGCGTGGGGCAGCTGGACTCTGACGCCGGAGCTGTCGCTGGGTAGCTACAATCTGGTGTTCAAAACCGCCGAAGGCACCGCCAGTGCGCCGTTCGTTATCACCATTTCTGCGCCAGAAGCCACCAAGCCACAAACACCAGAGATCGAGTACATCCTCGATAACGTTGGCAAGGGCGGCTATGTTGAGAAAAATGGCACCACCGATGACGACACACCGAAACTGTCAGGTACCGCAGAGCCAAATAGTCTGGTACAAATTTTCGACAATGGTATCAAAATCGGCGAGCGCCGCGTTTCATCCACCGGTTACTGGGAATTCACTCCAGTTAACCCAGCGTATCTGGTCAACGGCAACCACAGCTTTGTGGTGAAAAGCAGCAACGGTACAGAAACTGAAGCCTGGAATATTGTTGTAAAAGTTCCGGTTGATATCAGCTTCGTAGGCAGCAACTCAGGTGAAGAGACCGGCGATCGTGAAACGGCGGATACCACGCCACTGATTACTGGATTCGGCCCTAAAGGTGTGTTGATTCGTCTGTACGAAGGTGACAAAGAGATTGGATCCGTGGTGACCAGCGTTCGTAATGGCAGCTGGATTTTCAACGTGACCGATCCACTCTCTGTTGGCACTCACAGCATCGTGGCGAAAGTTGGCAACGATAACGCTAGTGCGCAATTCGACTTTGTGATCACTAAGCCAGAGCCTGAAGTACCGGTTGAGCCTGAAGTGCCAGTCGAGCCTGAAGTGCCAGTCGAGCCTGAAGTACCAGTCGAGCCTGAAGTGCCCGTTGAGCCTGAAGTGCCAGTCGAGCCTGAAGTGCCAGTCGAGCCTGAAGTGCCAGTCGAACCTGAAGTGCCAGTCGAGCCTGAAGTACCCGTTGAGCCTGAAGTACCCGTTGAGCCTGAAGTGCCAGTTGAGCCTGAAGTACCCGTTGAGCCTGAGAATCCGTTCAATATTACTCAGGTAATGGATCAATTCTTCGGACCAGGCATCGTCAAAGCGAACGGTATTACAGATGACAACCGACCAAACCTGGTAGGTAATGCACCTGCTAATACGCTGGTCCGTATCTATGATAACGGTATCGAAATCGGTTCTACTTTGGCAAACAGCTTTGGTGCATGGGCATTTAAACCCGCATCAGATCTCTCCTTAGGTGCGCATGCCATCACTGTTGGTGCAAATGCTAATGATACCAGCGAAGCATTCTCCTTTAATGTTGTGGCAGCACAGGTCGTTACTCCGTGGGTTCTGGGTGGCATCAGCGAATTCAATGGTATAGATAACTTTGGCTACAACGCTTCCATCGATGACAACACGCCAGTATTAAATGGCATAGCGGTTGCCGGCACGCTGGTCACCATCACCATCGATGGCAAAGTTGCAGGCAGCGTTATTGCCAATGAGTACGGTCGCTGGAGCTTCCAGACCACTGAACCATTAGCGGCTGGCGGACACGAAGTGATTGCCACCGATGTCGCGGGCAACAAAGGCGGCACGCTGATCTTCAGCCTGGTTGAACCTGAAAATATCGGCATCAACTTCAACGTTTACGACGATAACGCGGGTGAAGCCCTGATTGCATACGGTGCGGTGACAAAAGATTCAACGCCGCTGCTGCGTGGCACTGCAGGTCAGAATATCGTGCTGGAAATCTACGATAACGGTGAGTTGGTTGGCAGCGTGCGCACCGCGCAAGATGGCACCTGGTCTTACTCACTGAAGCTGGCTAATGGTGATCACAGCATTTCTGTCCAAAATGAAAACCAGGATAGCTTGCTGGCTCGCAAGTTCACTGTTGAAGCGGATGCTGCAAGTATTGATGCTGTTTCTGGTCGCACTTTCGATTATGACACTCGCCAGCCATCAGACGGCGAAGCGATCCAGGATCACCGCGTGGTGATTTATGGTACAGGTGAGCCTGATGCAGTCGTGGAATTGCTGACAACGGATGGCCGTTCTTTGGGCTTCACCGGTGTTGCTGCCAGCGGTAAGTGGTATATCGAAGTGGATAGCCGTTTTGAGGAAGGTACTCATAGCGTGATTGCGAAAGTTAACGGCCTGGAAACAGAGCCTTTCACCTTCCATATCATCGAACGTAGTGCAGTCGAAACGCAGGATGAAACCTTCAACCTGTTCGATATTTCAGGCGCAGAGCTGTTGAGCGATGCGGAAGAAACGCTGCTGGGTAGCAACGTAGAAGCGGAAGCACAGCAGGTTAACCTGAATCTGACTCAGGCCGATCTGTCTGTGGTTACCACATCAGGTATTGCCACCAGCACCGTTGCACCGATTGCATTGCAGGATGAGCAGTATCAGGCAATCTAACGCCTAAAACGCCATGAGTTAGAGCAAAACGGATGGTTCGCGCCATCCGTTTTTTTATGCCTGTCATTCGGCGGTCGCCATAAATGGCGCCCCTACAAAGGCAGAGTTCGTTTTTCGTAGGGTGCGCATTTATGCGCACCTGGAATTTAGGTGGTCGCCATAAATGGCGACCCTACGAAGGCAGAGCTCGGTTTTCGTAGGGTGCGAATTTATGCGCACCTGGAATCAGAACTGCCACCTAACGCCAACGTTATAGCGCCAGCCTTTGGCACCGTTGCCCTCGATCTCTTTGCGATAATCCGCCTCAGCATACAGCGACACATCCTTCTGCAAGGTCGCTGTACCGCCTGCGCCCAGCTCCCACATTTGACCAAACTTCCCGCTGCTGAAGGTGGCGCCAAACGCCGGATTATCCACCGAAGACACTGATGTATCCGCCGTGCCGCCCCAACCTTTGTAGTAGTTAGCGCGCAGATAAGGGGTGTATTGACGATTGCTGTCGTCGGTCCAGGTACGATCGAGGCGCGCGCCCAAACGACCAATGGTTTGGTTATAGTCGCCGTAACGCACCTTGTTGCCGTCTTTATCGGTGAAGTCGTCCATATTCAGCTTCATATACATCAGCTGCGCCTGCGGCTCCAGCTTGTAGCCATCGCCCAACTCAAACGGATAGCCGCTCTCCAGCGATGCCGTCCAGCCATTACCTTTCAGCTTCGCCACCTCTTGCGTGCGCGCAATATCGGTTTCGCCGCGATGCCAGTCAAACGACAGCACACCATCCAGATAGAAACCACTTTGACGTTGCCAGGTGCCGTAAAACGCCAGGCTGTCGCTGTCGAAGGTGGTGCTGCTGTAGCCGTCGGCCGCATGTGGACGAATACGCGTATTACCGCGCGTATAGGCTAAACCGCCGCGCAGGCTATCCTGCTCGCCGTCGAGACGCAGCAGATTGCCGCCCACCTGCACCGCGCTGTAATCGAGGTCAAAGTCATAGCCAAAGTCGCGGAAACTCTTATCACTCTTGTACTTCAGGTTCGAGCCGATGTAGCGCAGGAACATCTCGCCGCCGTTGCCTTCCGGACGCGTCTGCTCGTGGCGCAGTTCGCCGAGGCGCTTATGCAGATCGTCGATAATCGCCGAGGTGTAATAGGCAAGGCCAACCGGTGCCGACACATACGAAGGCACTTGCGGCACCACCGCTGGGCGCGAATCGTAGCTTTGCGGCGTACCAAAGGCATCGGTGACGAATGTAGGCTGGCAGCTGTTGCTATCTTCACACACGTAGTAGTTCGCCAGACGGTAATCCCAATAGTTATTGCCGCTGCCGCTGACTAAGCGCTGATTGGGATCGCTGCTGCCCGGCGCGAAGGTGTAGAGGCGATATTGCCACGGCCCGGCGCCGAGATAGCCATCTTTCAGCGCGAAGCTGTTAGCGCTGGCATTGCCGCCGACCTGCGCCAGCGAGATCCCTTCGTTACCCTCCACGCCACCATTTTGATTGAGATCGGTGAGTGCGCCGGTGCTGGCATCGGCAAGTTTCACGTTAACCAGCGTGGTACCGCTGGCATTGCCGGTGACGTTGAGATGGTCGGTGAACTGATTGCTCAGCGCACCGCCCTCATTTAGGTTGGTGACCAGATTGAGCTGGCCGCCGCTCGATGCCAGCGAGCCCGCGATATCCAGCGTATTGCCCGGCGACCCCGCGCCGTTGGTGAGATCCAGCGTACCGGCGTTGTTCACCACCAGAGAATCTGCCGTTCCACCCGACAGCGTTGGATGCACGTTATCGCCGGCGAACAGCGTTGATCCCGCATCAACATTGATGGTGCTGTGCGCCAGCTGCAGGTTATCGGTTAGCGTCCATTTAGTGTTAGCGAAGTTGATGGTGCTCCAGCCGCTGCCAAGATTGACCCCTTTGCTGAGATCGTCAGCGCTGAAGCTGCCACCGCGTGAATCGATCTGGTTGAACGTTAAGGTGTTCCCGGTGCCGGTGCCGCTGGTGAGATGGTACGTGGTACCGAGATCGACATTACTCACTTCAGCGGTGTTGTTGTTGTCGTTGCCCATCGTCAGGCTGCCGTTGAGCGTACCGCCCGTCCAGCGGAACAGATCCGATCCGCCACCCGGATTGATATCACCCTGCACCGCGCCTTCCGTTAGCAAAATTTCGTCATCGGCGTTGCTGCCCGCCACCGCCACAGTTTGTGGATTGGCGGTGATGATGTTGCCGAGATTTTCGAAGATGGTTTTGCCACCGCGCAGATCCACCACCGGCGCCGTCAGGCTGTTGGAGGTGAAGTTGCCGGTATTGACGATGGTGCCCGCGGTGCTGGAGACCAGCGCCGATCCGCCTGTCGCATTATCGATATTCACATTGGCGGCGGTGGTGACATTGCCCGTGGTATTGGCGCGAATACCGGTGCCGCCCGCACCGGTAACATTAAACTGATAGCCCGAACCTAACGTCAGATCGCCGCTGGTGGTTGAGCCATCGGCATTGGCGATGTTCAAGCCGCTGCCGCTGCCGTTCACGTTGGTGGTCACGGTTGAAGCCGGATCGAATGGCACGGCGGTACGAATACCGTTACCGTCGCCGACGTTAATGGTGAGATTGCTCAGGCCGACGTTGCTTAACTCGGCACGGTTTTCGATGCCGTTGCCGCTGCCCAGCACGTTCACCGTGGCGTCGCTGGCGCTGAGTGCGGTCGCGCCGCTATCCAGCAAGATGCCGTGCGCGTTGCCGCGCGTAGTGATCACCGTGTCGCTGCCGGTTAAAGCCAGCTGCGCGCCATCGCTAATGCGCACGCCCGCCGTGCCGTTATCGACATTAATGGTGCCGCCTTTCGCCAGCGTGCTGCCGCTGCCGGAGACATCCAGCCCGGTGCCGTTGGCCACGTTGACCACGCCGTTGTTGGTCAGGGTGCTGCCGGCGCGCGAACGGATACCGATGTTGTTGCTGCCGGTAAGATTCACATTGCCGTTGTTGACCAGCTCTGCGCCGTTGGTGACATCAAAGCCAATTGCGCCGTTACCCGCGCCGCTGACGTTGCCGTTGCTGGTGACGCGGGTGGCCGCCGCGCTGCCATCCAGCGCATTACTTAAATCGGTACGCAGATTGTCCACCAGCACGCCAACCGCGTTGCTGCCGCTGAGATTGATGCTGCTGCCGCTATCCAGCGTGGCGTTCGCGCCGCCTTCTGCGCGGATTGCCGTGCTGCCCTGGCCGCTGGCGCTGAAGTTGGCATTGCTGCTATTCAGGCTACTGCCGCTGCCGGAGATGATCGCGCCGGTGCTGTTACTGGCGCTGGAGGTGAGGGTTGTTGGCGTGGTGAAACTTAGCGCTGCGCCGTCATCAATGCGATAACCGGTTGAGCCGCTGGTGTTGATGTCTAAAGCGTTGGTGGCGGAGCTGATGCGCGATCCGCTGCCCGCCGCGTGATAGGCGATCTGGTCGCTGTTGTTGAATACCGGCGCTGAACCGGCGGCGATATTCACCAGTGCGCCGTTCAGCGCTTCCGCACCGATCGCGCCAGTGCCGTTCAAATTCAACGTCCCGCCATTCAGGTTCGCTACCGCGCGATTCCCGCTGGCGCTGACGCCGCGACTGCGGCTGGTGGTGCTGCCGCCGTTGACGTTGATGGTGCCGGTGTTGTTGGCGGTGGTGGCAAAGGTGCTGCTGCCGCTGTTCACTGCGATGCCGGTGCCGCCATCGTTGATATTGATATTGCCGCTGTTGGTGCCGGTTGCGCCGCTTTCCACGCGGATGCCGGTGGAATTGGCGCCGGTGAAGGTGATATCGCCGGTGTTAGTCAGCTGCGCGCGATTGCGTGCCACGTAGCCGGTCAATCCACTTTGTGAGGCATTCAATGCCGCCGCAGAGTTCAGGCTGGTGCTGGTCACCGGCGAGCCGCTGTTTCTGCCAAAGATATCGTGTTTTTGTCCGTCAACAATCGCGCCGATCGCATTGCTGCCGGTGAGATTCATGGTGGTTGCGGCATCAATAACGCCCGTCGCGCCCCCTTCAACCGTGATGCCATTAGCACCGCTGCCGCTGACGTTAATCACCGCCGCGTCGCTGCTCACTTCCGTGCCTGCGCCGCTGCCGAGCACGGCGGTGGAACCCGCTCCCGACGCGGTGAGCGACAGGGCGTTGCCGTGGAAATCAGCGCCCTGCTCAACGCGGAACAGCGTCGAGTTCTGTGTGGTGACATCAAACGGATCATTGCCCAGCACGTTGATCACCGCATTAGGGCCGTAAGCAAAGAAGGCAATCTGATTGGTGCCGTTTGAGAAAGTCGGCACGGCAGCCGGATCAACAGTTACCGTGGAGTTTCCACGCGCATGCACGCCAATCGCGCCATTGCCGCTGAGGTTAAGCGGGCCATCGACGGTGGCCTGCGCCGTGCCGGTTCCTTGCCCTTCCACCCACACGCCATAGTTGCGCGTGCCGCTCGCCGGATCTGCGCCGCCTGCCACGTTGATGGTGCCGGTTGAGGTTGCGCGGGCGGTGTTGCCATTGGTGGCCAGCACTTTCAGGCCGGTGCCGTTCACGCCATTTAGATTGATGGTGCCTGCGTTATTGATGTTACCCTCACTGTTGGTCACCAGCATGCCGACGTTTTCGCGCGGTATCGCAGCAGCCGCACCGTTCACATTGATGGTGCCGGTGTTGATCATGGTGGCGTTATTAGCACCCGTCGCCGACATCCCCGCTGCGTTTTGCGTTTTCGTCCCGATGGTAATGCTGCCATCGTTGACCGCGTTACCGTTGGCGACCAAGGCGATACCGCTGGTGAGTCCGCTCTGGTTCATCGCGGTATCCGCCGTCGCCTCACCCAGGCTGTTCTGCGGTCCGCGACCAATGTAGATATTGCCGCTGGCGTTATTGGTAAAGCTGGATGTGGCATCGGTCAGTAACACGCCGGATGCGGTGCCGCGCGCACTCGAACCGTTAACGCCGACGTTGATATTGCCGCTGTTATTAGCGGTGGATGACACGCCAAGATTGATGCCTGCCACGCCATACTGTGAATTGCTGCCGGTGGTGGCGAAGTTAAGGATGCCGTTGTTGTTGAAGGTACTGCCGGTTTGCACGGCTACGCCGTTGGCACCGTAGCCGGTTGAGCCAATGCCGGTGCCATCCTGACGATTGAGGAATCCGCCATTAATCACACCGTTGTTAATCCCGCTGCTGTTGTCGGTTAGCACCAGCGCCGTGCCGTTATTAGTGATGCTGCCACGGCTCGCCAGCTTGCCATCGATCACCGCTTGTGCGCCGTTGGAGGCTTTAATCGCTCCGCCGGTCGCGCCCACCACTTCCAGCGTTTTACCCGCCGCCAGATTCACTTTCGCGCCCGCGCCACTGGCATTAATCACAATGCGGTTCAGTATCGGTTGCGTGACTTCATCTGGCGGTGTGGCGCTAACGTTGTAGACGATGTTGGCATTGGTGAAGGTGACGGCTTTATTGAATTCGGTGAGATAGCGCGTTTTATCGAGGTTGCCTGCCTGCAGCTGGCTGATCAGCCAGTTATTGAAGCTTTGCAGTTGGCTGGCGTTGGTGACGGTAAAACTGGTGCTTTTGCCATCCAGCGTCTGCACGCTGAAACCACCGTTATAAGTGGCAAGATTTTGCACCTGATAGCTGCTGGTGGCCGATCCTGCGCCGTCTGGCGTGGCGGTTGCGCCGAAGAAGCTGATACGGTTGTTGCTGTTCCAGTTCACCGTGCCAGTGCCGCTCACATCAAACAGCTCTGTCTGCTTGGCTGCCATGGTCCAGCTGTTGGTGCTGGCGCTGCTGAGCGCATTGGCCTGGCCGATATTCACATCCAGCGTGCCGCCAGTGACATCGGCAATGCGCGCGTCGATATATTGCCCATTATTGACGTTTTGCACATCCGGCACGCTGGTGGCGCTGGTGACGGGCGCTAATGCGACAAGACTCGCAGAGTTGTAAACCTGGAACGTGCTGTTGGTGCCGGTGGCGGCATCGGGCGTAGTGATAGCAAAGTTTTGCGGGCCGGGATCAAGGCGATCCTGATTGAGATACTGCGATCCCGAGGTGATTGCTACTTGCCCGAGCGTGGTGGTGACTGCGCCATCTGTTCCTGGCGTGAACGCCTGATTGCCGGTGAGGGTTTCATTGCCGCTGCTGACGGTAATTTTACCTGCTTGATTGTCATTATTTTCTGGTGTGTAAGTCCCCAACGTAACAGCCTGACTTTGCATTGCTGGGTAGATCAGCAATTGCGCCGTCAACATCCCTAATGCGATAGGATTTAATTTAAACCTCATACTTCCTCCAGTGGGCGTGCAGCGTCCGCGCTGTTTTTGCAACAGCGTTAAATTCATCGCGAGGGGATAAAACGGCAGGTTAATACCAATCCCGTGTAGCAATCTAATTTGAGAACAACTGTGTGAAGAAATACGGTGTAGCGAAAAAAGGGATGGATTTTTTGTTATAGATTAATTGGCTTTAGGTATAGACATTTTTGCTTGCCAATGCAAAAAGCAATTGTGGGTAACCTATTGTGATAATGGGCAAATAATTGAGATGCGCATTAAATATTTAAAATAAATTAATACCAATATAAATTTAAGGTCTAGTTTTCTATCTCCTTAATAAATACTTTATTTTTTTCTGACGCTTTACTTACAAATGGTACTTAACGGATTAACAGGGCAGTGCCAGGGTAAGCGATACGAGAGAGTCCTAAAGTGTGATCAGAATCACACTTAAACCAGGTCGCCATGAATGGCGACCCTACGGGGAGTGGGTTTTGTAGGGTCGCCATTCATGGCGACCTGGTCGATATCCGCACTTCACTCAACTCAAATCCACATCGCGGGTACCGCCCCACCAGGTAAAGGCAAACCCGCCAATCCACGCCACAATCAGCCCGGCGAGATACACCGCCATTCCGGCAAATATGCCCTGCGATGAAGTCATTAGCGGCAGCGTGACTAAACCGGAAGGGCCAAACACGGTGTTCATTCCCACTGGCAATCCCAGCCACGCCACCAGCCCGATAAAGAAGCCGCCCAGCGCGCCGCCAAAACAGGCGGTAATAAACGGCTTCAGGCGCGGCAGCGTGACGCCATAAATCAGCGGTTCGCCGACACCGAGCAAACCTGGCACAATCGCACCTTTGATCTGTTTACGCAGCTGCGAGTGTTTATCCGCTTTACACCATAACGCCAGCGAGGCACCAACCTGCCCGGCGCCAGCCATCGCCAGAATGGGAAAGAGCGAGTTAAAGCCCTGGGTTTCCATCAGCGCGAAATAGACCGGAATAAAGCCCTGATGAATGCCAAACATCACCGCGATCAAAAACAGTCCGGCCAAAATAGCGCAACCAAATGGATTGTTATTGAGATGAATAAACAACCATGACATGCCTTTAAACAGTTCACCGCCGATCGGCATAATCACCAGGAAAGTCACCGCGCCGGTAATTAATAACGTCAGCAGCGATGTCAGGATCATATCGAGGTTATCGGGAATGATTTTCCGTAACTGTTTCTCAATCCAGGCACCAAATATCGCCGCCAGCAGCACGCCAATAATATTGCCACGTGGATCAATCACCATGCCGAAGAAATCCTGCATGCCGCTGTAATAGCCAACTTTGGCGTCAGGCACATAACCGAGCACAAACAGCGAGGCGATAATGGCGCCGTTGACGCCGGTACCGCCAAAGGCTTTCTGCGCGTTGTAGCCGATCAAAATACTCAGGAAGGTAAACAGCCCTTTGCCGAACACCTTCATGTACGCCACGGTATCCAGCAGCCAGCGTGCATGATCGCCCGGTTGATTGAGGTGAAAGATCTGCTCGATCAGCGTGGCAAAACCCAGCAGCAAACCGGCACCGATAAAACCGGGGATCAACGGCGTAAAGATGGTGGCAAAGCAAGAGAGAAAACGGTGCAGCGCGCTGGTCTGTTTCGCCTTCATCTGCTGCTTTTGCGCGCTGGCGATGGCCTGCAGATCGCCTGGCGCTTGTTGATTGAGCAGCGCCTGCATTTTCTCCGCTGCGGTTTGTGCTTTGCCGGGACCGAGCACAATCTGCAGCTGCGCATCGCTGTCGATCACACCCAGCACGCCCGGCAGCGTTTTGAGTGTAGCGCTATCCACCTGCGTGGCATCGTTTAGCGTCAGGCGCAGACGCGTCATGCAGTTGCCGCACTGCAGCACGTTGCTGGCGCCGCCCACTGCCTGCAGAATATCGCGCACCAGACCTTCGGTAATGGCCGCCATCATTGCGCTCCTGCGTCACGTAGCGCATTGCGAATAAAGCCCTGATTCTGACTCAGCAGCGATTTCGCTTCATCGGCAGTTAATCCCGCCAGCACCATGACAATCGCGGTTTTACAGTGTCCCTGACACGCCGCCAGCGCCTGCTGCGCGGTGGCATCGTCACAGTCGGTGGCTTGTTTGACGATGTTCACCTGGCGCTGCACCAGTTTCTGATTAGTGGCTTCCACATCGACCATCAGATTGCCGTACACCTTGCCGCTGCGAATCATCGCGCCGGTGGTGAGCATATTGAGCACCAGCTTCTGCGCCGTTCCGGCCTTCATGCGCGATGAACCGGTGACCACTTCCGGACCGACAACCGGCGTTAGCGCCACATTCGCAGCCTGCGACATCGGGCTGTTGGGATTGCAGGTTAACGCCGCAGTAAATGCGCCCTGCTGACGCGCATACGCCAGCGCGCCCAGCACATACGGCGTGCGGCCGCTGGCGGCAATCCCGACCAGCACATCATTAGCATTGAACTGGATATCACGCAGATCCTGTGCGCCCTGCTCAACATTGTCTTCGGCGTTTTCCACCGCCTGCAGAATCGCGGTGTGGCCACCGGCAATCAGCCCAACCACCTGGCTGCGCGGCGTGCCGAAAGTCGGCGGACATTCGCTGGCATCCAGAATTCCCAGACGACCCGACGTGCCCGCGCCGCAATAGATCAAGCGCCCGCCTTTGCTGAAGGCTTGGGTGATGGCATCCACCACCTGCGCAATCTGCGGCACGATGCCTTCTACCGCCAATGCCACTTTTTTGTCTTCATCATTAATCACCCGCAGCATGGCTTCGGTGGACAGCTCATCAATGTTCTGACTGGCGGAATTACGACCTTCGGTGATCATCTGGCTGAGATCGATCTGCATGGGACACTCCGGTGAGAGAATAATTTATTCGTAAAACTATATATCATACAGAATTGTTAATTCCTCTGCTGCGCGTGATTTTTTTGCTTTTTGCCGCAACAGGCACAAAAAAACCCGCCGAAGCGGGTTTCTGTATATGGCGGTCGCCATGAATGGCGACCCTACGACGTTATTAACTGGCGCTTTGGGTGCGCAGCTGCTGCTCGTAGGCGGCGGCCTGTTTGGTGTCGAACTGGTCTTCCCAGCGCGCAATCACCAGCACCGCCAGCGCGTTACCGATCACGTTCAGCGCGGTGCGCGCCATGTCCATGATGCGATCCACACCGGCGATAAACGCCAGACCTTCCAGCGGAATGCCCACGCTGCCCAGCGTTGCCAGCAGCACCACGAAGGAGACGCCCGGTACGCCAGCGATACCTTTCGAGGTCACCATCAGCGTCAGCACCAGAATGATCTCGTCGGTCAGCGACAGGTCGATGCCATACAGCTGGGCGATAAAGATCGCCGCGATGCTTTGGTACAGCGTTGAACCGTCGAGGTTGAACGAGTAACCGGTTGGCACCACGAAACTGGTGATGGCTTTCGGCGCACCGTAGGCTTCCATCTTCTGCATGATGCGCGGCAGCACGGTTTCTGAGCTGGAGGTGGAATAGGCAAGAATCAGCTCGTCTTTCAGAATGCGCATCAGCGTAGTGATGCGCAGCTTACAGAAGCGCGCCACCGTGCCGAGCACCACGAAAGCAAAGAACAGAATCGCCACGTACACCAGCAACACCAGCTTGGCGAGCGGATAGAGCGAGGCAAAACCGAAGTTCGCAATGGTGACCGCGATCAGCGCAAACACGCCGACTGGCGCATAACGCATGATCATGTGCGTCACTTTAAACATGGTTTCGGAAATCGAACGGAATACTGTGACCAGCGGATCGCGATGTTCCGATGGCAGCGCCGACAAGCCCATACCAAACAGCACCGAGAAGAAGATAATCGGCAGTATGTCGCCCTTCACCAGCGAGGCGAAGATGTTCTGCGGGATCAGCGACAGAATGGTGGTGACCAGACCGTGCGGTGCGCCCTGAACGGCTTCGGTTGTGGCTTCGTATTTAGAGATGTCCACCGTTGCCAGCGTTGACATATCAATGCCGCTGCCGGGTTGGAATACGTTGGCCAGCGTGATGCCGACCACAATGGCAATGGTGGTAATCACTTCAAAATAGATAATGGTTTTGACACCAATACGTCCGAGCTTTTTCGCATCACCCACGCCAGCAATGCCGACAATCAGTGAGGAGATAACAATCGGTACCACAATCATCTTGATCAGATGAATAAAGATGTCACCCGCTGGTGTCAGAATGTTAGTGATTAACCATTCACGATCGTCGGGCTGATTATGCAGCACGGTTCCCACAATCACGCCCAAAATCAGCGCGACGAGGATTTGCCATGCAAGGGTGAACTTAAAACCTTTCATAACGCGTTATTTCCTCAGTTAAAAACCCCTTTGCTCTGCTGCGAAGGTGCAGGAGAAATGTCACACAGGGAAGTGAGCAAAAGCCCGATAAAATAGAGGGTTATTTATGACTACGTCGGTTACAGCTGTGCAGGCATTTTGCGCCTGCGGAGTGATGCAGTCTGAGTTGATACCTGCTGAACAGGGCCGAGATAAGTACCATTTTCACTACGGTAAATGCAACCCCCGGCGTGATAGCGCAAATCTTATTCAGGTTAGTAGCATAAAATGCTGACAAAGGTTAACAGCCATAACTCGCTGTTATGAAAAGTGTTAATTCGATAAGTTTCAGCATAGCTATGCAATATTGCGCAAAAAGCGGCCCGGCTCGTTTGCTGATTATTTGCACAGAAGAACCAGAAATCTCTTAGGCTTAAAGCAGAAAATCGGACTGAACGCGCGGTATTTTCACTCCGCGTTCGTGGGGCATTTGGCGGTGATAAAAGGTCGTGATCCAGACTACAAAACAGAAACAAAGCCCTGTCGCGCTCTTCAATTAACCATTGATTGACATATGATTAACATCTTCAAGGAGGTCAGCCATGAGCCAAATACACAAGCATCCCGTACCCGCTGCCATTGCAGCAAATGCTCTCATTAATGCCGATCAGTATGCGGCGCTGTATCAACAATCGGTTGACGATCCCGACACATTTTGGGGTGAGCAAGGCAAAATCCTCGACTGGATTAAGCCTTACAGCAAAGTGAAAAATACCTCCTTTGCCCCCGGCAATATTTCCATTCGCTGGTATGAAGACGGTACTCTGAACCTTGCCGCCAACTGCCTCGATCGCCATCTGGCCACGCGTGGCGACCATCCCGCCATCATCTGGGAAGGCGACGACGCCAGCGAAAGCAAAACCATTACTTTCCGCGAACTGCATGCGGACGTCTGCCGCTTTGCCAATGTGCTCGGGAGCCTGGGTGTGAAGAAAGGCGACGTGGTCGCGATCTATATGCCGATGGTGCCCGAAGCTGCCGTGGCGATGCTGGCCTGTGCGCGCATTGGTGCGGTGCACTCGGTGATCTTCGGTGGCTTCTCACCGGAAGCGGTCGCCGGACGCGTGGTCGATTCCAACGCCAAACTGATCATCACCGCCGATGAAGGCGTGCGCGCCGGACGCAGCATTCCGCTGAAGAAAAACGTCGATGATGCCCTGAACAATCCGAACGTCACCACGGTGAAAAATGTGGTGGTGTTTAAGCGCGCCGGTAAAGACACCGGCTGGCGCGAAGGCCGCGATCTGTGGTGGCACGATCTGGTAGCGAAGGCCAGCGATCAGCACCAACCGGTCGCGGTAGATGCCGAACATCCGCTGTTTATCCTTTATACCTCCGGTTCTACCGGCAAGCCGAAAGGCGTGCTGCACACCACCGGCGGTTATCTGGTGTATGCCGCCAGCACCTTTAAGTATGTGTTTGATTATCATCCTGATGATGTTTACTGGTGCACGGCTGATGTCGGCTGGATCACCGGTCACAGCTATCTGATATACGGTCCGCTGGCGTGCGGCGCAACCACGCTGATGTTTGAAGGCGTGCCGAACTGGCCGAAGCCGAGCCGCATGGCGGAAGTGGTGGATAAACATAAGGTCACGCTGCTGTATACCGCGCCAACCGCGATTCGCGCGCTGATGGCCGAAGGTGATAAAGCGATTGAAGGCACCGATCGCAGCAGCCTGCGCATCATGGGTTCTGTCGGTGAACCGATCAACCCGGAAGCCTGGGAGTGGTATTACAAGAAGATTGGCGACAGCCGTTGCCCGATCGTCGATACCTGGTGGCAAACCGAAACCGGCGGCTTCATGATCACGCCATTGCCGGGTGCGACCGAACTGAAAGCCGGTTCCGCCACCAAACCGTTCTTCGGCGTGCAGCCTGCGCTGGTAGATAACGAAGGCAATCCGCTTGAGGGCGCCACCGAAGGCAACCTGGTGATCGTTGATTCCTGGCCAGGCCAGGCGCGTACGCTGTATGGCGATCACGATCGTTTCGAGCAAACCTACTTCTCCACCTTCAAAAATCGCTACTTCAGCGGTGACGGCGCGCGCCGTGATGAAGATGGTTATTACTGGATCACCGGCCGCGTCGATGACGTGCTGAACGTCTCCGGCCACCGCCTCGGCACCGCCGAGATTGAATCGGCGCTGGTGTCGCATCCGAAGATTGCTGAAGCGGCGGTGGTGGGCATTCCGCACAGCATCAAAGGCCAGGCGATCTACGCTTATATCACGCTCAACCACGGCGAAGAGCCGTCGCCAGAGCTGTATACCGAAGTGCGTAACTGGGTGCGTAAAGAGATTGGCCCGATTGCCACGCCGGATGTGCTGCACTGGACCGACTCGCTGCCAAAAACCCGCTCCGGCAAGATTATGCGTCGCATTCTGCGCAAAATCGCTGCCGGCGATACCAGCAATCTCGGCGATACCTCTACGCTGGCCGATCCGGGCGTGGTAGAGAAATTGCTGGAGGAGAAACAGTTCATCACCATGCCGTAACCGGCATCGACCCGACGGAGCGTGTCAGCCTGTCCCCGGCAGGCTCCTCTCCGTCACCTTCACCTTACGCCGTATGCTTTTCACCATCGCACAACCTATATAACTAGAATATTCAGATGGTTAAATCACTTTATTGTGAGATTTCTGTCTGCCTTGCCTCTGGAGAAAATGTGATGAACGAAACCCCTGAACAGGAAGCAGTCTGGCAACAAGTCGAGAATAATCCGCGCTTTCATGAGCTGGTGCACAAGCGCCAGGCGTTTGCGCTGCTGCTCAGCGTGATCATGCTGGTGCTCTACATCGGCTTTATTCTGTTGATCGCCTTTGCGCCTGCCTGGCTCGGTACGCCGCTGCACGCGGGCACTAACGTCACGCGCGGCATTCCGATTGGCGTCGGTTTAATCGTGATGTCATTCGTGCTGACCGGCGTTTACGTGTGGCGCGCCAACGGCGAGTTTGATCGTCTGACCAAACAGATCCTGAGCGAGGTGAAATCATGAAGCGCCTGCTTTCGGTGTTTTTAGCCATCGTGCCCGCCAGCGTGTTTGCCGCCGATGCCATTACCGGCGCGGTACAACGGCAAGCCACCAACTATGAAGCCATCATCATGTTCGTGGTATTTGTCGCCGCGACGCTCGGCATCACTTATTGGGCCTCGAAACGTACCCGCTCGCGCAGCGATTACTACACCGCGGGCGGTAATATCACCGGTTTCCAGAATGGCCTCGCCATCGCCGGTGACTTTATGTCCGCCGCCTCCTTCCTCGGTATTTCTGCCCTGGTTTATACCTCGGGTTACGACGGGCTGATCTACTCGCTCGGCTTCCTCGTCGGCTGGCCGATGATCCTGTTTTTGATTGCTGAACGTCTGCGAAACCTCGGACGCTATACCTTTGCCGATGTGGCTTCTTATCGCCTCGCGCAGAAACCGATTCGTACGCTGTCGGCCTGCGGCTCGCTGGTGGTGGTGGCGCTTTATCTGATCGCACAGATGGTCGGTGCCGGTAAGCTAATCCAGTTGCTGTTCGGCCTCGATTACCATATCGCGGTGGTGATGGTCGGCATTTTGATGGTGCTGTACGTGCTGTTCGGCGGCATGCTGGCTACCACCTGGGTGCAGATCATCAAAGCGGTGCTGCTGCTGTTTGGTGCCAGCTTTATGGCTATTATGGTGATGAAAGCCGTTGGCTTTAGCTTCAATACGCTGTTCACCGAAGCAATGGCGGTGCACCCAAAAGGCGCGGCGATTATGCAGCCCGGCGGGTTGGTGAAAGATCCGATCTCGGCGCTCTCATTAGGTCTCGGTTTGATGTTCGGTACCGCCGGTTTGCCGCATATTCTGATGCGCTTCTTCACCGTGGCCGATGCGCGTGAAGCGCGTAAAAGCGTGTTCTGGGCCACCGGCTTTATGGGCTACTTCTACTTCCTGACCTTTATTATCGGCTTCGGCGCGATTTTGCTGGTGGGAGCGAATCCAGCCTTCAAAGACGCCAGCGGCGCGCTGCTCGGCGGCACCAATATGGCGGCGGTGCATCTGGCGAACGCGGTCGGCGGTAGCCTGTTCCTCGGCTTTATCTCGGCAGTGGCCTTCGCCACCATTCTGGCGGTGGTGGCAGGTTTGACACTGGCGGGCGCATCAGCGGTTTCACACGATCTCTATGCCAGCGTGATCCGCGAAGGTAAGGCGACGGAGCGCGATGAACTGCGCATCTCGAAGATCACCGTGCTGGTGTTGGGCGTGGTAGCGATTGCGCTGGGGATTCTGTTTGAGAAACAGAACATTGCCTTCATGGTCGGCCTGGCGTTCTCGATTGCCGCCAGCTGTAACTTCCCGATTATTTTGCTGTCGATGTACTGGTCGAAACTGACCACGCGCGGCGCGATGGTGGGCGGTTGGCTGGGACTGATCACTGCTGTGCTGCTGATGATCCTTGGCCCGACGATTTGGGTGCAAGTGTTGGGGCATGAGAAGCCGATTTATCCGTATGAGTATCCGGCGCTGTTCTCGATGCTGGCGGCGTTTATCGGCATCTGGCTGTTCTCGATTACCGACCATTCAGCACGCGGTGCGCAGGAACGTGCGCGCTTCCGTGGACAGTTTATTCGCTCGCAGACGGGGATTGGGATTTCGCAGGGTAAATCGCATTAGTGAGGATGTTAAAAGGGTCGCCATGAATGGCGACCCTACGGATAGGGTGCGCATTGATGCGCACCTGGTTACCTCATTAGAAACGCAGTGACGCGCCAACGTAAGGGCCATCGACCAGTACGTTATCTTTGCGGCTGCCTTTGTTGTTCAGCTCGATGTACTGATAACCCACACGCAGGTTCAGCAGTGAAATCGGCGTAAAGCTCAGGCCGCCTGAGGCTTCCTGGTAGCTATCCAGACGATCGGAGAAGGCTTCTGGCGCATAGTAATATTCGCCGTACAGGCCCCACATGCTGTTGAAGCTGTATTGCGCTGCACCACCCACTGCCACAGTGAAGCCATCACGACCATCTTCCGGATGGGTGAACAGCGCTTTCGCGGTAGGAGCAATGCGGAAATCGCCCACGTCGATGTTATAGCCGAGGCCCGCACCGTAAGTGCTGCCATCGTGATCGCTGCGCAGCCAGTTGCCTTTCAGGAACAAGCCCGGTGAAGTGGTGCCGAGGCCAAGGTTCAGGTTGGTGCTATGCTCACCCACGTCAACACTGCCCTCAATTGCCTGCGCGCCGCTGCTCAGCAGTGCCAGACCCAATACGCTTCCAGTAACAAGTTGCTTTAACATGTGATTCCACTCCATGAAGGACAATTAATTCGGCGGCAAGGGTACCAGCCTGGCGACGAGAGACAACATTATTTGGAAAGCTTTACGTAAAAATGGATTACGGCGGGGGGAAAAGTGGCCCCGCAAGGCCACTCGTCAGACTAGAAACGCCAGGCTGCGCCCATAAACAACCCATCAATCGCATGTTGGGTTGTATGGCCGTGCAAACCACTGCCGAGATAGCGGTAACCTGAGCTCAACGTGAGCCAGTGTGCCGGTTGATAGTAAACACCCGCTTCAAATTGATGCAGATGATCCAGCTTATAATTGCCGATATTCGGCGACATGCTGAAATCGAAGTAAAGCCAGGTATGGCGCGCTTGTGGCAATGGAGCCATCGCGCGGATACCCGCGTTAACGCCGTAGCTGGAGGTCTTGTCGTGGTTCAACTCAGCCCAGAACAAGCCCACGCGTGGAACTACGCGCAGCTCTCCGACCG
Source organism: Pantoea sp. YR525 (assembly GCF_900116775.1). Classification (NCBI taxonomy): domain Bacteria; kingdom Pseudomonadati; phylum Pseudomonadota; class Gammaproteobacteria; order Enterobacterales; family Erwiniaceae; genus Pantoea; species Pantoea sp. YR525. The sequence continues at coordinate 94,466 of NZ_FPBU01000010.1, forward strand.
CCACGCCATAGCCCAGATTAGCGTCCAGCAACTCTGACTGATGTTTTGCTTTGACATATTCCACACCGTATTGCAGGCCTGGCGCGGTTTTTTGGCTATTGATTGCGGCAGCAAAGAAATCACTACCACCCTTTACGCCGATTTCCTGAGCGTTTACCCCAGCGGAGGCCAACAGGAGCCCCATTGCAAAATACTGACTTTTCATTTCTCGCTTCCTTATAGTTTAAGCGTGCAAACAATAAGCAAAGCGATGTGGTTGCAGTATGAGCAATGACTCAAAACAAAGGCATCATGACGCCCATAATAAATGACTCAGCAGCGGCGCAAGAATCACCGTCACGACACCTGACAGCATCATCACCAGGCTGGACACCACGCCTTCCTGCTGGCCGAGTTGGTAAGCGCGCGCGGTACCTGCGCCGTGTGATGCCGCACCAAATCCCGCGCCTTTAGCGACGCCTTGTTTGATGGCGATACGCAGAAACAGCACATCGCCCACTGCCATGCCGAACACGCCGGTGATCACCACAAACAGCGCCACCAGATCCGGCTGGCCACCAATTGGCTGCGCGGCTGCCAGCGCAAACGGCGTGGTGATCGAGCGTACCGCCAGGCTGCGCTGGATGGTTTCCGGCAGCGTCAGCAAGCGCGCCAGCCACACCGAACTGCATACCGCCACCAGCGTGGCCGTCAGCACGCCCACGCTCAGCGACAACCAGTGACGCTTGATGATTTCGAGGTTTTCATACACCGGCACGGCAAACGCCAGCGTTGCCGGACCGAGCAACCAAATCAGCCAGTGACTTTCGGCGATGTAATTTTTCCAGCTGACATGAGTAAGCAGCAGCAGCGCCACCAGCACCAGCGGCGTCAAGACCAGCGGCATCAACAACAGCGTGCGCCAGCGACGATAGAGAATCTTATTGAGGTAATAGACCAGCAGCGTAAACGCCAGACATAGCAGGCTAATCAGCAGATCATTCATGATGGGCCTGCTTGCGGGCGGCGCGCGCCAGTTCGAAGCGATATAAACGATCGACCACCAGTGAAGTCGACGCCAGTACCAGCAAGGTACTGACGCCAATCACCACGCAAATGCGCCAGCCTTCACTGCGCAGCAAATCGCTGTAATTCACCACCGCCACCACCGCTGGAATAAAGAACAGCAGCATTTCCGCCAGCAGCCAGTTAGCACCGGCTTTCACCCAGCGCAGCGGCACGATGCGCGTCATGATTAACACCAGCAGCAGCACCATGCCAACCACATTAGCGGGCAGCGGCAGATGCAGCCAGCTCACCAGTCTGTCGCTGAAAATAAACAAACCGACATACAGCACCAGCTGCAGCGGAACAAACGTACGTTGCAGGAGATCCGTTCTGCGCGGACTTAATGCCATCATTGCCTTGAACCCTGAGGAAGAATTGAGGTGCCCAGTATAAATCCGCCGCAAACTGTGAAAGAAATGAATTAAAATCATTCAAACTATGCCAAAAAGGAATGTTTATGGACGTGCGCGCCCTGCGCTATTTCACAGAAGTGGTGCGTCAGCAAAGCTTCACCCGCGCCGCAGAGAAGCTGTTCGTGACGCAGCCGACTATCAGCAAAATGTTGCGCCAGCTGGAAGAGGAGCTCGGCTGCACCTTGCTGCTGCGTGAAGGTCGTAAACTGCATCTTACTGATAGCGGCCAGGCGGTTTACCAGCGCGGATTGGTGATTTTGCAGGAGTTTCATCAGCTTGAGGCGCAGTTGGGTGATATCAACCAGCTGAAAACCGGCGAGCTGCGGCTGGGGATTCCGCCGATGGTCGGCATGCAGATGGCCGGATCGATCTCCGCCTTTCGCCGCCGTTATCCGGGCGTACAGCTGAAAATATCCGAGTTTGGCGGCTTAACCGCGCAGCAAGCGGTGCTGAGCGGCGCGCTGGATATCGCCCTCACCGCGCTGCCGATTGAGTCAGAACTGCCGCTCAACACGCTGGAGTTGATGCACCATCCGCTGTGCGTGCTGCTGCCGCGCACTGAACAATGGCGCAATCACCGTAAAGTGGCTTTGGCGGAGTTAGCCGAACATCCGCTACTGATCCTCAATGAAGAGTTCGCGCTGAATCGCCAGATTCGCAAAGCGTTCCAACGCCAGAACCTGACGCCGACTATTGCGTTGCGCAGCGCGCAGTGGGATTTTCTCGCCGCGATGGTACAGGCGGGCATGGGATTGGCGATTCTGCCGGAGCCCATTTGTCAGCGGCTGGATAAACAGTCGCTGCTGTGGCTGCCGCTGGAATCGGAGCTGCAGTGGAGCTTAGGGCTGATTTGGCGGGAAGGCAGTTATCTGTCGCGTAGCGCCGAGGCGTGGATTGAGTGTTGTCGTGAACATTGGCCGGATAGTGCGCCGCGGCTGTCGGTGTGAAAACGGCCGCAGCGCATTTATGTAGATAGGTCGCCATAAATGGCGACCCTACGTTTGTGTGACTGGCTGCTATTCCTCTTTCTCGATTAACAGCGCTTCCAGCAGATCGAGATCGTGCAGCAGTTTTTGCATCGTCTCGTTGGAGATCTCCTGCGTGGCGCGCAGATGATAAACCTCGGCACGCTCGGCACGCAGCGCATTGAGGCGGAAACGACGTTCGAGGTTTTCGGCAAATTGCGCCTGTTCGATATCGTTTTTGCCCTCCGCGCGGCGACGCAGATTACCAATCACCCGCAAGCTAACTTCTTTCAGCAGTTCAGGATCGATGTTCTCTTCGGTGTCGGTTTCGAGGCGCTGCTCCATTTTATGCAGGCTCTCAATCGCCACGCCCGCCATCGCAGCACGCGCAAACTGAATCTCACGACGATGGCCGACCTTATCGATGCTCTCAACGTCACGCAGCAGAATCGGCAAGATCACCACACCAACCAGCAGCGACACCAAAATCACGCCGGTGGCGATGAACACCAATTCATAGCGCGCCGGGAACGGATCGCCGTTGCTGAGGAACAGCGGAATCGACAGCACACCGGCCAGCGTGATGGCACCGCGTACCCCGGCAAAAGAGGCAATCAGCAGCTCACGCAGCGAGTAGTTGGTAAACTCCAGCGGCTTCTTCTTCAGCAAGCGCATGCTGGTGCGCTTCATGATCCACAACCAACCGAAACGCACCACCATCAGCGCGGCGTACACCAACAGAACGTCGGTAAACAGCATCCACAGTTCGACGTTAGGATCGGCGTTGGCCTGCGCAATCGAGGTAGAAAGGATGTCGGGCAGTTGCAGGCCGAGCATCAGGAACACCATGCCGTTGAACACGAACTCCAGCATCTGCCATACGCTGTTCGCACGCAGACGCATCGCCAGCGGTGCCTGACGGATAATGCCAGAACGCGTGATGGTCATACCGGCGGCGACCGCGGCGAGGATGCCCGACACGCCAAGGTGTTCCGCAATCAGGTATGAGGCGAACGGTAACAGCAGCAGCAGCACGGTTTGGGTTGCCGGGTCATCACCGCTCCAGCGGCTCAGCAGACGCAGCGAGCGGCCATACAGCCAGCATATCGCCACACCAGCAACCAAACCGCCGACCGCCACTTTGAGAAACTCGACGCTGGCGCCGCCCCACGTAAACACCATGGTGCCCATCGCCACCGCGACGGCAAACTTCAGCGATACCAGACCCGATGCGTCGTTCATCAGGGCCTCACCCTGCACAATCGACATGATTTTTTTCGGGATGCGCCCTTCACCGACAATGCCGGACAGCGCCACGGCATCGGTTGGCGAAAGCACCGCCGCCAGCGCAAAGGCGGGAATCAGCGGAATCCCCGGCACCAGCCAGTAAATCAGGTAGCCAATCCCGACCACGGTGATCAGCACCAGAACCAGCGCCAGCCCCATGATTTCGCGACCGTGATGCAGGAACTCGTTAATTGGCGTTTTCCAGCCATCCGCGAACAGCAGCGGCGGAATGAACAGCACGAGAAACAGTTCCGGATCAAAATCGACATGCAGGCCGAAGACGGGAAATGCGAGCAGTGCACCGGCGGCAATTTGTACCAGCGGCAGGGGAATTTGAAACGGCAGAATACGTGCCGCCACGCTGGAGAGTGAAACCACCAGCGTCATGATGAGAATAGTAAAGAAGATTTCCATGCTTTCCTTAGGCGAATCAATTTCATTAAAGCGATGTTGTTGCGTGGGAAAGTGTAAAACAAAACGCCGCACAGCGGGGCAACCCGATGTGCGGCGTGGAGCAGAAAGCGAATAATCCTGGAATTATTCAACTTTGAGGTCAGATGGCCCAGCCACCGGCATAGAACGCCACCAGCGCGACAGCAATCACCACGGTGCCAACATTCAGCTTGCGCCACTCGCCGGCAAACAGGCGACCAATCACCAGTGAAGCGAAGCCGAGCATGATGCCAGTGACGATGTTGCAGGTCAGCACGATGAACACTGCGGTCAGCAAGCCGGACATCGCATCAACGAAGTCGTTGAAGTCGATTTTTGCCACGTTGCTCAGCATCAGCAGGCCAACGTACATCAATGCTGGAGCCGTCGCGTAAGCAGGCACCAGATAGGCCAGCGGCGACATAAACAGAATCACCAGGAACAGCAAACCCACCACAATCGCCGTCAGACCAGTTTTACCGCCCGCCGCCGTTCCCGCCGCCGATTCGATGTAGACCGCAGCCGGCGAAGCGCCGACCAGACCAGCGAAGAGGCTGCTGACGGAATCCGTGGTCAGCGCACGGCCGCCGTTGATGATTTGTCCCTCTTTATCCAGCAGATTCGCCTGCCCCGCTACCGCACGGATGGTGCCGGTGGCATCAAAGACTGCAGTCATCACCAGCGCCAGCACGCTCGGCAGCACCACAGGTTGCAGCGCGCCCATAATATCAAGGCTAAACATCGCCGATTGCCCGTTGGCATCCTTCAGGCTCGGCATAGCGAACAGACCTTGATAGGTCACCGCCGGATCGAAAATCAGGCCAAGAATCGAGATGGTGATGATGGTCAGCAGAATGCCGCCAGGCACGCGGCGTTTTTCCAGACCGAAAATCGCTGCCAGGCCGACCAGCGACATGATCACCGGAAATGACGCGAACTGACCCAGCGCCACCGGCAAGCCCGCAGCCGGGTTTTTCACCACCAAACCAATACCGTCCGCGGCGATCAGTAGCAGGAACAAGCCGATACCTACAGCGGTTCCGTGCGCCACGCCCATCGGCAAGTTACGCAGAATCCATGCGCGGATGCCGGTGACCGAAATCAGCGTGAACAGTAAGCCCATCAGGAACACTGCGCCAAGCGCCACCGGCACACTGATGTGCTGGCCGAGCACAAGGCTGAAAGCGGTGAACGCGGTCAGCGAGATGGCGCAACCAATCGCCATTGGCAGGTTGGCCCACAAGCCCATGATAATCGAACCAAAACTGGCGACTAAACAGGTAGCGACGAACACCGCCGTTGGTGAGAAGCCCGCTTTGCCCAGCATGCCGGGCACCACGATGACGGAATACACCATCGCCAGAAACGTTGTCAGACCCGCCAATACTTCCTGACGCACGCTGCTGCCGCGTGCAGAGATATTGAACCAGGCGTCCAGTTTTCCACTGGCCGGGCGCGATTCGCCAGACATAATTCTTCCTCAATATTTTTGTGATGTGAGTCGCCGCGCGGCGCACGTTTGCTGTTCCCTGATGGCGGATTTTCATGATGAAAATCCAGGCAAACGTTTACGTCGCCGCGTATTCCAGGCCGTAAAAGGGGACGCGGAAAAAAGGCAAACGATTATCTGGCGTTTGCCATGGGGTTTTCAACTACTAATCGCGGGCATGACAGGATAAATCCAGGCTTTCGCCCCGTAGGGTCGCCATTCATGGCGACCTGACTGAACTTAGCGGCTCAACTCAATCTCACCACCCTGCTGGATCGCACGTTGCCAGGCAGCGCGCTGCTGCATGGTTTCCAGCCAGCGGGCGGTGGCGGGCGTATCGCGCAGCGAACCACGTAACTGCAGTGCCAGCAGCGGGAAGCTCATCTGCACGTCGGCGATGCTAAAACGTGAACCGGCAAAAAATGGATGCTGCGTGAGATGCTCTTCAATCACGCTGCCGTGCAAAGCCAGCTGCTTATTAAGCCAGGCTTTCTGAATCCCTTTACTCAGTGCGATGCCAGCCGGACGCAGCAGCCACGGCACCGGCTTTTTGCCAAACTGCGCAAACACCAGCTTCATTACCAGCAGAGGCATCAGCGATCCTTCCGCGTAATGCAGCCAATAACGCGCCTGAATCTGTTCATCTTCATGACTCAGCGCCAGCTGATGCTCGCTGTCATATTTGAGTTGCAGGTATTCGAGAATCGCGCCTGACTCGGCAATCACGCGATTGCCGTCGGTAATCACCGGTGATTTCCCTAGCGGATGCACTTTCTTTAACGAATCGGGGGCCAGCAGGCTGTTTTCACGTTGATAGCGTTTGATTTGGTAAGGCACCGCGAGCTCTTCCAGTAGCCATAACACGCGATGCGAGCGGGAATTTTCCAGATGGTGAACGGTGATCATACGGTTTCCTTGCCGGTAAAAGTGTTCCGCCAAGTATAGTCGATTAACGTTTTTGCTCGTCTTGTTCCGGATCGAGTAGTACCGCGCCCGATCCTTGCTCGCCCAGGCGGTCACCCGGATTGCGTAGCGGGCAATCGCGCATCGATAAACAGCCGCAGCCAATGCAGCCATCCAGATCGTTACGCAGGCGCGTCAGGGTTTCGATGCGTTTATCCAGCTCCTCGCGCCAGTGTTGCGTCAGCGCGTCCCACTCCTGCGTCGACATGCGCTTATTGGCCGGCACATGCGTCAGGCTGTCGCTCACCGTCGCCAGCGGAATGCCGATGCGTTGCGCGATTTTGATGATAGCTACGCGACGCAGCACGTCACGGCTGTAGCGGCGTTGATTGCCGCCGTTGCGCGAGCTGAAAATCAATCCTTTGGTCTCATAGAAGTGCAGCGCCGACACCGCCACACCGCTGCGCTTCGCCACTTCGCCCGGCGTTAAAACCGGCTTCGGGTAATTGCGTTCTTTTTTCATTTAGGGCCTTTACCTCAAGTTAACTTGAGGAATTATACTCGCACCCCAGCAAAACTTCGAATTTCTCACCAGGCAAAAAACATCAGAAGGATGAGGCTATGATGCAACAGGAAATCATTCATTCGCTGTCCAACTGGATCGATCAGAATCTGGATAAAGCGCTGTCTATTGATGAAGTCGCGGCAAAATCAGGTTACTCAAAATGGCACCTGCAGCGTATGTTCCGTGCAGTCACGAAACAAACGCTGGGTGGCTATATTCGCGAACGTCGTCTGACGCTGGCCGCTGAAGCGCTGCGTCAAACTCAGCGTCCGGTGTTCGATATCGCGATGCAATACGGTTATGACTCGCAGCAGACCTTCTCGCGCGTGTTCCGCCGTCAGTTCTCGCAAACGCCAACCGCTTATCGTCACACCATGCGTCGTCAGGCGATGATTCAGCGTCCGCGCTTGCTCAGTTTTGACTGTGCAGACAACAACATGACCAGTTTTGCCCAGCGTACAACCGGCGAGTGCTGTCCGGTTAGCTAACCTTTTCTGCGCGCCCCTTGCGGGCGCACCTCGCTTTTCCTGCCTATTTCTTCCTCATTTCGATAAAAATCTTTCTACCATACCAGGTATAAATTTTGTTCAAAATTTAAAATCGAGTGATATAATGTGAGCCAAGTCACACTTTCCTGTATTCAGTAAGACGGCCTGAAGGACTTCCCTGACCTTCCTTCTTCGCCGCCAGTGATGTCGATTGAATGTCGGGGATATCACTGATTCTAAGAGGTTTTTGCAGATGGCCACCTTAACCACCAGTTTGATTGTTATGCGCTGGGAACTCCTGAGTGCGGTAATGATGTTCTTCGCCAGCACCATGAAAATTCGACTGCGTCAGAACAGTCATCACGTGATGGCGCTGCTGTGCGGTGGCATTGGCGTGGGCATGTCCTGCTGGTTTGTCACCGGCCTGCTCGGTATCACACTGAGCATGGAGAATCTGCATAACTTTATGGAAATCTCCAAAAACGCTTTTATCGAAGTGATGAGCCAGACGCCAACCGATTGGCCAATGCCTTAATCGCTGCCAATAAAAAACCCCGCCGAAGCGGGGTTTTTTATTTTGCTGTGTGATACTTAAATTTTCTTCAATACGGCCGGAATGGTTACTTCCGTCACCGTGATGCCCGGTATCTTCGTACCGCGACGATCCTGAATCCACATATCACCCATCATCTGATTGAGCCCGCGATCCAGACCGGTCACCAAACCCGCACCCGGCGTAAAGGTCAACTCGCCGAAGTAGATCTGCTCTTTATCGATGTACCAATCCACGCGCACATAATCGAAATCACTCGCCAGCTTTTTACTCAACGCCAACGCGTGCTGCAACGAGGCCATTTGTGGCGTCACGTCCAGGCCGGTATCACGAATTTTGTGATACGCCTCGTTGAGGTTGTTGACGTAAAAGTTCATCGACAACAGCGGATTGCAGCGGTTGTAGATCACCTGCAGCACATACTCAAAGCTGCCGTCGCGCTTGTTGAACATGTGGAACTTGTAGTCAATCGGCGCCGATTTACCATCGCCAATGTACTGCTCCACCAGAATGCGTGGCTTGATGTAGCGATAGTGAATCTCACGCGCTTCGTTAGCGAAATCGGTTTTCAGCCAGCGATGGCAGTCGCTAATAATCTGCTGCTTCTTCAGCGCATCCGGCTCTTCAAGCAAAATCTCTACCATGTTAGAGGCGTGATTCGGCTTGATAACGGTATTTTTCCAGCTCGGCAACGTGTGCAAAGAGCTGGGATCGCTGGTCTCGTACACCAGCGGGATCAGGTATTCGCTGCCAACTTTCTCGGCGATATATTCGCGCACCGAATATTTGTCCGACAGACGACCATACATCTGATAATCGCCATGGATGAATTTGCGGTACAGCACCTTCTCGTTAAACACTTTCGGCTCACGCAAATTGGGCAGTTTGCGGAACTTATGAAAATAGTAGATACGATCCTGGTATGCCCAGGGCATCTTCTTGATGAAGTACTGCACGCTTCTTCTGAGTTCATCTTTCAACTTGAGCATATCTGACCTCATTTGTAGGTTTTGTAGTTGAGTGAGGAAACCTGGATTTTTTGGATGACGCCGTTTTTGAAGAAGTAATTCATTACGGTAAGAGACAGCAATTCTGAGATGAAAACGCTCCATGCGGCACCCATGATGCCGTAGCCCTGGATCAGCCACCACGACAGCGGCAAGCTGATCACCATCAGGCAAACAATTTTCTTCAACAGATAATTAAACCCGCCTTCTTTGACCATGTAGCGATACGCTACGGTCCCCATCGCCGAAAAGCAGGTCGCTAACGACAACAACGTAATGAGACTTCCTGACTGTGTGTACTCGTGACCATATAAAGCGATGATGATTTTTTCGCCGTACATCGCGATCACCGCTAACAACAACAATGAAACACCCATGACATAACCATTAAGCCGTGCTGTCAGCTTGATGGCGGCTTCTCCACGCTCGCGGAAGATTTCCGAAAAGCAGGAAGTGATGATGGCGACCGGGATAAAAATCCAGGAAGCCGAAATGGTATTGGCGGCGGCGAACAGCCCGAGATCGCGCGCCGAGGCGATGCCCGCCAGGAACATCTGTGCCGCTTTCACCTGCACCGAGATAAAGATGCTGGAGATGGCCAGCGGTAATCCGGCGTACAGCAAATAGCGCAGATAGGTGTTGCGCTTATCCTGCGGCGGCGCTACGTCCTGATTTTCGCGGTAAAAGTTAAAACGCTTAATCACATACGGCACCAGCGTGACGGCGACAATCGATACGGTCAGCCACAGCGGATTGAGGTGCAGCCAGGCAATGGCAAAACTTAAGCTGAAGCCCAGCAGCAAACCGACTGAGTTGGCGATGGTATTCAGTCGCGACGCTAAGCGCGCATTGTTGTAGACACTGAAGGTGTCCTGCGTCACGAAAACCGAAGAGATAAACGAGGCCAGTGCAAAAGCGAGGAAGTTTTCCTGCATGTTGTACCAGACCCAAATCAAGACGGGCAGCGATGTCAGCAACAGCAAAACCATGCGCATGTTGCGCGCTACGGTCATCAGGCGCAGCCCTTTCGGCGCACTCTTACTGATACGTTTAAACAGGATGGTTTCCGTACCGAAAATCGCCACGGTCTGCACCATGGAAAATAGCGAGGTCGAAAACGCCATTTGGCCAAAGATGGTTGGACCAAAGGATTTTGCCACGTAGGAGGTCACAAATATGACGCCGAACACGGAGACGATCTTTTCAGACATCATCCAGGCGGCATTAGACATTACGCTCAATTTCATTGACTGATCCTTAGTATTACGAACTACAACAACTTTCGGTACAACGTCCTTGAAATGAATTAACAAGCGCTCAGTGGGCCTGACTTAATTTATTAACTTCAAACCAAACTGGTCCGAAAAATGAGACTCGCGTCAGCAATTAGGAATTATATTCAGGAAAATTCCGATTATATCCGGTGCGAAACTCAGTGGATGTAAACGATTTCAGCTTAAATTCTAAGCAAAGGTTTACTGGCACACCCTGACATTTCTGCAAGTGGTTTATGCCGATTTTCCAATGAATGTAGTATTTTTCTGCATTTGGGATGGAGAGAATTTATATCAAAAACCTAAAGCCAGGAAGGCGTTCAATGCCATTCGGAATAAAATAAGATTTATCCCATGATGATATTTCTTCTAAATATCTTAATTTAACCCTCGCAATTCAAATCGCGCACTTTAATACTGAATTAATAGTGTTTTTGCAGTGCCAGATATTAATACAGTAATTCTCATCCACTAATTGATAAGAAAGGTAATAGCATTTATGAGAAAGTCACGATATAGCGAAGAGCAAATCACAAATGCCATTAAAGCTTCTGAAACGGGAGTGAAAGTCAGGGAGATTTGTGAGGAGCTTGGCATTTCCGAGGCCACTTTCTATAGCTGGAAGAAGAAGTTTTCTGGGCTCTCTTCCGAGGAAGGTCGCAAAATCAAGGAGTTGGAAGATCAACTTCTTAACCTCACGCGTGAACTGCAATCTCTGAGTTCCGATAAAGAGATGCTGCAAAGCGTATTGAAAAACTTCTTTACCACGAATGAAAAGCGTCAGGCGGTTAACTTTCTGCAAACAACATTCGACATAGGTACCCGTCGTAGCTGCCGTTTACTGGATATTAGCCGCAGCGTTTATCATTATCCTGCAGGAACAGATAATCGCTAACACCATTAAGGCCGATGTTATTTGACTTAATGCTGAGATTTGTTCTTACCAGAAGATATGAAGATCATTTAATACGGCGTTCACAACATAACAATTCGCTCCAATTTTTCCTGATGAATACCATCGCGGAATTGCTTCCTTTTTTGCGGTAAAATAGATTCACATCAGCAAAAGTCTCTCTATTCAAGCCATTCAAACGAAGTCCAATCTCATTTCGGTGAGATTGGCGCTTCAATTATTACTTTACCAACATTAATCATCAGCCCTGAATGCAGACAATTCTGTTAAGCATTAATGAACAACGCCGTGTAACCGCTCACACATAACCTCTGTTTTTAACTGGATCTATTCCTGGATTCATTCATCATTCGGTTGACGCGCGTAGACCATAATTTCTCATCATGCCGCCAGGAATAATCCTGATAAGAAAGGTTATCGAGCCTAAACAATAACAGCCAAAAAGCGGGAGATAAGTTAAATTACTGCACCCTATTCATCGTTGCGCTTAATGGTTTTTTGCCAACGGTTAATGGAATCTTTCTTAACAACGCCCTATTCCCTTAAGCAAAAAGTGGCTTTCGAGTGCCAATCTTCAGTGCCAAACGGCAATAAACGGTAGGTTAGATGCATGTTTTTCCGCCTTAACGCGCCGGTTTTTTCCACTTTAGGGCCTGCTATAGCCAGGAAGAACGAGGATTAATGAAGGTTTAGTGCGCCTGAATACGGCCAAACACTGTCGCGCGGGACGCAGCGGCATGTCTGTTTATGACAAATCAGGACTGAAAAAGCGGCTGAAATTAGCCGAAAAGTTATATCGACGGCCTGGTCAGCGTCAGAAAGCGGGATTTGAGGTGTAAGAGGAGCTAGTCAAATTCTTAAAATACAGCGGAGTACGCTGCCGAAATGATTTTTCAGCAGCGCTCATTGATGAGTTATACCGCAGTGATATGCGGCTGGGGTTTAATGCGCATCGCGTAGATTACGCCAACAATCAAACAGCCAATGCCGACCGCAGTTAACAGCGGCGGCCAGCTTTGTCGCCACAGGAATGTCCACAGCAATCCGGCTAAGGTTTCGAACACAATCAGCGGCCCCATGATCACTGTCGGCACGCGTTGGCTGGCAGCATTCCAGCAAAGTGTGCCCAGCCATGAGCAGATCAGCCCGATACCTAACATTAATAATAGAAAGCGTTGCGGCTGCGGCCCGAAGGGCAGCGCAAATGCAGGTTGCTGCCAGTGGAGCTGCACGCAGACCAATAGATAGAACACTATCGCCAGCGGCAGCGTCACCAAACCTTGTGCCGTCGCCCAGCTGGATGGCTTGTGCTGGGGATGCGCGCGTAACCATAGACCATTACGCAGCGGATACCATGTCCAGCATGCCACCGCCAGAACCGCTAACCCTAAACCGGTGAGATAGCGCGACCAATCAAAATCGGGACCTTGCGTCTGAAGTTCGGCGGCATTCACGCAAGCCAGGCCTGCGGCAATAATCAGCAAAGCCGGCGTCAATTTGCGCCACGGCAAGCGCCCTTCAAGATGGCCATAACAGAGATTAGCCGTCACGGTAATCACCACCGGCAAGGTGCCGATAATCATGGTCGAAATGGGCGCGCCGGTGCGTTGAATCGCGCTGGCGAGAAACGCGTAATAGAGTAAATTGCCAATCAGCGACAGCTTCAGCGCTTCAATCCAATCCTTGCGCGCCAGCTGACGCAAACGACGGCGATCCAGCCAGGCCAGCGGCAACACCACCAATCCAAAGGCGACGTAGCGTCCGGCCGATTGCAAAGTGCCCGGATAATCCGGTATCAGCAGCGGACCCACAAAGATCAATCCCCACATCAATCCCGCTGCCAGCGCAAACAGTATTCCAGCAAACATAAACTCTTCCTTTATATGCATTCCGCTGCAGTGTGACGCAGGCGGAGGCGAAAGGCTTGTAGCAGATTGCGGTTAGCGTGAAGGGAACACTTGTTTTTGATAGCGGCCCGGCGTGATGCCGTAGCGATGCGCGAAGGCGCGGGTGAGATGTGCCTGATCGGTAAGGCCGACCGATGCCGCAACGGTTGCCGCACTGTCGCCGCGCGCCAGCTGCTGTTTTGCGGCGAACAAACGAAAAGCCATCAGCATTTGATGCGGCGTGACGTGGAAGTGCTGTTTGAAACTGCGCAGGAAATGCCATGGCGACAGCGATGCCAGCGCAGCAAGTTCTTCAAGCCGCACCGGTTCGGCGAGGTTTTCACGCAAATAGTCCCGAACCGCGTCAAAACGATGCGCACCTTCGGCAGGTCGTTGCTGTCCCTGACGCGCCAGCGGTCGCATTAACTCCAGCAATTCGAGCAAGATGCTTTCGCGCTCCAGCGTAGTTTCCGCCTGCCACATCTGCGCCAGCAGTTGCGAGAACGGCTGCGCAAGCCGCGCATCGGTGCGCAGTGCATCGGTGAACCACCAATCACGATCGCCGGTCAGACGATCCATTTCCCGCGGATCGATATAGATCATGCGATAGCGCCAGCCTTCGTCACAGGCAGATTCACCTGTATGAAGTTCGTCGGGATTCATCATCACTAACGAATGCTGTGGCGCGGTGTAGTTGGCGCCGCGATAGCGAAAGCGCTGGGCGCCGGACTCAATAGTACCGATGCCAAAGGCTTCATGGGTATGGGGTTCAAAAGCGTAGCGGGAGATGTGCGCCTGATACAGCTCGATGCCCGGCAGCTCAGCGAAATGCTGAAACTGCGCACGATCTTGCTCACAAGGAAAGATTTCAGGAACCACCTTCACGACACACCTCCGGAATAAATCGCTTATAAGCATGCGCGGCAGTGGCGAGAAATGCAAAGGTGAATTGCTTTACCTCTGCGCGTCGGCAATCCACACTGAGGCTTCAAACTTAGGAGAGTGAAATGGCGAATCGAGTCGTAGTTGTGGTGGATATGCAAAATGGCGTGCTGGCAACGCCGCGTTTTGATCGTGCCGGACGCTGCGAGCGGATCAATCAATTAACCGCTGCGGCCGATCAGGTGATTTTCATCCAGCACGTTGGGCCAGGTTTAGAAGTTGATTCAGTTGGTTGGGCGATTGTGCCCGAGTTGCAGCAGCCAGCCAACGGCATCTTCATCAATAAGACCGCTTGCGATAGCTTCTGGCAAACCGATCTTGCCGCTCAACTCGACCAACTGGGCATTAAAAACTTCGTCATTTGCGGCTGCGCGACCGATTACTGTGTTGATACCACCATCAAAGTCGGCGCCAGCCTCGGCTATCACATCACCGTCGCCGCCGATGCGCATACCACCGCCGACCGCACTTATGTTTCCGCGCAGCAGCAGATCAATCAGCACAACGAAGTGTGGGCCGATTTGATTATGCCGGGCAATCCGGTGCTGGTGCGTGAGACGGAAGCGTTATTGCGGGAATGGCGACCGCATTAAGGCTGCAACTTATTCGGCTGCTGATAAAAAAAATGCCACTCCTCGCGGAATGGCATTTCTGGATTCGATGACGTCAGGCCTGAGATTGCTCAGGCAGATAATCAGAACGGAATATCGTCGTCAAAATCCATTGGCGGTTCGTTGTTGGCTGGTGCGCTCTGCTGCTGTGGACGTTGCTGCGCACCGCCGCTGAACTGGTTACCACCGCCCTGCGGCTGCTGTTGTGGCTGCTGTGGCTGGCCCCAACCGTTGTTATTGCCGCCGCCCTGGCCGCCCGAAGGTGCGCCACCTGCGTTCGCGCCCTGCTGACGTCCGCCCAGCATCTGCATGGTGCCGCCAACGTTAACTACCACTTCAGTGGTGTATTTTTCCTGGCCGGCCTGATCGGTCCATTTGCGGGTACGCAGCTGGCCTTCGATGTAAACCTGAGAACCTTTACGCAGGTATTCGCCAGCCACTTCCGCCAGCTTGCCGAACAGCACAACGCGGTGCCATTCAGTGATCTCTTTGTTTTCACCGGTTGTCTTATCGCGCCAGCTTTCTGACGTGGCCAGCGTAATGTTGGCTACCGCGCCACCATTTGGCATGTAGCGCACTTCCGGATCCTGACCCAGATTCCCGACTAGAATCACTTTGTTTACGCCACGACTGGCCATGTTGCTGTCTCCCGATGAGTTGATGCTAAAAGTCTAAGCGAAAAATTGTATCACGTCACATTGGCGTGTGCCCACTTTAGAGCGGGATTCCAAAATTTATCGGCGGACAGAATAGCAAAAACACTGGATATTTATTCAGTTTATTTTTTGTGCCATAATGGACCGTTTCTGCTGGTCGTGCTGGCAAGGCATGGCGAGTGTTGTTCAATCCGGGAAAGGTGAATGGATAAGATCGAAGTCCGCGGTGCTCGCACCCATAATTTGAAGAACATCAACCTGATCATCCCTCGCGATAAGCTCATTGTGGTCACCGGTCTGTCAGGTTCCGGTAAGTCTTCGCTGGCGTTTGATACGCTGTATGCCGAAGGCCAGCGTCGCTATGTCGAGTCGCTTTCGGCCTATGCGCGCCAGTTTCTTTCATTAATGGAGAAACCGGACGTTGACCATATTGAAGGTCTTTCGCCCGCCATCTCCATTGAGCAGAAATCGACTTCGCATAACCCGCGTTCCACCGTCGGCACCATTACTGAAATTCATGACTATCTGCGCCTGCTGTTTGCACGCGTGGGTGAGCCGCGCTGTCCGGACCATGATGTTCCACTCGCGGCGCAAACCGTGAGCCAGATGGTTGATCAGGTGCTGTCGCAGGAAGAAGGCCGTCGTCTGATGCTGCTGGCGCCAGTGGTGAAAGATCGCAAAGGCGAACACACCAAAACGCTGGAAAACCTCGCCGCGCAGGGCTATATCCGTGCGCGTATCGATGGTGAAGTGTGCGACCTGTCGGATCCGCCGAAACTGGAGTTGCAGAAGAAACACACCATTGAAGTGGTGATTGACCGCTTCCGCGTGCGCGACGATCTGGCAACGCGTCTGGCCGAATCCTTCGAGACCACGCTGGAACTGAGCGGTGGCACGGCGATCGTCGCCGATATGGATGACACCAGCGCCGAAGAGATGCTGTTCTCAGCTAACTTTGCCTGCCCGATTTGTGGCTACAGCATGCGCGAACTCGAACCGCGCCTGTTCTCGTTCAACAATCCGGCCGGTGCCTGCCCGACCTGTGATGGCCTGGGCGTGCAGCAATATTTCGATCCCGATCGTGTGGTGCAAAATCCCGAGCTCTCGCTGGCGGGCGGCGCCATTCGCGGCTGGGATCGCCGTAACTTCTACTATTTCCAGATGCTGCGCTCGCTGGCTGAGCATCTGCAATTCGATGTCGAAGCTCCGTTCAACAGCCTGAGCGACAACGCGCGCAATGTGATTCTGTACGGTTCCGGCAAAGAGAATATCGAATTCAAATACATCAACGATCGCGGTGACACCTCAGTGCGCCGCCATCCGTTTGAAGGCGTGCTGCACAACATGGAGCGCCGTTATAAAGAGACGGAATCCAACGCGGTGCGTGAAGAGCTGGCGAAATTTATCAGCAACCGCGCCTGTGCCAGCTGTGAAGGCACTCGTCTGCGTCGTGAAGCGCGCCATGTTTTTGTCGAAGACACCAACCTGCCAACCATCTCAGAAATGAGCATCGGCCATGCGATGGATTTCTTCGCCAACATGAAGCTGAGTGGTCAGCGTGCGCAGATCGCGGAAAAAATCCTTAAGGAGATTGGCGATCGCCTGAGCTTCCTGGTTAACGTCGGCTTGAATTACCTGTCGATGTCACGCTCGGCGGAAACGCTGTCCGGCGGTGAAGCGCAACGTATTCGTCTGGCCAGCCAGATTGGTGCCGGTTTGGTTGGCGTGATGTACGTGCTGGATGAACCGTCCATCGGCCTGCATCAGCGCGATAACGAACGCCTGCTCGGCACGCTGATTCACCTGCGCGATCTCGGTAATACCGTGATTGTGGTGGAGCACGATGAAGATGCGATTCGTGCCGCTGACCACGTGATCGATATCGGTCCGGGCGCCGGCGTGCACGGTGGTCAGGTGGTTGCTGAAGGCGATGTGCACGCGATTATGGCGAATGAAAATTCCCTGACCGGCCAGTTCCTCAGCGGCAAACGTGAAATTGCGATCCCTAAACAGCGCGTCAAAGGCGATCCAGCCAAAGTGCTGAAACTCACCGGTGCGCGCGGTAACAACCTCAAAGATGTCACGCTGACGATTCCGGTCGGCTTGTTTACCTGCATCACCGGCGTGTCCGGCTCGGGTAAATCAACTCTGATCAACGATACGCTGTTCCCGATTGCGCAGCGCCAGCTCAATGGCGCTACCACCATCGAAGCCGCGCCGTATCGTGAGATCGCCGGTCTCGAGCATTTCGATAAAGTGATCGATATCGATCAAAGCCCAATTGGCCGTACGCCACGATCGAATCCCGCGACCTATACCGGCATTTTCACGCCGGTACGTGAGCTGTTCGCCGGTGTACCGGAAGCGCGTTCACGCGGCTACAATCCGGGCCGCTTTAGCTTCAACGTGCGCGGCGGACGCTGCGAAGCCTGTCAGGGCGATGGCGTGATCAAGGTAGAAATGCACTTTCTGCCGGACATCTACGTGCCGTGCGATCAGTGCAAAGGCAAACGCTATAACCGCGAAACGCTGGAGATTAAATACAAAGGCAAGAGCATTCACGAAGTGCTGGATATGACCATCGAAGAAGCGCGCGAGTTCTTTGATGCGGTGCCGGCGCTGGCGCGTAAGCTGCAAACGCTGATCGATGTTGGCCTGTCGTATATCCGCCTCGGCCAGTCGGCGACCACGCTCTCGGGCGGTGAAGCGCAGCGCGTAAAACTGGCGCGTGAACTGTCTAAACGTGGCACCGGCCAGACGCTCTATATCCTTGATGAGCCGACCACCGGTCTGCACTTTGCGGATATTCAGCAACTGCTGGAAGTGCTGCATCAGCTACGCGATCAGGGCAACACCATCGTGGTGATTGAGCACAACCTCGACGTGGTGAAAACCGCAGACTGGATTGTCGATCTCGGCCCGGAAGGCGGCAGCGGCGGCGGTGAAATCCTGGTGTCCGGTACGCCAGAAACGGTGGCAGAGTGTGAAAAATCACACACGGCACGTTTCCTTAAGCCAATGTTGAAGAAGTAATTTTCTCCCAGGCCCGCAATTGCGGGCCTGATTTTTTCTGCCGAATTCCGCAACGAAATGCAGGAACAGGCAAGAATCAGACAACTTCAGGCATATACGCATTCCATCCTGCTGACTATCCTTACAGCGTTCCTTTTGGCGTGATTCACGCGCCTTTTATCCCTTACGGGATCCCGCATAAAACTCACGACACATCCTACTGGAGACACCATGAATATTACGCATGCCTATGCCGCACAGGACGCGAAAGCAAAACTCGCCCCGTTCGACTTTAAGCCACGCGAACTGCGCGCTCATGATGTGCAGATTGAAGTGTTGTACTGCGGCGTCTGCCACTCTGACCTGCATACCGCGCGCAACGAATGGCGCAACACCATTTTCCCTGTAGTGCCGGGCCATGAAATCGTGGGTCGCGTCACTGCCGTTGGCGCGCACACTCACAACTACAAAGTGGGTGATTTGGTGGGCGTTGGTTGTATGGTTGATTCCTGCCGCAGCTGTCCAAGCTGTCAGGAAGGGCTGGAGCAGTATTGCGAAAATGGCTTTGTTGGCACCTACAACGGCGAAGATCGCGAAACCAAAGCCATCACCTACGGCGGTTACTCCACCAGCATGGTGGTAGATGAAAGCTTCGTGCTGCGCGTTCCAGAGAATCTCGATCTGGCGGGCGTTGCGCCGCTGCTGTGTGCTGGTATCACCACTTACTCGCCGCTGCGCCACTGGAATGTTGGTCCGGGTAAAAAAGTCGGTATCGTTGGTTTGGGCGGCCTGGGTCACATGGGCGTGAAACTGGCTCATGCGATGGGTGCACATGTGGTGCTGTTCACCACGTCACCGTCAAAAATTGAGGATGGTAAACGCCTTGGCGCGGATGAAGTGGTGATCTCGAAAGATGCCGATCAAATGGCAGCGCACACCAACAGCTTTGACTTCATTCTGAACACCGTTGCGGCGCAGCACGATCTCAACCCGTTCATCGCCCTGCTGAAGCGTGATGGCAACATGACGCTGGTCGGCGCACCGGAGCACGATCACCCGGCACCACAGGTCTTCAACCTGATCTTCAAACGTCGCAGCATCGCCGGTTCACTGATTGGCGGCATCGCGGAAACCCAGGAGATGCTGGATTTCTGCGGCAAGCACGGTATCACTTCAGATATCGAACTGATTGCGATGAATCAAATCAACGAAGCCTACGAGCGTATGCTGAAAAGCGACGTGAAATACCGCTTCGTGATTGATATCAATACCCTGCGCGAAGAATCTGCGGCTTAATTCGCCTCAGTGGTCATCATGGTTGACGCCCGCTTCACGCGTGGCGTCAGCCTGTTGCCAGGAAGCATCCACCAGATAGTAAATCTGCGAATCCTTCAGCGAACCGTCCAGCCACAACGTGCTCCAGTGCGACTTGTTTAAGTGCTCGCTGGGAAACACATCGTTATGCTCCTCACGTAATAATTCCGCCAGTGCAGGCGTTGCTTTCAGCGACAAAGCCGGACGCCCTTTTACCTCATAAAGCATGGCAAACAGCACGCCTTCACTTTTAATCTGCGTCGCCTGCCAGCACTCTTTAAAGCTTTGCTCCGCGCCCGGCTTGCTCATGCAGTACGTCAGTAAATCCGATGTGTTCATGTTTTATTCCCCTTGTAAGGTCGCCACGATACGCCGCGCACCGCCCTGCACCCGATGTTCACCCAACCAGATTCCCTGCCATGTGCCTAACATCAGGCGACCACGGTTGACCGGAATCAGGAGCGAAACGCCGAGTAGCGACGATTTGATGTGTGCAGGCATGTCGTCGGCCCCTTCGTAGTCGTGCTGATAAGGCGCACTTTCCGGAACATGGCGTAAGAAATGCTGCTCCATATCGCTGCGCACAGTGGGATCGCAATTCTCATTTAGCGTTAGAGACGCCGATGTGTGTTGCAGCAGGAGATGCAATTGGCCGACGCGCACATCGGATAAGCCGTGAAGCTGGCTGACAATCTCGTCGGTAATCAGATGAAAGCCGCGCGCTTTGGCGCCAAGCGTAAGCGTTTGTTGATGCCACATGCCAGAATCCTAAAAGTAATCACACCGTTTAAGTGTGCAGCATGTCGGCGAAAGGTAAACCCTGAAGAGAGGAAAAAGCGGCAGAGCGTGAACTCTGCCGCCTGAAGGTTAGTCGCTCAGCTTAGCGGCCATGGTTTTGATGTTGCCCACATCATCTTTGGTGATGGCAGCCAGACGCTCGCCGTACTCTTTATCGGCCTTGTAGAAATACGACAGCATAATGGCGCGGCTCTGCACATCCACACCTTTCAGCGCGCCGCCCAGAGAATTGATCAGATCGGTTTTCTCTTTGTCGTTAAAGGAACGATACAGATCGCCCGCCTGCTTAAAGTTCTGCGTTTTAGCAATCATCGCCTGCTGTGTGGTGCCGCTCAGCGGGCTGTGGCTGTAACGTGCACTCTGCAGCTCCTCACGCGGATAGATACGGCTTGGCTGATAGTTCACGCCATGATCGTCAGCTTTGCCGCTGTTCATCGCTCCATCCTGATTACCGTTACTCACCGGCACGCGCGGCGCGTTGACCGGCAACGTCAGGCCATTGGCGCCCAAGCGGTACATCTGGGTATCGGCGTAGGAGAACAAACGGCCCTGCAACAGGCGATCTTCTGATGGCTCAATGCCCGGCACCAGATTCGATGGCGCCATCGCGACCTGCTCGGTTTCCTGGAAGAAGTTATCCACGTTGCGGTTCAGTTCCATCTGGCCCACTTTCACTTCAGCGATACCCGGCCAGATTTTGGTGGCGTCCAGCGGGTTGAAGTCGAATTTATCCAGATCGCTGGCTTTAATGGTTTGAATATAGAGATCCCATTTCGGGAAGGCTTTGTTGTTGATCGATGCCACTAAATCTTCGGTCATGTGGCTGAAGGTGCCGCTTTGAATTGCCGCCACTTCGCCTGGATCGAGGTTTTTCTCGCCCTGCAGGGTTTTCCAGTGGAATTTCACATAGTGCACTTCGCCTTTTGCGTTGACAAACTTATAGGCGTGCACGCTGTTGCCATCCATCTGACGATAGTTTGCTGGCGTACCCATGTTGGAGAACAACATGGTCAGGCCGTGCGTGGCTTCTGGTACATGTGAGAAGAAATCAAAAGTGCGGGCGTCGTTGCCAAGGTTGGTACGTGGATCAGGCTTAAATGCGTGCACCATGTCCGGGAATTTAATCGCGTCACGGATGAAGAACACCGGCAGGTTGTTGCCGACTAAATCCCAGTTGCCCTGACTGGTGTAAAACTTGGTGGCAAAACCGCGTGGGTCGCGCAGCGTTTCCGGAGAATGTTTGCTGTGAACAACTGAAGAGAAACGCACAAATACCGGCGTTACGCTGCCCGGTTTGAACACTTCGGCAATGGTTAAGTCACTGATGTCTTTGCTGGCGCGGAACTCGCCGTGTGCGCCGGTACCGCGTGCGTGAACCACGCGCTCTGGAATGCGTTCACGGTCAAAGCGCTGCAGCTTCTGGATCAGCTGCACGTCCTGCAGCAGCACCGCACCGTGCTCGCCCGCGGTTTGTGAATTCTGGTTATCACCAACCGGCGCGCCGTTATCGCGCGTCAGTTCGGTTGCAAATGCTGGCAATGTGATTGCCAACGTCATGGCATACGCGAGGGGTTTCATCACAGAGGAGAAATGGCTCATGGCGGTTCCTTGTTGTTAGTTTCAAACGTTCTGGTGTTTCCGAAAAACATAAACCGCTCAAAACTAAAGGTCTGACTAACTGGAGCCAACAAGACCCGTCCCGATTGTGCCCATAAAAAAACCACCAGCGAGTTAGCGTGGTGGCTTTGTTTTGCTCGGGTATAAAGGCTTACATTACTGCGGCAAACGCCTCAGCAACCTGGTTGACGTTACGGCTGTTCAGGCCGGCAACGCACATGCGGCCGCTGGCAATCAGGTAGACGCCGAACTCATCACGCAGACGATCAACCTGCTGCGCGCTCAGGCCGGTGTAGCTGAACATACCGCGCTGCTTCAGCAGGTAATCGAAGTTTTGGCCCGGCAGCTTGGTGCTCAACACATTCACCAGCGCCTGGCGCATTTCGATAATGCGCAGACGCATCGCTTCCACTTCTGCCAGCCAGTTATTCAGCAGCGCTTCGTCGTTCAGCACGCAGGAAACCACCTGCGCACCAAAGTTTGGCGGGCTGGAATAGTTGCGACGCACAGTCGCTTTCAGCTGACCCAGCACACGAGCAGACTCTTCCGCGCTGTCGCAGACAATGGACAAGCCGCCAACACGCTCGCCGTACAGCGAAAAGATCTTGGAGAACGAGTTGCTCACTAGCGCTGGCAAGCCGGCAGCCGCAATGGCGCGAATCGCATAAGCATCTGCTTCCATGCCCGCACCAAAGCCCTGATAAGCGATATCGAGGAACGGAATCAGCTCCTGCGCTTTCAGCACTTCGGTAGTCTCGTCCCACTGCGCGTTGGTCAGATCGGCGCCGGTTGGGTTGTGGCAGCACGGATGCAGCAGAACGATGGATTGTTTCGGCAAGGTTTTCAGCTTGGCGATGAACGCATCAAACTTCACGCCGTTGGTTTCTGCGTCGTACCACGGATAAGTCTCTACATCGAAGCCCGCACCGTTGAAGATTGCGATATGGTTTTCCCACGTTGGATCGCTCACCCACACGTTTGACGCTGGGAAGTAACGCTTAAGGAAATCAGCACCGACTTTCAGCGCACCTGAGCCACCTAAGGTCTGGATGGACGCAATACGGCCCGCTTGCAGCATCGGATGTTGTTTACCGAACAGCAGCGGTGCAATGGCGTTACGGTAAGCGTTCAGACCTTCCATCGGCAGATACAGCGACGCCTGATGCGGCTGCGCCTGCAGGCGCTCTTCTGCTGCGGCAACCGCCTGCAGCTGAGGAATGATGCCCGCTTCGTTGTAATAGAGACCAATGCTCAGGTTTACTTTGTTATCGCGCGGATCTTGTTTGAAGGTTTCCATCAACGACAGAATCGGATCGCCGGCATAGGCATCAACGTTTTGAAACACGGTGCAGATCTCCATGATTGGTCATAAATAAGAGGTAAAGATGCGTCATCAAACCATGTAACGGCCGGGACGATGATTCATTGCGATGATGAGATTGAGGATCACCGCGCCCGCGATTGAAGCAAACAGCATCGGTAACGACACCACAAACAGTGACGCTAATACCACGCAGGTATCAACCGCCATTTGCAGTTTTCCGGCACGCAGACCGATGCGGTCCTGCAGCCAGAGCGCCAAAATATTGATGCCGCCGAGGCTGGCTTTGTGACGGAACAACACTATAAACCCAATGCCCATCACCACGTTACCGAACAGTGTCGCATAAAACGGATTTAGCGCAGAAAAATGCACAAACAGCGGATGCAAATGGGCGAACAGCGACACCAGGCCAACGGCGCAGAAGGTTTTCAGGGTAAATTCCCAGCCCATGCGGCGCACGGCCAGCCAGTAAAATGGCAGGTTGATCAGGAAGAAGGCGCTACCAAAGGAGAGCGGCGACAAATAGCTGATTAAGAAGGCAATACCCGCTGAACTGCCGGTCAGTGCGCCAGCCTGTTTCAGCATAATGACGCCGAAAGAGACCATCAGCGTGCCGAGCACTATTGCCAGCGCATCTTCAATCAGCGAATGGGGAACTTTGGTGGGTTGAACAACGTTATCCATGGGTTAATCTCATTGCAAATGATGCGGTTCAAATGCAAAAAACGCACCACATCGGCGACGTATGCGCGCCGCCGATGGGTGCCAGCGATTATCCAATTGATAACTAAGGCGCTTTATTGCAGGTTTTTGTGCATCAATTGAGACTCAAACCATCAACCCATGCACAAATCTGTTTTCTGGTGCGCGTTTTTTGCATTATTAAGGCAATAATTGCACCAGATTAGCACATCACGCACTTTTTTGGCGCGTTTTGTGCTGCGGGATCATCATCAAACCGTTCTCTTTTAAACGGCTCAATACCACGGACGTTTTCACATGTGCCACGCTTTGATGACCAGCCACTAACTGGCTGATCAACGCGCTCAGAGAAGCCAAATCGGCCACCGCTACTTTCAGCAGATAATCGGCATCGCCGGTGGTTTTAAAGGCATCGACGATGGCGGCTTCTTCCTCAACCATGCGATGGAAACTCTCTTCATAATCGGGCGTGTGGTTTTTCAATCGCACTTCAATTAATCCCACCATGCCAAGGCCCACCGCGTCGGGCGAGAGGCGCGCGTGATAGCCGAGAATGAGATTGGCCTGCTCAAGATTGATGCGGCGGCGTGAACATTGCGATGCCGAAAGTCCGACTAAATCACTGAGTTCCTGGTTGGTGAGGCGTCCGTTAGATTGTAATAATGTCAATATCTTAAGGTCGTGATCGTCTACCTGAGTCATTCTGTTTCCACAGCGAAATAAGGGGCGCTTTGGTACAGATAACCTGATTAAAGCCGGGGTTGTCCAACACTATTTTCTGATGACGTGAAATGCATGCACAAAACGTGCATGCATCCGGGTTGAAAGGGTTATTCGTCGTCGTATTGCGGGCCAGCGTAGTTATCAAAGCGCGACCATTGGCCATTAAAGGTCAAACGTACCGTACCGATCGGGCCGTTACGCTGCTTACCGAGGATGATCTCGGCGATGCCTTTAAGATCGCTGTTTTCGTGATACACCTCGTCACGATAAATGAACATGATCAAGTCGGCATCCTGCTCGATCGAGCCTGATTCACGCAGATCCGAGTTCACCGGACGCTTATCCGCACGTTGTTCCAGTGAGCGGTTCAGCTGCGACAGCGCCACCACCGGCACATTCAACTCTTTCGCCAGCGCTTTGAGCGAGCGCGAGATCTCTGCGATCTCCAGCGTACGGTTGTCGGACAGTGCAGGCACGCGCATCAGCTGCAGGTAGTCGATCATGATCAGGCTCAATCCGCCGTTTTCGCGGAAAATGCGGCGCGCGCGTGAACGCACTTCAGTTGGCGTCAGGCCAGAAGAGTCATCAATAAACATGTTCTTCTTCTCGAGCAAAATCCCCATGGTGGCGGAAATGCGCGCCCAATCTTCATCTTCCAACTGACCGGTACGAATACGCGTCTGATCCACGCGCGACAGCGATGCCAGCATACGCATCATCAGCTGTTCGCTGGGCATCTCCAGACTGAAAATCAGCACGGGCTTGTCCTGCAACATCGCGGCGTTTTCGCACAAATTCATGGCGAAGGTGGTTTTGCCCATTGAAGGACGCGCCGCGACGATAATCAGATCCGAGCCCTGTAAACCGGCGGTTTTTTTGTTCAAATCCTGATAGCCGGTATCGACGCCGGTCACGCCATCGTGCGGCGTTGAAACTAGCGACTCAATACGCGAAACCGTGGCTTCGAGAATCTGCTCGATATTCTGCGGACCCTGATCTTTATTGGCGCGCTGTTCAGCAATTTTGAAAACGTTGGATTCGGCGAAGTCGAGCAGATCTTCACTGCTCCGTCCTTGCGGATCGTAACCGGCATCGGCGATTTGGTTCGCCACCGAGATCATCTCGCGCACTACTGCACGTTCGCGCACGATATCGGCATAAGCACCGATGTTCGCCGCACTTGGCGTATTCTTTGCCAGCTCGGCCAGATAGGCGAAGCCGCCGGCCATCTCTAATTCGCCCAGCGTTTCCAGCGATTCAGAGAGTGTAATAAGGTCGATCGGCTGGCCCGCTTCCAGCAAACGCTGCATTTCCGTGAAGATCATGCGGTGCGAGCGGTTGAAGAAATCATTGGCGACGACGCGTTCAGAAACGTTGTCCCAGCGCTGGTTATCCAGCATCAACCCACCGAGCACCGACTGCTCCGCTTCTATGGAATGCGGCGGCATTTTCACGCCTTCCAGCTGCCGATCGCGGGGTTCGTTCGATTTGTTGGTGGGTTTATTTCCTGCCATAGTGAATGCATTACCGATCGTGAAAGGGACGCGCAAGTATAACGTCCCAGGATGAACAATCACAGGAGTCAGAATGGCAAAGCGTATTCAGTTCAACCAACACGGCGGCCCAGATGTGCTGCAATGGGTCGATTTCGAATTAGCCGATCCCGCCGAGCACGAAGTGCAGGTGGAAAACAAGGCGATTGGCATTAACTACATTGATACCTACGTGCGCAGCGGTTTGTATCCGCAAAGCAGCTTCCCTTCCGGCCTGGGCACCGAAGCGGCCGGCGTGGTGAAGCGCGTGGGATCGGCGGTGACGCGTTTTAAGGCGGGCGACCGCGTGGTCTATTGCCAGGCCGCGCTCGGTGCGTATAGCGAAGTGCACAATGTGGCGGAGGATCGCCTGGTAATCTTGCCGGACAGCATCTCCTTTGAGCAAGGCGCGGCCTCTTTCCTTAAAGGGTTAACCGTGCAGTATCTGCTGCGCCAAACCTATAAAGTGAAAGCCGATGAAATCTTCCTGTTCCATGCCGCAGCCGGTGGCGTGGGTTTGATCGCCTGCCAATGGGCCAAAGCGCTCGGCGCACATCTGATTGGCACTGTAGGTTCAGCTGAGAAAGCGAAGATTGCCAAAGATGCCGGCGCCTGGGCGACGATCAACTATCGCGAAGAGGATATTGCGAAGCGCGTCAGCGAGTTGACCAATGGCGAGAAAGTGGCCGTAGTGTATGACTCGGTGGGAAAAGATACCTGGGAACCTTCGCTGGATAGCCTGCGTCGCCACGGATTAATGGTCAGCTTTGGTAATGCATCGGGTCCGGTAACCGGCGTTGATCTTGGCATTCTCAATAAGAAAGGCTCGCTGTTCGTCACTCGCCCTTCGCTGTTCGGCTACATCACCAACCGCGAAGAACTGGATGCCGCCAGTAATGAATTGTTCTCATTGATCGCCAGCCGGGCAATTCAGCTTAATGTGTCAGAGCAGCAGAAATTTGCCTTGCGTGACGCGTTGCGCGCGCATCAGGTGCTGGAGAGTCGCGCAACTCAGGGTTCCAGCCTGTTGATTCCCTGATCGCTAAATGCAAACGGGGCTTCCCGTAGGAAGCCCCTTTTTCTTTCTTTTTTATAGTTCGCGCTGGTGTAGGGACAGCGGCGATGAATTCGTTTGAAACAACGCCAATCATCCTGACAGAAAACATAAGTAAAAAATATGTTTAAATGCGGAATTATTCTAAGCAATTTCCGAGTCTGTGATCATCACCGCAATTAGCGCCAATCCCTTCTATCTAAGTCACTGATTTTTCTTTTCAGCCTGCGTAATTTAGCCTCACCTGAAGGCGTGGTAAATGCGCGATAAAGCCATACAACAGCCACTGCCAGCACCAGCCATGGCAACACTTTGATAACAATTGCCAGCAATCCGCCAAAGAACATCAAAGCGGTCGCCACCACCAATGCCGCAATCACGCCCAGCAACGAAACGCCGGTGAACAGCAGCATCAGAAAAAAGCCGATAACAAATAGAATTTCCACTAAGGCTCTCCTGTGTGAGTAACATCAGGAATATTACAAGATGCGTGCCAACTTATAAATTTGGCTAACTGTTTGAATATGTTGGATAAGGGATGAGTGAAGGCTTGAAAGGATGATGAAAAAAACTAATTTATGGCGCAGAAAAAACCATCCTGCTGGCCTTGATGTGCGCATGAATGCGCACCCTACAAAAGCCGGAACGCTCCGGCTTGCCTGACGATGATTACATCACTTCCTGCGGGATCTTATCCGCTACCAACGCTAACGCCGCTTCCAGCACGCGCACATCGGCACCGGGTTTATGGGCGTTTTCACTTAAGTAACGACGCCACTGGCGCGCACCGGGAATACCCTGGAACAGGCCAAGCATATGACGTGTAACATGGCCGAGATACATGCCTTTAGATAATTCAGCTTCGATGTACGGATACATCGAGCGCACCACTGCCACCGGATCGACGCGCGGCGTATCGCGGCCAAAAAGTTCGCGGTCCACCTGCGCCAGAATGCCCGGATTCTGATAGGCTTCGCGCCCCATCATCACGCCATCCATATGCTGCAGATGCAGCTTAGCTTCTTCCAGGGTTTTGATGCCGCCATTAATCGCCATGGTCAGCGCCGGGAAGTCGCGCTTCAATTGGTAGACGCGTGGATAATCGAGCGGCGGAATCTCGCGATTCTCTTTCGGACTCAAACCGGAAAGCCAGGCTTTGCGCGCGTGGATAATAAAGGTATCACAGCCGCCCTGTTGCGCCACGGTGCCAATAAAATCACACAGGAATTCGTAGCTGTCCTGCTCATCAATGCCGATACGGGTTTTCACCGTCACCGGAATGCTCACCACATCGCGCATCGCTTTAATGCAGTCGGCAACCAGCGCCGCATCGCCCATCAGGCAAGCTCCAAAACGGCCGTTCTGTACGCGATCGGACGGACAACCCACGTTGAGGTTTATCTCATCGTAGCCACGCTCTTCTGCCAGCTTTGCGCACTGCGCCAGCGCGGCGGGATCGCTACCACCCAGCTGCAGCGCCAGCGGATGTTCTTCCTCGCTGTAAGCCAGATAGTCACCTTTACCGTGGATGATCGCGCCGGTCGTCACCATTTCGGTGTATAGCAGCGTGTCGCCGCTCAGCTGACGGTGGAAATAACGACAGTGACGATCGGTCCAGTCGAGCATTGGGGCGATGGAAAAACGTTGCGAGGAGAAAGTATCGGTCATGAAACGCAGTAAATCCGCAGTAAGTTAAGTGATGAGAAACTGCGCAATCATATCACAGCAAAACGGGCGGCACAGCCGCCCGTTATCAGACGGGGAATTAGAAGTTAAATCCGAGCTGCAGCATCGCACCCACGGTATTGTCTTTACCCACAGAACCGGCCAGATCAAGATGAACGGTATTGTTGAACGGTGACACACCCAAACCAGCGGTGAACACGTCAGTATCGTTCGACTTCAGATCGGCACGATAACCGGCGCGCAGCGCCAGCCAATTCAGTACACGATACTCCGCACCTACGCCAGCATACTGGCTGCTGTCTTCCGATTTGAAGCGCTTGGTTTCAGTCAGATCAACATCACCGGCCAGCGTGAACGGCCCGTTATTCCAGGAAAGCCCGGTCGTAACCAGTGGACGTATTTGGTAAGTATCGCGGTAGCCGTTCACCTCTTTGGTGTCGATATCGCGCGAGATCAGGTTTTGCCCGGTCACACCGAAGGTCCAGTTCTCACCGAAATCCGTTGCAACGCCAGCATCCACGTTGAAACCGGTATCGCTGCTGCGATAGCGGCTGTTGTTGATGTCGCTCTTGTCGTAGTTGTAGATACTCGCGGTGTAGTTATACAGCCAGGTTTTCTGCAGCTTTGGCGTCACGCCGACAGAAACCGGATGGCCGGCAATCGAGAACTCATGCGCGACTGACACACCATAATCGGTGACCAGAGCCGCCAAGCCATTGGCGCTGGAGCGCAAGTTATCTTCATCACCCGGAACAGGAATTCTTGACCCATCGGCAACAGCGCGCAGGTAGGCAATATCGCTATCCGCTACGTTGGCGCGCACGTGCGCAGTACCGTACGCCTTAGTGATAAAGGCAAAAGGTAAGGTTTCATTTGGAACGGTGACGGCCAGGGCTACGCCCGCCGTTGCGTTGGCTTTATTGCCGCGCAGATCGCTGAGCTGATTAGCCATATCGCCTGCTGCGGCCTTCAACTGCGGGTAACCATTGAGGTAATCGGCAAAGGTCAGGTTATCGATTACGTCCTGATAACGATCAACGGTATCAGTGATGTCATCGACGCGATCGATCAATTTGTCTTTATCAGTAACCTGTGCACCGGCTGAAGGAAAAATGATGCTGACGTTATCTTCAGGTTGCGCTTTGGTCATCAATGCTGGGTTAGCCAGCACTGCGGAACTCCAGGTGGAAGAGGCTACGCCGGTACCGCCCATTGCGTCGTTACGCGCGTCATACCATGTACCTGCTGCCAGAGCTGAGGAAGAAAGAAATACTGCATTCAAACCAACAAGATAAGCTACTTTTTTGTGCCTGAATATTGTCTTCACCATGAGCCTGCCATCACCTTTGAAATGTCGCTGAATCACTCACCGACTGAAAGTTTAGTTAGCCGCTATTCTGAACCCTGGCTAACGCTTCATTGCTGTGAATTAAAAGGAAATAGCACTGCTATTCGCAGAATTGGATGCGTAAGCATCATTCCGCTGTGTTTTTATGCAGAAAAATTAACAGTGAGTAAATTGATACCAGAAATTACTTAAGACCTTTTGAACCATAGACGCTAACCCGGTGAGTTGCAAAGCAAAATCCGTGCAGCCGTTGCGCTGCCTGCCGGTACGCATTTTTCAGAAATGTTGATTGCAACAAAATTGATCGAAAAACAGTAAGGGTAATCGATTGATTGGTGGGAATTTTCTGTAAGAATTTAAGCAAAATAAGCAATCACAGCAGCGTAAAAATTTGTGTGATAAAATAACATCACCTGCAACCCGGAGAATGCTTATGTCAAACCTCACGCCAGAACAACTTCTTACCCAGGCTGAATCACTTTGCCTTGATCGCGGCGTGCGCCTCACCACTCAGCGCGCGGAAGTGCTGCGCTTGATGGCAGAGCAGAATGGTTCGATAAGCGCTTACGATTTGCTGGATCAGCTGCGTGTCAGTGAACCGCAAGCTAAACCGCCCACCATTTATCGCGCGCTGGATTTCCTGCTAGAACAGGGATTTATTCATCGCGTTGAGTCGAATAACAGTTATGTGGTTTGTCATCATTTTGATGAGCCGGCACATACTTCAGTGATGTTGGTGTGTGACGGTTGCGCGGCAGTGACTGAAAAACATGCTCATGGTGTGGAAAAGACCATTGCTTCGTTAGCGGATCAGGCGGGATTTTCTCTGCGTCATACTGTAATTGAGGCGCATGGCCTGTGTGAGAACTGCGCAGAAGTGGCGGCTTGCACGCATCATGAAAGTTGCGAGCATGACCATCAGGTTGAGGGGAAAAAACGGGTAAGAAAATAGAGAGGCACATCCTTGTGCCGGGCCAATCACTACGCTAAATGATTGGCGGGTAGGAGCATATTCATTAAGGGGCGATTACCAGCGGTAATCTTTATTGGTGCTTTCCCAGTCCTTAACTTCTTGCTCGGCCTGGTCTTTCGCATAACCGTAGCGCTCCTGGATTTTACCGACCAACTGATCGCGTTTACCTTCGATCACCGTCATGTCGTCATCCGTAAGCTTGCCCCACTTCTCTTTAAATTTCCCTTTAAACTGCTTCCAGTTTCCGCTCGCTTCGTCTTTGTTCATAACAATCCTCCACTTCATCCTGAGTGAGATAGATACATCGCCTATCTATCTGGCGATATACCCACACAACGCGCTACTCATGTGCGCCGTATAAGGTAATTGTAGTAGCCGTTTCGCAGTTTGCAGAGAATTACAGATTAATCTGTAGGTTACGCTTCGCTTATTCAGGCGTTGAACCAGCTATCACGTTGCCAGTGACCGCGCCAGATCAGCCACAGCGTCAGTCCGCGTAGCGCCAGGAACACCGTCACTGCCAGCCATAAACCGTGATTGCCGAGCCACGGCAATGTGAGCAGCGATACACCGTAGCCGAGTGCCGCCATCACCATGCTGTTACGCATCTCACGGCCGCGCGTCGCGCCGATAAACATGCCATCCAGCAGATAACACCAAACGCCAACCAGCGGCATAATCACCTGCCAAATAAGATATCTGTCGGCCATCTCTCGTAGCGCTTCCAGTGACGTCAGCATCGCCACAATCTGCGGACCGGTGAATGCATAAATCAGCGCAAAGATCGCTGCGACGAAGCAAGCCTGGCGGCAAGCCGCATGCCAAATCAGCAACAGCCGACTGCGATCTTTGGCCCCAACAGCTTCACCTGAACAGGCTTCAACCGCGTAGGCAAAACCATCCAGCGCGTATGCGGTAAAAGTGAGGAACATCAACAGCACCGCATTGACCGCCACCACATCCGGACCAATTCGTGCGCCAAGGATAGTGAGCGACGCGAAGCAAATTTGCAGCATTAAAGAACGCAGCATAATGTCGCGATTGAGGCGGAATAGCCGCGCCGCATCGCCGCGCCAGCTACTTTTAAGCAGAGTAAAGTGGATACCGCGCATTTTCAGCACGCGCGCTACCATCCACAAACCCACGCCCAGCGTGACATATTCTGCCAGCGCGGTAGCCGCCGCCGCGCCAGCCACACCCCAATGCAGCTTTAGTACGAACAGCAGATCAAGCAGGATATTCACTAGATTGCCGATGATCAGCAACACCATCGGTGCCCGCGCATATTGGACGCCCAGCAGCCAGCCAAGAATCACCAAATTGGCTAAGGTTGCGGGCGCACTCAGCCAGCGAATCTCAATAAAGATTTTCGCCTGCTGCTGCACTTCCGGGCTGCCGCCCATCAAGGCTGCTGCCAGACTGCTTACAGGCGTTCGCAACACCATAAACAGCACGCCAAAAATTAGCGCAATCAGCAGCGGTTGCGTCAAGGCGCGCGCCAGCGCAGCTTTGTCGTTGGCGCCAAATGCCTGAGCGGTCAATCCGGTGGTGCTCATGCGCAGGAATAGCAGAAGCATAAAGATGAAGCTGGTCGCTGTTGTGCCCACGGCGACGCCCCCGAGATAAATCGGGCTATCGAGATGACCAATAACAGCGGTATCCACCACGCCCAGTAACGGGACGGTGATATTTGACAGGATCATCGGCAGCGCTAGCCGCCAGAGTGTTTTATCTGAAGAGGAAAACAGCTGCATCAGCCCATTCCGTTGTGTGCGGTAATCAGCGTAATGGCGCCAGCGTGAGCCGCAGAAAGAGTCACAGAGAAGTAAAACAGCAGACTGCGGTCAGCGCAAAATTCACACCGCCGCAGTTGGGGAGGATCAGAAACTGATCAGAGCCACTCGCCGTTGCGTACAATCCCGACAGCTAAACCTTCAACAGTTAGTGACTGCTCACGGGTATCAACAACAATCGGTTGGAAATCGGTGTTTTCCGGCAGCAGATGAACAATCGCGCCCTGCTTTTTCCAGCGTTTCACGGTGACTTCATCATCAATGCGCGCCACGACAACCTGGCCGTTACGCACTTCCTGCGTTTTATGCACCGCTAACAGATCGCCATCCATAATGCCGATATCTTTCATCGACATACCGCTTACACGCAGCAGGAAATCGGCACTTGGTTTGAACAGATTAGCATCCACCTGATAGTGGGCTTCAATATGTTCCTGCGCCAGCAGGGGTTCACCGGCAGCGACGCGGCCAATCAGCGGCAGCCCTTCGCTCGGTTCTTCTTCCATTAGCAAACGAATCCCGCGCGATGCGCCGGAAACAATTTCAATTACGCCTTTACGCGCCAGCGCTTTCAGATGCTCTTCAGCAGCATTGGGCGAGCGAAAACCCAGTTGCGCAGCAATTTCCGCACGCGTTGGCGGCATGCCCGTCTGGTTAATATGGTCGCGAATCAGGTCATAGACCTGTTGCTGCCGTGCAGTTAACGCTTTCATCCCGCCCCCTGGTTGTTTATACAGTCGCTGTGAGTATATACAGGTATTCGCGAAATGAAAACCGTAACAGAGGGAAAAATCAGCGGTTTGATGAATCTGGAATCCCTATCTCAAATGCGTCCAGAGCAGCGCGATCCAGACGAACAGAGCCAGTAAGATAGTCAGCAATACGGCGGCCGATCCCATATCTTTGGCGCGGCCCGCGAGCGGATGTTGCTCCTGCCCGATGCGGTCAACCACCGCTTCGATAGCGCTATTAAGGATCTCAACGATGATAACCAACACTACCGAGCCAATCATCAAGATGCGGGAAAGGGTATCTACATCCAGCCAGCAGGCCACGAGAATTGCCACCAGCGCGGCGACAGCTTCCTCCCGAAATGCGGCTTCGTGCTGCCATGCGGCACGCAGGCCCTGCCAGGAATAACCGGCTGCTTTCACTATTCTTACTAAACCGGTGACGTTATTTGCCATGTCTATGGAACCCTTGATCTATTTTGACGTCAATGTGTGGGCAGTATGAGGCGGCAGAGCCACAGACCTTCGCTGCGCTTTCTGGTATGCTTGCCGCGCTTTGCTAACAAGAGGCTTAAAGTTGTCTATGTCAGGTTGGCGTAAACTCTATTACAAATTATTGAATTTACCACTCTCTATTTTGGTAAAAAGTAAGGTCATTCCGACCGATCCCGTCTCTGAACACGGTATCGATCCGACACGTCCGGTGATGTATGTTTTGCCTTATGATTCAAAGGCTGACTTGCTCACGCTGCGTGCTCAATGCCTGAAACATGATCTGCCCGATCCGCTGGCTCCGCTGGAGATCGATGGCACCCTGCTGCCGCGCCACGTGTTTATTCACGATGGTCCGCGCGTGATTCCCTATTTCGTGGCCAATCCCGAATCGGTGAAGCTGTTCCACGATTATCTGGATTTGCACCGCAGTAACCCGCAACTCGACGTGCAAATGCTGCCGGTCGCGGTGATGTTTGGTCGCGCGCCGGGACGTGAAACATCCGGTGAATCCACGCCGCATCTGCGCGTGCTGAATGGTGTGCAGAAGTTCTTCGCCATTTTGTGGCACGGCCGCGACAGCTTTGTCCGCTTCTCGCAAACCGTTTCGCTACGCCAGATGGCGACCGAACACGGCACCGATAAGTCGATTGCGCAGAAGCTGGCTCGCGTGGCGCGTATTCACTTTGCTCGCCAACGTCTGGCTGCGGTCGGCCCGCGTCTGCCTGCACGTCAGGATCTCTTCAACAAGCTTTTACAGTCCAAAGCGATTGAAAAAGCGGTAGAAGATGAAGCGCGCAGCAAAAAGATTTCGCATGAGAAAGCCCAGCAGAACGCCATCGAAATGATGGAAGAAGTGGCGGCCAACTTCTCTTACGAAGCGATTAAAGTCACTGACCGCGTGATGGGCTGGCTGTGGAGCCGCCTGTATCAGGGCATCAACGTGCATGGCGGTGAGCGCGTGCGTCAGCTGGCGCAGGATGGTCATGAGATTGTCTATGTGCCTTGCCACCGCAGCCACATGGATTATCTGCTGCTCTCCTACGTGCTTTATCATCAAGGCCTGGTGCCACCGCACATTGCTGCGGGTATCAACCTGAATTTCTGGCCTGCTGGCCCGATTTTCCGCCGTCTGGGCGCGTTCTTTATTCGTCGTACTTTTAAGGGCAACAAACTCTATTCCACCGTGTTCCGTGAATATCTCGGCGAGCTGTTTAGCCGTGGTTACTCCGTTGAATACTTTGTGGAAGGCGGACGTTCGCGTACCGGCCGTTTGCTGGACCCGAAAACCGGCACCCTGTCGATGACGCTGCAGGCGATGCTGCGCGGCGGCAGTCGCCCGATCACCTTCGTGCCGATTTACATCGGTTACGAGCACGTGATGGAAGTGGGCACGTATGCCAAAGAGCTGCGTGGCGCGGCCAAAGAGAAAGAGAGCTTCCTGCAGATGGTGCGCGGCTTGCGTAAGCTGCGCAATTTGGGCCAAGGCTACGTTAACTTCGGCGAACCGCTGCCGTTGATGAACTACCTGAACAAAAACGTGCCGGAATGGCGTGATGCGATTGATCCTATCGAACCGCAACGCCCTGCGTGGATGACGCCTGCCGTGAATGACATTGCGGCGAAGCTGATGGTACGCATCAACGAAGCCGGTGCAGCCAACGCCATGAACCTGTGCGTGACTGCGCTACTGGCATCACGTCAGCGTTCACTGACCCGCGAACAGCTGATTGAGCAGTTAGAGTGCTACACCCAACTGCTGCGCAACGTGCCGTATTCGCCGGAAGCCACGGTGCCCGATATGAGCGCCGAAGCGCTGCTTGATCACGCGATGGGCATGAACAAGTTCGAGACCGAGCAAGACAGTATTGGCGACATCATCATTTTGCCGCGCGAGCAGGCGGTGCTGATGACCTACTATCGCAACAACATCCATCACATGCTGGTGATGCCATCCCTGATTGCCGCCATCGTGCAGCAACACCGCGAAATCAGCGAAGCAGAGCTGCTGCGCCAGGTTAGCCTGGTTTATCCGATGCTGAAGAGCGAACTGTTCCTGCGCTGGGACAACGCGGAATTGCCTGAGCTGCTCAACGCACTCTGTTCAGAGATGGCACGTCAGGGGCTGATTACCTTGCAGGATGGTCAGCTGAAAATGACACCGGCACGTCACCGTTCGCTGCAACTGTTGGCGGCGGGTATTCGTGAGACGTTACAGCGCTTCGCGATTACCTTCGCCATCCTCAGCGCGAAACCGGCCATCAACCGTGGCACGCTGGAGAAAGAGAGCCGCACGCTGGCTCAGCGTCTTTCTGTGCTGCACGGCATCAACGCGCCAGAGTTCTTTGATAAAGCGGTGTTCACTGCGCTGGTACTTACGCTGCGTGATGAAGGTTATATCAGTGACAAAGGCGATGCCGATGCTGAACGCAGCCATATGATGTGGCAGATGCTGGCGGAGCTGGTAACCAGCGATGTCCGTCTGACGATTGAGAGCGCGGTCACTCACGATTAGTAGGCGACATGAAAACACAAAGGCGCACTTCGGTGCGCCCTGCTAAGTCCTCGCTATTCTCCCACGATCCCTCCTGCCTGATGACTCATCCTGGTCGCCATTCATGGCGACCCTACGAGACTTGTAGCGATGGCGAGTCAAAATTATGACTTGATGGTGCAGCGCGGGTGTTGAGGCGACATCCCAACTCGCTGAACGAGTGAAGGCACCGCGCAGCGGCGAGCTGGGCTGGCGCAAGGCCCGGGAGTGCTGAGGGCGCGGCCAGGCGCTCTCTGCTCGGTCGCCGCACGGAGGTGCTGCAACTGCCTCACCGCAAGGCGAACGAAAGTCGCTCTACGCTTAACTGAACAATATTGCGCTTCAGTGCGCCATTTTCGTTTACAGCAAATCCGCAAACGGCACGGTGCTAAGCAGAATGCCGAGAAACAGCACCATACCCACATAATTGTTATTCAGAAACGCCTGGAAGCAGGGATCGCGCTCGCGCTGGGCAATCAACTTCTGCTGATGCACAAACAAGCCAGCTGCCAGCAGCAGCGACCAGTAAAATGCGCCATTCAGATTGAGCATCATGCCCACCAGCGCCATCAGGCCCAGCGTAGCCAGCTGCAATAAACCGATAATCAGTTTGTCGTAACGACCAAACAGAATAGCTGTCGATTTTACGCCAATCTTTAAATCATCATCGCGATCGACCATCGCGTACTGCGTGTCATAGGCCACCGTCCAGCAGATATTCGCCAGGAACACCAACCAGCAGACCAAAGGTAAGGACTCACTAACTGCCGCCCATCCCATCGGAATCGCCCAGCCAAATGCCGCGCCGAGCACCACCTGCGGCAGATGCGTGTAGCGCTTCATAAACGGATAAACCCACGCCAGCGCCAGGCCGCCAAATGATAGCAAAATGGTCATGGTGTTCATGGTTAGCACCAGCATAAACGCCAGCAAGCCGAGACCGGCGAACAGCAGTTTGGCCTCTTTCTCAGATACCGCGCCGCTGGCCAGCGGACGTGACGCCGTGCGCTTAACGTGACCATCGATTTTGCGGTCAGCGTAGTCATTGATGACGCAGCCGGCAGCACGCATCACGATAACGCCGAGCACAAACACCAGCAGCACCGGCAGCGGTGGAATCGCCATGCCGGAGAGCCACAATGCCCACAGAGTTGGCCACAGCAGTAGCACGGTGCCGATGGGTTTATCGATACGCATCAGGCGGCAGTAAGCCTGCCATTTGGTCATGGGTAAGGTGTTTTGCACAGTGGTTTATCCTTGATCCAGCGCACGATAGAGCGGCGACGCTGGTAAAAACAGTTCAGTTAACAGTAGCGGTTTGCCCGACAAGCGCAGGCGAGAACGGCGTCCCCATAACTCGCCAACCTGACCAGGATCGATAAAATCGCGGCTCAGAGTAGATGAAGAGAACAGATAGCGACCGAGCGGGCGCGTACCGAGCTGTTGCAGCATCTGCTCGGGACCGTTCAGCGTGCTTTCTGGCACCACGGTGCGGCCAATCAGCCAGGGTACGCCATCACCGCACAGCACTATTTCGCGCAGCCAGAAGCGCTGATCGGCGGGCAGAAACTCCGCCTCATCCGTGATCTCATCGGCGCCTATAAACGCTTCGCGGATCAGTTCTACGGTCACTTGCTGACAATGCTGCTCGAAGCGACGCGTCATGGAGTCTTCTTCCATTAACCAGTCAAGTAACGGGGCAGAAAGCTGCGGGGAAGAGGCTGGCAGCCAGTGCAATGCGCGTAACTGGCGCAGCGCGTCATGCGACATCAGGACATCTCCGGAAAAAAAGTTGCCCTAGTTTAACGCAGAGGAGAATGCGTGGCACTGCTGGTTGTGCCACGCGCTAAAAACAGGGTTTATTACTCGCGCTTCAGGCGGTTACTGTTGGCCAGCCACAGCGTCACCACCAGAATCAAAATCGCCGCTGAATAGTAGAGCGTATCAAACGGATTTTTATGGTCGACGATGATCAGGCGAATAATCGCCGTGATGCCGATATAGATGAAGTAACGCAACGGAAAGTGATAGCCAGACTGAAAGTACTTCACAATCAAGGCGATAAATTCGAAGTAGAGGAAATAGATAACGATGCCTTCAATCAGCAGATAGGACGACGTCTGCTCGCCAGTGCTAAACAGCACATTGGCCAGATGAATGGTTTCTTTACCGAGAAACACCACCAGAATAATGGCCAGGATGATCAGACCAATATTCAGCACCCACTGCAGTGCTAAAGAAATGTACTGCCCAACCCCTGTTTTTATTGTCATTTTTTGCGCCTCTCGCTCTCAATTACTCACTGGCGCTATCATGCTGTAGTGTGATCAAAATCACAATATTTATACTTCGACATCCACGCACAGCGCGTCGTAGCGCCAGAACTCGCAGTCGCAATCAATCACGCGCTTGTGCTGATCGCGGTTGATGCGGGTAATCAACAAGCCGGGCGTGCCGCTCGCCACGTTGAGTGCGGGCGCGGCGCGCACCGGTAGCGGTCCCGGCAAAATGGTAAAACGCGCGCCGCCGTAGCGAATCCCGTAGCGCTGGTCATACAGATCGGTCAATGAACGCGTCAGGTCTTCATCCAGCAATCCCGGAAAAAAAGCGGGATTGAGGTAATGCTCGACATACAACACGGCGCGACCGTCAATACGACGCAGGCGGCGAATGCGGTAAACCTTATCGCCTTCAAGCAGTTGCAGATGACGCGCAATCGCCAGTTGTGCCGGTACTTCCCGCGCCTCCAGCACTTCGGTGCTGGCAATGCGCCCTTGCTCGGCGGCCATGGCGTGAAAATGGCTGTGATGTGAAGGGTTGTAGACCAACCGCGGCGGAGCGAGAAACCAGCCGCGACGCAATTCCCGGTAGATAATACCCTGCGCTTCCAGCAAACCCAGCGCCTCACGCAGCGTGATGCGCGTGGTGGAATATTGTTCGCTTAAGCTGCGTTCGGCAGGCAAACGACCGCTGGCAAATTCACCGTTTTCAATGCGTTCCCGCAGCCCTGCCGCAATCACATCCGCCGTTTTCGACAACATTTTTCAGCCTCATTTTGGGGCAAATCTGCACTATGACAGTTCGATGACTACAATGTGACAGAGTACAACCCACGCTTTAGCGCGCTGTAACCGCATGTGGATCGTCGCGCCACACCACATTTCACCACCATGGTCATAAAACCTTCATCTACTCGGGCTACATTGGCTCGGTTCTTGCTGGACTAGACCAAGAAGTCCCACAACATATACCGGGAGAAATCGAGATGAAAGCGTTTATCGCCTCTGTAGTAGCCAGTGCCGTACTGCTTGCGCTGCCTGCCGCGCAAGCCGCAGATAATGACCTCGCCGCGTTAGAAAAAGCCGCGCGCGCCGAAGGCCAAGTTAACAGCGTCGGCATGCCAGATAGCTGGGCCAACTGGAAAGATACCTGGAGTGACCTCAACAGCAAATATGGTCTGAAGCACAGCGACACCGACATGTCCTCTGCGCAGGAACTGGCAAAATTTGATGCAGAGAAAGAGAACGCCAGCGCCGATATTGGTGATGTGGGCGCGGCTTTCGGTCCGATTGCCGTGGCGAAAGGCGTGGCGCAACCCTATAAACCAACGCATTGGGACCAAATCCCGAGCTGGGCGAAAGATCAGGATGGCAACTGGATGCTGGCTTATACCGGCACCATCGCGTTCCTGGTGGATAAGCAGCAGGTTAAAGATGTGCCGCACAGCTGGGCCGATCTGAAGAAAGGTAAGTATGTGGTCACTATCGGTGATGTCGGCACTGCGGCTCAGGCGGCGAACGGCGTATTAGCGGCAAGCTACGCGTTGGGCGGTGACGAGAAGAATGTGAAACCGGCGTTGAGCTTCTTCGGCGATCTGGCGAAAGAAGGCCGCCTTGGCGTGACCGATCCGGTGATTGCCAACATCGAGAAAGGCGAAATTCAGGTGGCTGTAGTGTGGGACTTTAACGGCCTGAACTACCGCGATCAGATCGATAAAAACCGCTACGAAGTGGTGATTCCATCTGATGGTTCCGTGACGTCTGGCTACAGCACCATTATTAACAAATACGCCAAACATCCGAACGCCGCCAAGCTGGCGCGTGAATACATCCTGTCTGATGAAGGTCAGATCAACCTGGCAAAAGGCTATGCGCGTCCGATTCGTGCCGAGCACTTGAAGCTGCCAGCCGACGTGCAGGCCAAGCTGCTGCCGCAGTCTGAGTATAAAAATGCTCGTCCAATCAAAGACCAGGCTGCGTGGGATAAAACCTCGAAAATGCTGCCGCGTCTGTGGCAAGAGAACGTCATCATCAATATGAAGCAGTAAGGAGCGAGGGATGAAAACGATCCTGGTGGTGTTGGATGGGCTGAGTAATCAGGTGGCGCAACACGCAATGGGCTATCTGTTTGCAGAATGCGCGCAGGGCAACGGCCAATATTACACGCTGACCTGCGAGCTGCCTTCGCTGTCGCGCCCGCTGTACGAATGCATTCTCACCGGCATTCCACCGGTGCGCAGCGGCATTATTCATAACGGCGTCAGCCGCTTGAGTAATCAGCGCAGCATCTTCCATTACGCGCGTGCCGCCGGTCTTACCACCGCTGCGGCCGCCTATCACTGGGTGAGTGAGCTCTACAACCAATCCCCGTTCAACTCGGCGCGCGACCGCCACACGGTCGCGCCCGAGCTGCCAATTCAGTATGGCCACTTTTACTGGGATGACGGTTATCCGGATTCCCACCTATTTGAAGACGCAGAAAGCCTGCGTTTGCAGCACGATCCTGACTTCCTGCTGATCCACCCGATGAACATTGACGATGCCGGACACAAGCACAGCTTGTCATCGCCGCAGTATCGCAACCGCGCGCGCATGGCCGATGGTTATCTGTCGCAGTGGATGCCGGGCTGGCTGGCGGCCGGATATCAGGTGATTGTTACCGCCGATCATGGCATGAACGATGACCGCTCGCACGGCGGCATTTTGCCGGAAGAGACGCAGGTGCCGCTGTTCGTGTTTGGCAAAGGCTTCTCGCTGCAGCCGGATCTCCAGCCGCAGCAAACCGAACTGTGCGGCATCGTCTGCACCTTGCTCGGCGTCGAACATGACAAACCGGTTTGTCATGCGTTACTGGCGGAGCCGCAGTAATGAAGGGCAAAACGCTCGCTGCGCTATTGCTGCTGCCGTTTGCGCTGTTTTGGGTGGCATTCCAGCTCGCGCCGCTGTTGTGGATTGCCATCAACAGCTTCTGGAGCGACATCAATGAGCGCTGGGGCTTCGATAATTACAGCGACATCCTCACCTCGCCGTTCTATTTGCAGGCATTTCGCCTGTCGCTGGATATCTCCATCTGGTCGAGCATCTACGGCCTGCTGATCTCGCTGGTTGCTGGATATTCGCTACATCGCCTCGGCAGCGGCCGTTTTCAGCGCTTTTTGATGTCATTTACCAACATGACCAGCAACTTCGCCGGCGTGCCGCTGGCATTTGCCTTTGTGATTCTGCTCGGTTTGAACGGTTGTCTGACGCTGCTGCTGCGCCATTATGGCGTGCTGGAGGGCTTCAAACTGTTCTCGCGTGACGGCATGGTGCTGGTTTACACCTGGTTCCAAATCCCGCTCGGCATTTTGCTGCTCTATCCGGCGTTTGATGGCCTGCGACAGGATTGGCAAGAGTCCGCCGCGCTGCTGGGTGCAGGCCGCTGGCGCTATTGGTGGCACATCGGTTTGCCGATTTTGTTCCCGGCGCTGCTTGGGACTTTTGTGATTCTGCTCGCCAATGCGCTCGGCGCTTACGCCACCATTTACGCGCTCACCACCGGCAACTTTAACGTGGTGCCGGTGCGCATTGCTGCGCTGGTATCTGGCGATATCTCACTTGATCCCAATACTGGCGGCGCGCTGGCGATGCTGCTGGTGCTGATTATGGCGCTGATTACCGTGGTGCAGCAGTATCTGGTGCGTCGCAGCTATCTCAACGCCAAACCTTCCTGAGGAGCCAACCTTGTCGCGCGCGGAAAAACTTTACCATCGCCTGATTGTCTGGCTGTTGCTGGGCATTTTAGCCGCGCCGCTGCTG
This sequence comes from Pantoea sp. YR525, assembly GCF_900116775.1. Taxonomy (NCBI): domain Bacteria; kingdom Pseudomonadati; phylum Pseudomonadota; class Gammaproteobacteria; order Enterobacterales; family Erwiniaceae; genus Pantoea; species Pantoea sp. YR525. The sequence goes on from NZ_FPBU01000010.1 coordinate 137,606, forward strand.
GCGACGCTGCTGTACGGCATCTCCACCAGCTGGAGCGATACCATTCTGCCGCAGGGCTTTACGCTGAAGTGGCTCACCGCATTATGGAGCGATCCGCGATTCCTGACCGCGCTCGGTCATTCGCTGCTGGTTTGCTTCGGTGCGCTGCTGTTCTCGCTGGTGCTGGTGCTGCCTGCCATGTTTGTGATCGCTTACTACTACCCGAAACTGGATGCGGTAATGAACGTGCTGATCCTGATGCCATTCGCCGTGCCGCCGGTGGTTTCGTCGGTCGGCCTGCTGCAGCTCTATTCGTCGTCGCCGCTGATGCTGACCGGCACACCGTGGATTTTGATCGGCTGCTACTTCACCATCGCCTTGCCGTTTATCTATCGCGCCATCTCCAACAATATGCAGGCCATCAATCTGAAAGAGCTGATTGATGCCGCCCAGCTGCTCGGCGCCAGTACCTGGCAAGCAGCGCTGTTTGTGGTGCTGCCGAACCTGCGCAAAGGCGTGTTTATCGCGGTGCTGCTTTCCTTCTCCTTCCTGATTGGCGAGTTTGTCTTCGCCAATATGCTGGTCGGCACCCGCTATGAAACCTTGCAGGTTTATCTGTTTAACATGCGCAACGGCAGCGGCCACTTTACCAGCGCGCTGGTGATCTCCTATTTTGCCGTCGTCCTGCTGGTCACCTGGCTGGCGAATGCCCTCAATCCTGAACGAGGCTGACCATGAGTTATTTAAGCGTCACCCAGCTGAATAAAAGCTACGGCCCAACCGCTATTTTTGAAAATATCGATTTCAGCGCCGAAGAAGGCGAATTTGTCACGCTGCTCGGCCCCAGCGGCTGCGGCAAATCCACGCTGCTGCGCTGCATCGCCGGATTGACCGAAGTCGATAGCGGCAAAGTGCTGCTGCAAGGTCAGGATATCGTGCCGCTGCCGCCGCAGAAGCGCACCATTGGCATGGTGTTTCAGAGCTACGCGCTGTTCCCGAATATGACGGTTGAGAAGAACGTGGCGTTTGGCCTGAAGATGCAGAAACTGGCGAGCGGCGAGATTCAAAAACGCGTGATGGAAGTGCTGGCGCTGGTGGAACTCACCGAGTTCGCGCGGCGTTATCCGCATCAGCTCTCTGGCGGACAGTGTCAGCGCGTGGCGCTGGCGCGTTCGCTGGTGACGCGTCCACGCTTGCTGCTGCTGGATGAACCGCTGTCGGCGCTGGATGCGCGCATTCGTCGCCATCTGCGCGAGCAAATCCGCAATATTCAGCGCGAGCTGAAACTCACCACCCTGTTCGTCACCCACGATCAGGAAGAGGCGCTGACCATGTCCGATCGCATCGTGTTGATGAATCGGGGCAAGATCGTGCAGAACGGCAACGCGGAAATGCTCTATACCCAACCGGCCGATCTGTTCGCCGCTGGCTTCATTGGCAACTACAACCTGTTGAGCGCGGAACAGGCAACGCAGCTAACCGGACAAACTTTCAGCGGCCAGGTAGCGATTCGCCCCGAGTCAATCCAGCTATGCGCGCCGCAGGCTGGCATTCCCGCCACCATCCTCAGCCACAGCTTGCTTGGCAACGTGATTCGCTATCGGGTGCGCGCGCAAAACGTGGAGCTCTCAGTTGATGTACTCAACCGCAGCGTGGCAGATTTGCATCCCGCTGGCATGCAGATTGGGCTACAGTTAGAGATGTCGACGTTGCGCCAGGTTGCTTAATTTAAACGAAAAAAGGCGACACAACGCGGCGAAGGTTTTACCGGTTGTGCTCACCGTCAGGCTGGCAATCGGTGCTGTTTGAGCCTGACGGATGAGGAGCCTCTATACGTGTTAACTCTGCTTAATTTACTCTCTGCCGTTGCGCTGCTGGTGTGGGGAACACACATTGTGCGAACCGGCATCATGCGCGTTTACGGTGCCGATCTGCGTCGTGTACTTAGCCGCAGCGTTGAAAAAAAACCGATGGCGTTTCTTGCCGGCATTGGCGTGACAGCGCTGGTGCAGAGCAGTAACGCCACCACGCTGCTGGTTACCTCCTTTGTTGCCCAGAATCTGGTAAGCCTGACACCCGCGCTGGTAGTGGTATTGGGCGCGGATGTCGGGACCGCGATCATGGCGCGTATCCTGACCTTCGATCTGTCATGGCTGTCGCCGCTGTTTATCTTCTTTGGCGTGGTGTTCTTCCTCAGCCGCAAGCAAACGCGCGTTGGGCAGCTGGGCCGCGCCAGTATCGGGCTCGGGCTGATTCTGCTGGCGCTGCAGCTGATTGTGGCGGCCGCCAAACCGATCACCCAGGCGGCAGGCGTTCAGGTGCTGTTCTCGACGCTAACCGGCGATGTGATGCTCGATGCGCTGATTGGCGCGGTGTTCGCCATCATCAGTTACTCCAGCCTTGCGGCGGTACTGATTACCGCCACGCTGACCGCCACCGGCGTGATCTCCTTCAAAGTGGCGCTCTGTCTGGTGATTGGTGCCAACCTCGGCAGCGGCTTGCTGGCGATGATCAACGCCAGCGGCTCTAACGCGGCGGGCAAACGCGTCGCGCTCGGCAGCCTGCTGTTTAAGCTGATTGGCAGCATCGCGATTTTGCCGTTCGTCAATGTGGTCGCCGACGTGCTGGATAAAATGCCGGTCAACGATGAAGAGCTGGTGATCTTCTTCCACGTGTTCTACAACCTGATCCGCTGCTTAGTCATGGTGCCGTTTGCCGATCCGATGGCGCGCCTGTGCCGCCGTATGATCGCCGATGATCCTGAAAACGAAACGCACCTGAAACCTAAACACCTCGACAGCAGCGCGCTGGATACGCCCGCATTAGCACTGGCTAACGCTTCGCGTGAAACGCTGCGCATCGGCGATGTGGTCGAGCAGATGATTGAGTCATTCAATAAAGTGGTACATGGCGACCTGCGCGAAGAGCGCGCGGTGCGGCGGCTGGATGATGATGTGGATGTGCTTTACACCGCGATCAAACTCTATCTGGCGCGCATGCCGAAAGAGGATTTGCCGGAGGATGATTCACGCCGCTGGGCGGAGATCATTGAGATGGCGCTCAACCTTGAACAGGCGGGCGACATTATCGAACGCATGTGTGCCGACGTGGCGGATAAGTCGCTGACCGCGCGGCGCGCCTTCTCAGCGGAGGGATTGGAGGAGCTGCAAACCTTGCAGGAGCAGGTGCTGTATAACCTGCGGCTGAGTTTGTCGGTGTTTCTGTCGCACGATGTCACCAGCGCCAAACGCCTGCGCCGCTCCAAGCATCGCTTCCGCATCCTGATTCGCCGTTTCTCGCACGCGCATGTTGAGCGTTTGCATCTGCAGAACGTGCAAAGCATCGAAACCAGCTCGCTGCATCTGGGTTTGCTGGGCGATATGAAGCGTTTGAATTCGCTGTTCTGCGCCGTGGCGTACACGGTTTTAGATCAACCGGATGACGAGCGGGAAGAGGATTAAATGTCGTTTCGTAGGGTCGCCATTGATGGCGACCCTACCAAATTTACGACAACAAACTAAACGCAATCATGCCAACAATCGCGCCGGTGGTGCCCAGAATGGTTTCCATCAGCGTCCATGTCTTCAGCGTTTCGGCTTCGGTGGCGCCGGTAAAGCGGCCAAACAGCCAGAAACCGGCATCATTCACGTGACTGATAATGATCGAGCCGCCGCCGATACAGATCGACAGTGCAGCCAGCTGCGCGCCGCTGTAGTGCAGCGGTTCAATCACCGGCATCACTAAACCAACGGTAGTTAAACACGCCACGGTGGCCGAACCCTGAATCACGCGAATCGCGCCAGAAAGGATGAAGCACGCCAGCGCAATCGGCATGCCCGCGCCGGTCAACGCATGTCCTAACACCGGGCCAACGCCCGAATCCACCAGCACCTGCTTAAACACGCCGCCCGCACCAATCACCAGCAGAATAATCCCCGCCGGTTGCAGCGCGCTGCCGCACACCTGCATCACCTTCTCTTTATCCATGCCCTGACGATACGCCAGGCCATAAATCGCCACCAGACAGGCCAGCAGAATCGCGGTGAACGGATGGCCGATAAACTCCAGCCACTCATACAGATGAGAACCCGGCGTGGTGAAGCGTGCGCCGATGGTTTTCAGGCCCACCAGCAGCAGCGGGAACAGAATCAGCGCCAGGCTAAAGCCAAACGACGGCAGTTTGCCCTCTTCCACTTCCGGCTGATGATCTTCCGGTGGCGCGCTAAAGCTAACGTGACGCGCGATAAAGTTACCAAACAGTGGACCGGCAATCAGCATGCCCGGAATCGCCGCACACAGACCCAGCAGAATCATCCAGCCAAAATCGGCGTGCATCTGCGCAGCCAGCAGCATCGGCGCGGGTCCCGGCAGCAGGAACGCGGCGGAAGCGGCAACACCGGCAAACAGCGGGATCACCAGCTTCACTAAATTACCTTTAGTGCGACGCGCCACGGCGAACGCAATGCTGATCAGCAACACCACCGCCACTTCGAAAAACAGCGGCAATGCACAGATCAATCCGGCGACGCCCATCGCATAGTGCGCGCGGCTTTCACCAAAGGTTTTCAACATGCGGATGGCGATCTGATCAACGGCGCCGGTTTCATGCAGGATCTTGCCGAACATCGCGCCCAATGCCACCACAATGGCGAGAAAGCCGAGCGTTCCGCCCATGCCTTTTTCCATGGTTTCAGCGATCTTATCGAGCGGCATGCCGGAGAACAGACCGGCACCAATAGAGACTAACATCAGGGCAACAAAGGCGTGCATACGCGCTTTCATCACCAAAAACAGCAGCAGCAGGACAGAGCCTGCTGCGGTTAACACTAGCGTTGCGGTACTCATGACTAACCCTTGTTGATTGCACCCTCAATGGTCGCAACCGTGGCCGCAACTACCTCATCCAGTGAATGATTGATATCAACCACCAGTACATCGGGCTCATCCGCGCCGGGTTCCTGCAGCGTGGCGAACTGCGTCACCAACATCTGAGGTTTGAAGAAGTGGCCTTTACGCGCTTTCAGGCGGGATTCGATGGTTTCGAAGTCGCCCTGCAAATAGATAAATTTCAGGTTCTCGTTGCCCTGACGCAGGATGTCGCGATAGGACTTTTTCAGCGCCGAACAGACGATGATGGAGATCTCCTGCGTACGCTGCATGGCAAATGCCGCATCATTCAGCGCCTGCAGCCACGGCTGGCGATCTGTGTCGTCCAGCGGATGACCGTCGGCCATTTTCATGATGTTGCTGCGCGGATGGAGAAAATCTCCATCGAGGAATGCAGTGTTTAACTGATGAGATACCTGATTGGCGACGGCAGATTTTCCGCTGCCGGAAACGCCCATCAGGATAAAGACGTGGTGCGATGGAGATGGCGTAGTCATTGTTTTGCGCTCCGGCAGTGAATTCTGCCCAATGTTACCGATAACAAATCGAGTTGCCATTGTCAGAGCCCACTGAAAGGCTGGCAACCCTTCTCAGGCGGAAAAGCACGAAAGTGTGAACTGACTCAAAAAATCGCCAAAATCAGATGCTGTCACCTTCGGAGATTTCAAAGCCAACATCCAGCGGTTGTGTCATCCTGCGATCGCCGCCAATACGCGCCAGCAGCATCGCTGCCGATTCGCGTCCCATACGCTCGCGCGGCGTTAACACCGTGGCGAGGCGCGGATTCACCACTTGCGTGATGTCGTGGCCGTGGAATCCGGCAATCGCCATCTGCTCCGGCACACGCAATCCCTGACGCTGACACTCAAACATCGCGCCCACCGCCAGGTCATCGTTGGTACAAAACAGGCTGTCGGTTTCGGGATAACGCTTTTGCGCTTCGCACAGCAGTTGCGCGCCGGCGCTGAACGAGGAGGCATCCTCCATCATCACGCTATGTGGCGTGAGCCCCGCTTCGCGCATCGCTTTTTCGTAGCCCTGCTGCTTCTGCAAGGTACGTTCATCAAGGCGCGCGCCGAGATAAACCGTGTGGCGATGGCCTTTTTTCAGAATAGCATGCGTCATCTGCCGCGCGGCTTCGACGTTATCGAAGCCCACCGCCATATCGAGGCACGGCGTTACTGAATCCATCATCTCAATCACCGGAATGCCCGCCACTTCCAGCATGCGCAGCGTGCCTGGCGTATGGGTGCGTTCGGTGAGGATCACGCCATCGATGTTCCAGCCGAGCAGCGAGCGCAGCTGCAATTCCTCTTTCTGCGCGTTATAGCCAAAGTGCGCCACCAGCGTTTGATAACCCGCTTCGTCGGTAACGGCTTCGATCCCGCGCAAAACGTCGGCGAAAACCTGGTTAGTCAGCGAAGGCAGCAGCACGCCGATGGCGCGGCTCGTGGCGTTAGAGAGCATATCGGGCGCGCGATTGGGGATGTAACCGAGCTCATCCAGCGCCACGGCGATCTTATCGCGCAGCGCCACCGAGACCTGATCCGGGTTGCGCAGGTAGCGGCTGACGGTCATTTTTGTGATGCCGACGCGATCGGCAACGTCCTGTAATACCGGTCTTTTCTTCTTCATCGTATGCGCCTGAGATCGGAGATAACCCGAGTTTATCATTTTTTGTCAGGTTAAGGTTTTGCGGGAAATCGGTCGCCATTAATGGCGACCTTACGGTTATACGGCGGGGGTTTTGTAGGGTGCGCATTCATGCGCACCAGGCTTCTCGTTACTTCCGAGAATGGTCTTGTAGCTAACCTGGAAGAGAACAAAGAGCATCGGCAGTCCTGCACATTAGACTAAATGACAAAACAAGGATCATTATGACGGACCATTCTTCTACACCAGCCAAACGCCCGATTGAGCGTTTTCTTAACACCGTTGAGTGGCTAGGAAACTTATTACCGCATCCGATTACGCTCTTTGCGCTGTTTGCATTGTTCATCATCGTCGCCTCCGCAATTGCCTCCGCATTCGGCGTCAGCGTTATCGATCCGCGCCCGGTGGGTGCGGCAGGCCGTGCACCGGATGGTGTGATTCACGTGGTTAGCCTGATGAGTGCCGATGGTTTGCAACGCATCGTCAGCCATCTGGTCACCAACTTCACCGGCTTTGCGCCGCTCGGCACCGTGCTGGTTGCGCTGCTCGGCGTGGGGATTGCCGAGCATTCAGGGCTGCTCTCGGCAGCGATGCGCGCGCTGGTGTTTAACGCTCCGAAAAAGCTCATCACTTTCACCATCGTCTTCGCCGGTATCGTATCCAATACCGCTTCTGAGTTGGGCTATGTGGTGCTGATTCCGTTGGCGGCGATGATTTTCCACTCATTGGGCCGTCACCCATTAGCGGGCCTGGCGGCGGCGTTTGCCGGTGTTTCCGGTGGCTACAGCGCCAACTTGCTGCTTGGCACCATTGATCCGCTGCTCTCTGGCATCACCCAAAGCGCCGCACAGATTATCGATCCTAACTACCATGTTGGCCCGGAAATGAACTGGTACTTCATGTTTGTCAGTACCTTCGTGATTTCCATTCTTGGCACCTGGATCACTAACAGCATTGTCGAACCCAAACTAGGCAAGTATCAGGACAGCGAAGGCGAGGCGGTGCGGGGCGATATGGGCGCGCTATCGGCAGAAGAACGTCGAGCGCTGAAAGGCGCAGGCTGGGCGGTTCTCGGCGTTACGCTGCTGCTGATTCTGACCGTGATTCCAGGCTATGGCGTGTTGCTCAACCCGAAAACCGGCACGCTGGCGGGCTCGCCATTCCTGAAAGGCATTGTGGTGTTTATCTTTGTCTTCTTCGCCATTCCCGGCATGGTTTATGGCCGTATGATTGGCAATATGCGCAACGATCGCGACGTGATCAACGCCATGTCTGCCAGCATGAGCAGCATGGGCATGTACATCGTGCTGGTGTTCTTTGCTGCGCAGTTCGTGGCGTTCTTTAACTGGAGTAACTTCGGTACCGTGGTGGCGGTGAAAGGTGCAACGCTGCTGGCGTCACTGGATATGGGCGCGCCGCTGCTGTTTGTCTGCTTCATCATGATCTGCGGCTTTATCAACCTGATGATTGGCTCCGCCTCGGCGCAATGGGCGGTTACCGCCCCGATTTTCGTACCGATGTTAATGCTGGTCGGCTTTGCGCCGGAAGTGATTCAGGCGGCTTATCGCATTGGTGATTCGGTAACCAACGTGATTACGCCAATGATGAGTTACTTTGGTCTGATTATGGCGGTGGCGGCGCGCTATCGCCGCGACATGGGCATTGGAACGCTGGTGGCGATGATGTTGCCGTATTCGGTGGTGTTTATGATTGGCTGGACGCTGCTGTTTGTTCTGTGGGTGTTTGTCTTCAACCTGCCGGTCGGGCCCGGTGCAGCAACCTGGTACACCCTGTAAAAGGCAAAAAAAAAGCCAGCACCCGAGCTGGCTAAATAATACTTGGAAGCAATGTGAGCAATGTCGTGCTTACCCGGTTGTCAGGAGACGTTTCCGAGCTCGCATGACAATAATAATCATTATCATTCGCGTCTGTAAAGTATTTTTGCGGATTATTTTGCGTTGACGAACGATGTGAATTCCTTGATGTTAAAGGGGATTTATTCCATTTTGCACCTCGCTTCTGTAGGGTGCGCATTAATGCGCACCTGGAAACCAGGTCGCCATAAATGGCGACCCTACAAATGTGGTGATCAACATGCCGCGCTCAAATCGTCTACTAAACGCCCACATCAATTTCACATGCTGGCCTGTAGCTTCCAACGCTTGAAAGGTTGATGTGAATTCGCCGGTTGCTCGTAGGGTGCGCATTCATGCGCACCTGGAAATCAGGTCGCCATGAATGGCGACCCTACAAGTGATTAGTAACCAGCGCTCAAATCATCCACCGAGCGCGGATCCGATGCGCCATAGCGCGTGCCATCCGGCCCAATCATAATGCTCTGCGTGCTGCCCATTGCCGGCATCACTTTCACATGCTGGCCTTTGGCTTCCAGCAGGCGCAGCGTATCCGGGCTGAAGCCTTTTTCCACGCGCAGCTGATCGGGCAACCATTGATGATGGAAGCGCGGTGCGTTGGTCGCTTCCGCAACGTTCATACCAAAATCGATGCTGTTCACCACCATTTGCAGCACGGTGGTGATAATGCGGCTGCCGCCTGGGCTGCCGGTTACCAGCCAGGTTTTACCGTCTTTAGCCACGATGGTTGGCGACATCGATGACAGCGGGCGTTTGGCCGGTTGCACCGCATTCGCCTCGCCACCAACTAAGCCGTAGACGTTGGGCGTGCCCGGTTTGGCCGAGAAATCATCCATTTCATTGTTCATCAAGATGCCGCTTTTTCCGGCGACAATGCCGCTGCCGAAGTAGGTATTCAGCGTGTAGGTTACCGCGACCGCGTTGCCATCTTTATCCACCACCGAGAAGTGCGTGGTTTGATTGCTTTCATACGGCGCCAGTTTGCCCGGCTTGATCTCGCTGGATGGACGCGCTTTGTTGACGTCAATCTGCTGCGCCAGGGTTTTGGCGTAGGCTTTGCTGGTCAGCGCCTGCTGCGGCACTTTAACGAAGTCAGGATCGCCAAGGTATTCCGAACGGTCGGCATACGCGTATTTTTCCGCTTCCGCCATCACCTGCATCGCATCGGCGCTGCCAAAGCCAAACTTCGCGAGGTCGAAGTTTTCCAGGATATTGAGGATCTGCACGATGTGAATCCCGCCGGACGATGGCGGCGGCATGGAGAACACTTCGTAGCCGCGATAAGTGCCGCTCACCGGTTTGCGTTCTACCGCGCGATAAGCCGCCAGATCAGGCTTGCCGATCAGGCCGCCGTGCTGCGTCATTTCACCGGCAATTTCATCGGCGATTTTGCCCTTATAGAACGCATCCGGACCTTGCTGGGCGATCAACTGCAGGCTATGTGCGAGGTTTTTCTGCACCAGACGTTCGCCCTTCTGGTACGGCTTACCGTCGGCTTTGTAGAAAATCGCGCGGCTGTTGTCGTGATTGATCAGCGTCTCTTTGCCGTAGGTGGCGAGATCGTCGGCCAGCGCATCGTTCACCACGATGCCGTCGCGCGCCAGTTTAATGGCGGGCGCCAGTAATTTGCTCAGCGGCAAGGTACCGTATTTCTGTGCCGCCAGCGCAAAACCGGCCACGGTGCCCGGCGTGCCTGAAGCTAAGTGAGAAGTGAGTGACAACTTACTATCAGCATTGCCCTGCTTATCGAGAAACATATCGCGTGATGCGCGCGCCGGTGCCATTTCGCGGAAGTCGATGGCGGTGGTACGTCCGGATGCGGTGCGCAGCAGCATAAAGCCCCCGCCGCCGAGGTTACCGGCCTGCGGATGCGTTACCGCCAGCGCGAAACCCACCGCTACAGCCGCATCCACTGCGTTACCGCCCTGCTTAAGAATATCGACGCCAACTTCCGTCGCCATCGCATCCACCGATGCCACCATGCCATGTTTGGCTTTTACCGGGTGAAAGGTATCGCTATCAACACCATACGAAACCGGCGGCGCGTTGGCGGGTGCAGCTTGTGCGCCCTGCACCACGGTAAAACTCATCAATAATGCCCAGCCGAACTGCCGCACGTTGCCCTGTATCCTCATCCTGCCACCATCCTTTTAAAGTTATTTATACCCTTCATACTTCAAGGTGCAGATGCGTTGGCTGCTCTCGTTCACCCGAATCACTTACTTGTGTAAGCTCATCGGGACTCTCTCGTTTGCCGCCTTCCTGCGCCTTGAATTATTTTGGGTATCCATTTGTTATTTATTGATGCAAGTGTTTGCAAACACGGTAAAAAGCGTAGCAGTAAGCTAAATTCGGCGCACTCCTGGATCATAGGTTTGTGATATCGCATAAACTTATGGCTGCAGCGCGTGTTGCCACATTGGCAGCATTAGCACACAGCAGGCTGCATGAATGGAGGAAGACCATGAACAAATGGCTAATTGTGATCGCAGCATTGCTGCCGTTAAGCAGCATGGCAAATACGTTGAACAGCACCAACGACCCGAACAAACCCGGCTATAACCCGAGCCAGCAGCGGATGCAGTCGCAGATGCAGAGTCAGCAGCAACAGCAGAAGCTCAAGTTACTGCAGAGTCAGCAGCAGCAAAGTCAGGATGTACAGCGCAAGGTGCAGGAACAGCGGGATAGCGCCCAGCAGCGCGTGATTCAGTCGCAGCCGGGCCAGAATCAGCAGCAGAACTAACGGAAGTCGGGCCCGATAATATCGATGCGGTCGGTGCAGATAGCATCGACGCCCCAACTCAACAGCTCGCGCGCCCGCGCGGGCTGATTCACGGTATACACCAAAATATGCAGACCGGCGGCTTTTAGCTGCGCGGTGCGTTCGGCGTCGAGTAATTTGTGGTTCAGATGGATCGACACGCAATCCAGACGCGAAGTCAGCGCCTGCCAATCGTCGTGCCATTCATCCAGCAGCAAACCGCGCGGCAGTTCCGGCGCCGCTTCCATTGCCGCTTCCAGCGCGGCGTAAGAAAACGAGGAAAGCAGCGGCGCGGTTTGTCCTTGCCACAGTTCGCGTGCGGCCAGCGCCACATTGCGGCCGGTTTCCACATCCTGCCCAGTGGTGGGTTTGATCTCGATATTCGCCATCATCTGATGCTGGCGGCAACGTTCGGCCACTTCACTCAGCAGCGCCAGCGGTTCGCCTTCGTAATCGCGGCTAAACCAGCCGCCGGCATCCAGCTGTGACAGCTTATGCCACGACAGCGCGCCTGCCACGCCCCAACCGTTGCTGGTGCGATCCAGCGTGTCGTCATGCAGCAGGAAAATCTGCTTATCTTCCGACAGCTTGGCATCAAATTCGATCATGGTGTGACCGTGCTGCGCGCCGACATCAATCGCCGCGAGGGTATTTTCCGGAGCCAGTTTGCCGCCGCCGCGATGCGCGACAATGTGCGGATAAGGCCAGTTATGTTGACTCATTCCAGACGCTTTCCATAGGTTGAATCGAAGAAGTGTAACGCATCTGACGGCAGATGCAGCCACAAGGTGCTGCCCGCCTGCGGGCGCTCGCTGTGCGGCAAACGTACTACCATGCGTGCATTACCGATGCGGCCGTGCGCCAGATTATCCGCGCCCAGCATCTCCAGCGTCTCCACCACCAGCGGAATACCGCCCGCGTCGCGGCTGCTAAGCTTGATGTGTTCGGGACGAATGCCGAGCGTCAGCGGACGATTGGCCCATTTGGCTTTGCTCTCGCCCAGCAGCAAGCTGTTGAGCGCATCCAGCGTGAAACGCGTGCCGTCGCTGCTGATTTGTCCTGGCAGCAAATTCATGGCGGGCGCGCCAATAAACGAGGCAACAAACTGGCTGGCCGGACGCTCGTAAACTTCCACTGGCGTGCCCACCTGCTCGACCACGCCTTTGTTCATTACCATCACGCGCTGCGCTAGCGTCATCGCTTCCACCTGATCGTGCGTCACGTAAATGCTGGTGGTTTTCAGGCGGCGATGCAGCTGTTGCAGCTCAAGGCGCATCTGCACGCGCAAACGCGCATCCAGATTCGACAGCGGTTCATCAAACAGGAAGACAGCCGGTTCACGCACGATAGCGCGCCCCATCGCCACACGCTGACGCTGTCCGCCCGACAGCTCACGCGGGCGGCGATGCAGCAGATGATCCAGTTCGAGGCTTCGTGCCGCTTCCATTACGCGTTGATCGATCTGCACTTTGCCCATGCCGCGAATTTTCAGGCCATACGCCATGTTTTCGCCCACCGTCATATGCGGATAGAGCGCGTAGTTCTGGAATACCATGGCGATGCCGCGATCTTTCGGTTCCATGTTGGTGACGCGTTTGTCGTCGATATAGATATCGCCCGACGATACGCGCTCAAGGCCCGCCACCATGCGGAGCAGCGTCGATTTACCGCAGCCGGAAGGGCCGACCATCACCATAAATTCGCCATCGTTAATGGTGATATTCAGTGGCTGAATGATCTGATTTTTGCCGTCATACGATTTGGTAACGGTCTGAAGGGTTACGCCTGCCATTTATTTATCACTCTCTACCAGGCCACGCACAAACGCACGTTGCATCACGAGTACCACCACCACCGGTGGAATCAGGGTTAATAACATTGCCGCCATCACTTCATTCCACTGCGTCGGCCCGCCGCTGCTGTTGATCATGCTTTTCACTCCGGCGACGGCGGTGCTGAGGCTGGCATCGTTGATGATCAGCAGCGGCCACAGATATTGGTTCCAGCCGTAGATAAAGGTGATCACGAAGAGCGCGGCGAGATTGGTTTTGGACAGCGGTAACACGATGTCCCAGAAGAAGCGCATCGGGCTGGCGCCGTCGATACGTGCCGCTTCAATCAGCTCGTCCGGCAGCGACATAAAGAACTGACGGAACAGGAAAGTAGCGGTAGCCGACGCCATCAGCGGCAGCGTTAAGCCGCTGTAGCTATCAAGCATATTCAGCGTCGAAATCACTTCCACCGTCGGGAAAATACGTACTTCGACCGGCAGCATCAGGGTGATGAAAATCAGCCAGAAAAACAGCGAGCGCAGCGGGAAGCGGAACCACACCAGCGCGAAGGCGGAGAGCATCGAGACGCTGATTTTGCCGATGGTGATGCCGAGCGCCATCAGCAGGCTGTTGAGCATCATCATGCCAAATGCTGGACCGCTGCCATTCACGCCGTGCGTCCAGATGCGCGAGATGTTCTCCCACAAATGCGTGCCCGGCAGCAGCGTCATTGGCACCTGATACACCGCCTCGTTATCCAGCGTTGCCGCGACGAAAGCGATGTAGAGCGGGAATAGAATGGTCAGCACGCCCAGCACCAGCAAGGTATGGCTGAAGATGTCCAGCCCGCGTCGATTCTCAATCATTGGTATTGCACCTTACGCTCGACAAAGCGGAATTGCAGGATAGTCAGGCCAATCACCAGCAGCATCAGCACCACCGATTGCGCGGCGGAGGAAGAGAGATCCAGCCCGGTGAAGCCTTCGCGATAAATTTTGTAGATCAGCGTGGTGGTGGCCTGCACCGGACCACCGCCGGTGGCGGCATCGATCACCGGGAAGGTATCGAAGAAGGCGTACACCAGATTGACCACCAGCAGGAAAAAACTCACCGGCGTGATCAGCGGCAGGGACAAATTGAAGAAGCGACGCACCGGACCGGCGCCATCGATCGCCGCTGCTTCCACCAGCGATTTGGGAATCGACTGCAGCGCGGCGAAGAAAAACAGGAAGTTGTAGCTCATTTGCTGCCAGATCGACGCTAATACAATCAGGAACATCGCCTGACCGCTGTTTTGCGCGTAGTTCCAGTTGTAGCCCATTTGGTTCAGCAAATGGCTGAACAAACCGAGGCCCGGATTGAACAGGAACATCCACAGCACCGCCGCCACCACCGGCGCCACCGCGTAGGGCAGCAGCAGCAAGGTTTGATAAAGCTTGCGCAGGCGAATTACGTAATCGACCAGCGCCGCCAGCAGCAGGGAAAAGGTCATGCCGCAAATCGTCACCAGCGCACTGAACTCGATGGTTGTCCAGAAGGAGGCCAGATAGTATTCGTCGCTGAACAGGCGTTTAAAGTTTGCCAGCCCAACGAAGGTGCTGGAGATGCCAAAAGGATCAATGCTTTGCAGCGAATACCACAAGGCTTCACCGGCTGGCCACAAGAAGAAGATGGCCGTAATCACCAGTTGCGGCAGCAGCAGCAAATAGGGCAGAAAACGGGAGCGAAATACCGGGCGCGATGAGGACATAGCAGGCTCAATCAAAGAAAAAAATCGAGGCGAACGCCAGGCGTCGGCCCCGAGATAACAGCGTTACTTCACTTGCTGCTCAAAACGGCGCAGCAGTTCGTTACCGCGTTTCACAGCGTTATCCAGCGCAGCTTGCGGCGCCTGTTTGCCGGTCCACACGCCTTCCAGCTCTTCGTCCACGATGGTACGAATCTGCGGCATGTTGCCCAGACGCATGCCTTTGGTGAACGGCAGCGGATCTTTGTTCAGCATCTGACGCGTAGCGATGTCCGCGCCTGGGTTCTTGTCATAGAAGCCCTGTTGCTTGGTCAGCTCGTACGCGGCGGTGGTGATCGGCAGATAACCGGTTTTCTGGTGCCATTCAGCAGCGATTTCCGGCTGGGCGAGAAACTTCATGAACTCCGCCGCGCCTTTGTAGGTGTTGGCATCTTTGCCTTTCATCACCCACAGGCTCGCGCCGCCAATGATGGCGTTCTGCGGTGCGTTCGGTACGGTTTCATCGTACGGCATCATGCCAACGCCGAAGTTGAATTTGGCGTAGTGTTTGATGTCGGCCAGCGAACCGGAAGACGCGGTGGTGATGCCGCAATCGCCGTTATAGAACTTGGCGGTAGATTCATCTTTGCGACCGAAGTAGGTGAAATCACCCTTCTTGTTCATCGCTTCCAGCATTTCGATGTGGCGCACCTGTACCGGCTTGTTGAATTCCAGCACCGCATCGGTGCCGTCAAAGCCGTTGTTTTTGGTGGCGACCGGCAGCGCATGCCAGGCGCTGAAGTTTTCAATCTGAATCCAGCCCTGCCAGCCGCTGGCGTAACCGCAGGTCAGGCCCGCTTTGCGCAGCGCTTCGGCGTCTTTCGCCAGCTCCTGCCAGGTTTTCGGTGGCTGATCCGGATTCAGACCGGCTTTTTTGAACGCGTCTTTGTTGTAGTACAACACCGGCGTGGAGCTGTTGAACGGCTGAGAGATCAGCTGGCCTTTGCTGTCGCTGTAGTAACCGGCAACGGCTGGCACGAACTGCTTCGGATCCATCTGCACGCCAGCGTCTTTAAACACCTGGTTGACCGGGACGATAGCTTTTGACGCCATCATGGTCGCCGTACCGACTTCATACACCTGCAGCAGCGCAGGCGCTTTACCGGAGCGCACCGCCGCGATACCCGCCGCTAAGCTCTGCTCGTAGTTGCCTTTGTAAGTCGGAACGATTTTGTAATCGGGATGAGCCTGGTTAAAACGTTGTGCCAGAGAATCAACTTCTTTGCCTAACTCGCCTTCCATTGAGTGCCAGAAAGGGATCTCAGTTGCAGCCAGCGCATTACCGCTGAGCGCCAGACCGAGCACTACACTCATCAGGCGGGGACGAAGCGTAAAAGCGGACATAAGGTTTTTCCTGTGCTGTTAAGTACGCGCGAATTCGCGCATTTTTTAGTTCGCGACGTAACATGACACGGGGAAATGACGGATTAATAACAGGTTTATGACGGGGATGTGACAGATAGGTTTTGTTCGATTGGGGTTTAGGACGGGGCAATTGAGCTGCTAAGGTAAAGGTCGCCATAAATGGCGACCCTACGCGATTTTGTAGGGTCGGCATTCATGCCGACCGCCGGTTATGCGCCGAGGTAAGCACTCCGCACCGCTTCGTTGGATAGCAATGCTTCGCCGCTATCCTCCAACACTACATGACCGTTTTCGAGCACATAACCCCGATCCGCCAGCTTCAGCGCCTGGTTGGCGTTCTGCTCGACGAGGAAGATGGTCATGCCCTCTTTACGCAACTGCTCAATGGTGTCGAAGATCTGCTGAATGATAATCGGCGCTAAACCCAGCGACGGCTCATCCAGCAGCAGCAAGCGCGGCTGGCTCATCAACGCGCGACCAATCGCCAGCATCTGCTGCTCACCGCCGGACATGGTGCCCGCGCGCTGCGCTTTACGTTCTGCCAGGCGAGAAAACAGCTGATACACGCGATCGATACGCTCCAGATACTGCTGACGCGTGGCAAAGAAGCCGCCCATCGCCAGGTTCTCTTCCACCGTCATGCGCGAAAACACGCGACGGCCTTCCGGCACAATCGCAATCGCTTCACGCATGATTTTCGCGGTTTGCCAGTCAGTGATCTCTTTACCATCAAAGGTGATGTTACCGCTGGTGGCGCGCGGTTCCCCGCACAAGGTGCCGAGCAGCGTGGTTTTACCCGCGCCGTTGGCACCAATCAGCGTGACGATTTCACCCTGATTGATGTGCAGATTAATGTTGTGCAGCGCCTGAATCGGACCGTAATGAGCGCTGACATTCTGCAAAGTTAAAATCGGGTTTGCCATGTTACGCCTCACCTAAATAAGCACGGATCACATCCGGATTGTTACGCACCTGTTCCGGCGTGCCGTTAGCCAGCGGCGTTCCCTGATTCACCACGTAAATGCGGTCAGAAATGCCCATCACCAGCTTCATATCGTGTTCAATCAGCAGCACGGAAACCTTGTGCTCACCGCGCAGTTCAGCGATCAGCTCATCGAGTTCGTGCGTTTCTCGCGGGTTAAGACCGGCCGCCGGTTCATCCAGCATCAGGATTTCCGGGCGCGTCACCATGCAGCGCGCAATCTCCAGACGACGCTGCTGACCATACGCGAGGTTGCCCGCCTGACGGTTCGCCAGATCCAGCAGGCCGATGCGGTCCAGCCAGGTTGCTGCGCGATCCAAAGCTTCGCTCTCACCGCGACGGAAAGCCGGGGTTTTGAATAGGCCGGAGAACACGCCGCTTTTCAGGTGCTGATGCTGAGCCACCAGCAGGTTTTCAATCACCGTCATTTCACGGAACAGACGCACGTGCTGGAAAGTCCGCACGATGCCCATGCGCGCAATCTTCTGGCCTGGCAAACCTTGCAGCTGCTGATCGCGCAGTTTGATGGTGCCGCCGGTCGGTTTGTAGAAACCGGTCAGGCAGTTGAACACCGTGGTTTTACCGGCACCGTTCGGGCCGATCAGCGAAACAATTTCCTGTGGATGCAGCTCAAGCGCCACATTGTTGACGGCTAACAGGCCGCCGAAGCGCATCATCAGGCCTTCAACGGCTAATAAAGGCTGACTCATGCCTGCTCTCCTTGTTTGCTGCTTTTCAACTTCAGATGCGGACGCTTCATCGGCAGCAAACCTTGTGGACGCCAGATCATCATCAGCACCATCAAACCACCGAGCACCAGCATGCTGTACTCGTTCAAATCACGCATCAGCTCGCGCGATACCACCAGCAGAATCGCCGCGAGGATCACCGCCAGTTGCGAACCCATGCCGCCTAACACCACAATCGCCAGCACAAAGGCCGACTCGACGAAGGTGAAGGATTCCGGGCTGACGAAGCCCTGACGCGCCGCGAACAGCGTGCCAGCGAAGCCGGCGAACACGGCGCTGATGGTGAAAGCAGTAAGTTTGATGCGCGTCGGGCTCAGACCGAGCGAACGGCAGGCGATCTCATCTTCACGCAACGCTTCCCACGCGCGGCCCAGCGGCATACGCAGCAAGCGGTTAATAACAAATAGCGTCAGCACCACCAGCAGCAGCGCCACCAGATAAAGGAAAATCACGCGGTCGCTGGGATCGTATTTCAGGCCGAAGAAGTCATGGAAAGTGCTCCAGCCGCCTTCACTGACGCGACGACCAAACTCCAGACCAAACAGGCTTGGCTTGGGAATTTGCGCGATGCCGTTCGGACCACCGGTGATCGCGGTGTTATTTAGCAGCAGGATACGCACGATTTCACCAAATCCTAGCGTCACGATCGCCAGATAGTCTCCGCGCAAGCGCAGCACCGGGAAGCCGAGCATCAGGCCAAAAGCACCGGCGACTAAACCGGCCAGCGGCAGGCTTTCCCAGAAACCAAAACCGTAATAGTGATTCAGCAGCGCGAAGGTGTACGCGCCGATGGCGTAGAAACCGCCGTAGCCCAGCACCAGCAAACCAGATAAACCCACCACCACGTTCAACCCGAGCCCGAGCATCACGTAGATCAGCGTCAGCGTGGCGATATCAACGCTACCGCGCGAGACCAGAAACGGCCAGATGACGGCGGCGGCTATCACCAGCGCCATCAACAGCTTCTGCTTTGGCGTCGATCCATCAAAACCCGGCAGGACAAAACCTTTGCCGCTGCGTTTGAATTTACCCTGCACCAGCGGACGCAGCAGCTGGAAGACAAATACCACCGCACAACCAATGAAAATCCAGTTCCAGCGCACCGCGCCCGCGTTGGCGACCACCAGTTTGGTGCCGTCCAGATCGAGGCGCACGCCCATAAAGAAGGTCGCGAGAATCAGCAACATCACCGTTGAGATCACGGCGTTGACCAAACCGAGGCGTTTCATACTTTCTCCACCTCCGGACGGCCAAGAATCCCGGTTGGCATCACCAGCAGCACCACAATCAGCAGCGCGAAGGAGACCACATCTTTATATTCTGTCGAGAGATACGCCGAGGTCAGCGCTTCCGCAATGCCCAGCACCAGGCCGCCAATCATCGCGCCTGGAATACTGCCGATGCCGCCCAAGACTGCAGCAGTGAAGGCTTTCATCCCGGCCATAAAGCCGATGAACGGGTTGATGGAGCCGTAGAATTGACCGAGCAATACGCCCGCTACCGCCGCCATCGCCGCACCAATAATGAAGGTGAGAGAGATAACGCGGTCGGTGTTGATGCCCAGCAGGCTGGCCATTTTCAGGTCTTCTGCGCAGGCGCGGCAGGCGCGGCCCATGCGCGAATAACGGATAAACAGCGTCAGCGCCAGCATCGACAAGAAGGTCACCACCCAAATCACCAATTGCATGGTGGAGAGCGTGGCAGCAAAGCCGTTGCTCTCGCCCAGCGTCCACTGACCGGTGATCAGGCTTGGCAGCGCGAGATCGCGCGAGCCTTGCGTCAGGCTGACGTAGTTCTGCAGGAAGATCGACATACCGATCGCGGAGATCAGCGCGATCAGGCGCTTGGACGAACGCACCGGCTTATACGCCACGCGTTCGATGCTCCAGCCATAGGCGCTGGAGATGATCACCGCCATCACGAAACCGGCGGCGATCATCAGCCACGAGGTATCGATGCCCATCATCATCAGGGCGGCAATCACGATAAAGGAGACATAGCTACCGATCATGTACACCTCGCCGTGGGCGAAGTTGATCATGCCGATAATGCCGTAAACCATGGTGTAACCGATGGCGATCAGCGCGTAGGTGCTCCCGAGGGTAACCCCGTTGAACATCTGCTGAATGAAATAGAGAAACTGCTCGGACATAGTGAGGACCTGCTCTGGAGCTGAATAATTCCCTCTCCCGCGCGCGGGAAAGGGAATTTTGGGGGATTACTTAACTGCGGTAGAAGAGCCGTCTTTGTGCCATTTGAAGACACCAAATTCGAAGCCTTTCAGATCGCCTTTCTCATCCCAGTTCAGGTTGCCCATCACGGTTGGAACGGCAGCACCTGCTTTCAGGTTCTTAGCAATCGCATCGGGCTCATCGCTCTTGCTGCGCTCGATACCAGCCACCAGCGACTGAATCGCCGCGTAGGTTGTCCAGACGAACGGACCGGTAGGATCTTTGCGATTCGACGCGGTGTTGGCTTTGATCGCATCAACAATCGCTTTGTTCTCTGGCAGCTGGTCGTAGCGCTTCGGCAGCGTTACAAACAGGCCTTCAGAAGCATCACCTGCGATGTTAGACAGAGAAGCGTTGCCCACGCCTTCCGGGCCCATGAAGCCGGCATTCAGGCCAGCGGATTTTGCCTGACGCAGAATCTGACCCAGCTCCGGGTAGTAACCGCCGTAGTAAACGAAATCGACGTTCTCTTTCTTCAGGCGCGCAATCAGCGTGGAGAAGTCTTTATCACCGGCAGTGATACCTTCAAACAGCACTACATTGCCGCCTTTGGCTTTCAGGGTTTTCTGCACGGATTCCGCCAGACCCTGACCATATTGCTGCTTGTCATGCACCACAGCGATACGTTTTGGTTTGATGTGGTCGAGGATGTAGGTCGCCGCCGTTGGGCCCTGATCGGAATCCAGACCGGTAGTACGCAGCACGTCAGCATAGCCACGCGCAGTCAGTTCTGGCGCGGTCGCGGCTGGGGTGATCATCAGCACGCCTTCGTCGTTATAGATGTCTGAAGCAGGCTGAGTAGAGGAGGAGCACAGGTGGCCGATAACGTATTTAATGCCGTCGTTAACCACTTTGTTGGCAACCGCAACCGCTTGTTTCGGGTCACAGGCATCGTCATATTCCACGCCAACCAGTTTGTCACCGTTAACGCCGCCTTTGGCGTTGATGTCCTTAATCGCTTGCGCGGCACCGGTAAACTGCATGTCACCGTACTGCGCGACCGGACCGGTTGATGCGCCTACGATGGCAATTTTGATGTCTTTCGCCAGCGCCGCATGGCTCATCGCCAGGGCAACGCAGCCCGCCAGTAATGCGCGTCCTTTACTCATTTTCATGCGAACTTCCCCATCTGTTGTGTCGTGTTTGTTGTGATTGTTTATTTTCTGCCAGTCAAAGAGGAAAACTCATTCTGCAATAATGGGTTAGCACGCTTTTCTGGCATTTATAGGTAATAAGGCTTTATTTTTCAGGTTATTAAACAGGAACTTTCTTCTGTAAATCAACTGACATATTCAGAATTGGCTGAGTGGATCAGCAGAATCGTCTGGTTGTTATGGCCGATTTTTCAGCAGGATACCAGCGCGTTATGCTGGCTTTTTCGGCTATCGTTGATGGCTTACTCCACAATTCTGGCAAACTGGCTGGCATTTGACCTATTTTCATCAGAAAAAAGTGACAGCGCTCTGACTGTCTAAATTCGCTACACTATCGCCTTTGCACTAGTACAGGTATTAGGTATGAAGCTGACAATCCAGCGCTTAGCATCGTTAACCGCTCAGGATCGGATCGATTTAGCTAAAGTCTGGCCGGAAATCGATATTGTGCAACTGGAAGCGCAGCTCAACGACACGCAGCGTCTGTATGCGGCGCGTTTTAACGACAGATTGCTGGCGGCGCTGCAGCTGACCATCAGCGGCACGCAGGGGAAGATCACTCATCTCAACGTGCGTGAAGTCACGCGTCGACGTGGCGTGGGTCAATACTTGCTGGAAGAGACGATGGCGCAGAACAGCGCGTTAGCGCATTGGTGGATTGCCGATGATGGCGACGCCGATCAGGGCGTGCGCGCGGCGTTTATGCAGGCTTGTGGTTTTCGTGCGCAGGCTGATGGTTGGGTGCGCTGAAGGGATTTCGTGCGGTTGGTGAAACGGTGCGCATAAATGCGCACCCTACGAAACCCGCGCCGTTCGTAGGGTCGCCATTCATGGCGACCGATTCGCGCGCAATAAAAAGGGCGACTTAAAAGTCGCCCCATTTTTCCACCCGATCGCTATCAGGCTTCAATCGCCACACGCAGTTTCTTCATGGCGTTCTTTTCCAACTGACGCACGCGCTCTGCAGAAACGCCGTATTTGTCGGCCAACTCCTGCAGCGTGGTTTTGTTGTCATCGTCCAGCCAGCGGGCACGGATAATGTCCTGACTACGCTCGTCGAGGCTCAGCATCGCATCGCTCAGCTTATCAGCCGCATGTGCATCCCAGTTGTCCTCTTCGATGCCATCGGCAAAGTCAGAGGTTTTATCCTGCAGATACAGCACTGGCGCCATTGATTTGCCTTCTCCTGCTTCGTCATCAGACGACATGTCGAAAGTCATATCCTGCGCGGCCATGCGCGATTCCATTTCCAGCACGTCTTTGCTGCTCACGCCCAGCTCGCGTGCGACCATTTCCACTTCGTCCTGGTTGAACCAACCGAGACGCTGTTTGCTTTTACGCAGGTTAAAGAACAGCTTACGCTGAGCTTTGGTGGTCGCGACTTTCACAATACGCCAGTTACGCAGCACGTATTCGTGAATCTCTGCTTTAATCCAGTGCACGGCAAACGACACCAGACGCACGCCGACTTCAGGATTGAAGCGACGCACCGCCTTCATCAAGCCGATGTTACCTTCCTGAATCAGGTCTGCCTGCGGCAAGCCGTAACCGGAGTAGTTACGAGCAATATGAACAACAAAGCGCAGGTGAGACAGGATCAGCGTCTTAGCTGCATCCAGATCGCCCTGGTAATGCAGCCGCTCAGCCAATGCTTTTTCCTCTTCTGCCGTCAGCACCGGCCAGTTGTTGGCAGCCCGGACGTAAGATTCCAGGTTACCCAGAGGAGCAATCGCTAAAGTTTGCATTTCTTTGGTCATTCAAACCCTCACAAATTCAATGGACTTGCTGCACGGTATTTTGCGCAGACGCTACATTATGTCAACGTCACGAGAAAACCAGAAGCAATCTGTGCTACTTGGACGACAAAGTTATCCACAAGTTCAATTATAGCAGTGAATATTTTACACACAGATGACGGCGGGGGAAATAGGAGAATTCCTCTGCTCCCAGGTCGTCGGCAGCAGAGGAAGAGTATATCAAAAAACGTTGCTTTTGGTTACTGCGGCGTAAAACGGCGTAAATGTTGTACCGTTGCCAGCCAGGCAGCAATCCAGCCGATAATGGCGGCGATCAGCAGTAACAGCAGCCCTTCGTCCCAGGAAAAACCTTCCAGCACAAAGGTGGTACCGAATACCGTTGCCACTTGCGCCACTACCGATTGCAGGCGCAACACCAGCACCTCGGAGAGCAGCAGCGACAGCACCGCGCCACCAAAGCCTAACAGCGCACCGCCATACAGGAAGGGACGCAGGATAAAGCCGTCGGTAGCACCAATCAGCTTCTGCACGTTAATGGTATCGCGCCGCGCAAAGATGCTGAGCCGCACGCTGTTGCCGATCACCAGGAACACCGCGACCACCATCAGCAGGCCAATCATTGAGGCAATCTGCCCCACCAGCCCGGTTAACGCCGCTAAACGCGCGAACCAGCTGTCATCCATGCGCACTTCATCAACGCCCTGCACTTTCGCAACGCGATCGCGCAGATTCGCCATGGTGTCCGAATTCTGGAAATTGAGTTTTGGCGTGATGATAGCCACCGCCGGCAGCGGATTCTGCTCCAGCATGTCCATCGAACCACCAAAACCAGACCAGTTGCGGAACTCATTCAGCGCTTCTTCGCGGGTCAGGTAATTGACGTTATCCACGCCGTCGAGCTGCTTAAGCTGCGCGGTGACGTTCTCCGCTGCGGTATCATCCAGCGCTTTATCCAGATAAACCGTTAACTGCGGCGCGGGATACCACTGCGTCGCCGCCTGGCTGACGTTCTTCCACACCATGTAGCACACACTCGGCAGCGTCAGGGAAATAGCGATCACCATTACCGTCAGTAGCGTCGCCAGCGGCTGACGCCACATATCCGACAGCGTGCCACGCAGCGCATAGCGCCACTGTTCCTGCCAGCCGCCTTTCAGCGCCTTGCTTTTAGAAGGCTGCTTCGCTTTCGGCGCAGGCGCGCGCTTGTTGCGTTTATTGACCATCGTGGCCTCCGTGCAGACGTCCCTGATTGAGCGTCATCACGCGGTAATTCCGGCGTGCAATCAGCCCGACATCGTGCGTTGCCATTAACACCGTGACGCCAACGCGGTTGAACTCTTCGAACAGGCGCAGGATGTCTTCCGACAGCGCGTTGTCGAGGTTACCGGTGGGTTCATCCGCCAGCAACACCGCAGGCTTGTTCACCACCGCGCGGGCAATGCCGACGCGCTGTTGTTCACCGCCAGAGAGCTGAATCGGATAGCTTTTCGCTTTGTCGAGCAGGCCGACTTTATCCAGCGCTGCCGACACGCGACGACGAATATCTTCGCCGCTGGCCCCGGAAATAATCAGCGGGATCGCCACGTTGTCGTAGACCGAACGATCCATCAACAAATGGTGATCCTGGAAAATCATGCCGATCTGACGTCGCAGGAAAGGCACTTCGCTGTGACGCAGACGCGAAATATCGTGGCCGCTAAACCAGATCTGCCCGGCGCTCGGGCGCTCAATGCCACAAATCAGCTTCAGTAAGGTACTTTTCCCCGCGCCGGAATGGCCGGTCAGGAACGCCATTTCACCGGGACGCAGATGGAAATCCACTCCCTGCAGCGCCTGACGTCCACCCAGGTAAGCTTTACTGACCTCTTCAAAGCGAATCATCCCAATCATTCCTCTCGGGCAAACAGTGCCTCAATAAAGTCTGCGGCCTTAAACGGCCGTAAATCCTCGATGCCTTCCCCAACACCGATATAACGAATCGGAATGCCGAACTGATCGGCAACCGAGAAGATCACGCCGCCTTTTGCGGTGCCATCCAGTTTCGTCAGGGTGATGCCGGTCAGGCCCACCGCTTCATGGAACAGTTTGGCCTGGCTGATGGCGTTTTGCCCGGTGCTGGCGTCGAGCGTCAGCATCACTTCATGCGGCGCATCTTCATCCAGCTTCTTCATCACGCGGGTAATTTTCTTCAGCTCTTCCATCAGGTGCGATTTGTTCTGCAGGCGACCAGCGGTATCAGCGATCAGTACATCCACATTGCGTGACTTGGCGGCCTGAATGGCGTCAAAAATCACCGAGGCAGAATCTGCGCCGGTATGCTGCGCCACCACAGGAATGTTGTTGCGCTGGCCCCAAACCTGCAGTTGCTCAACGGCTGCGGCACGGAAGGTATCACCCGCTGCCAGCATCACCGATTTGCCCTGCGCCTGATACTGTCGCGCCAGCTTACCGATGGTGGTGGTTTTACCCACGCCGTTGACGCCCACCATCAGGATGACGAAGGGCGTTTTGCCACCCACTTCCAGCGGCTGATCCACTTTTTCCAGAATGCCGGACATTTCAGCTTTCAGCAGGCCATACAGCGCTTCGGCATCGCGCAGCTGCTTACGATTAGCCTGTTGTGTCAGATTGGTGATGATGCGGCGCGTGGTCTCAACGCCGACGTCGGCAATCAGCAGCTGCTCTTCCAGCTCTTCAAACAGATCGTCATCGATTTTCTTACCACGGAACAGGCTGATAAAGCCCGAACCGAGATTTTCACGGGTTTTAACCAGGCTGCGTTTCAGACGGGCGAAAAAGCCCTCTTTGGTAGGACGCTCCTGCTCCTGCGCAATCATCGGCGCAGCAGCCAGCGGCAGATCGCTCACGGTATCCTGCGTAGCTTCGGCTAGCTCGGCATCTTCCGCATAGGTTTCCGCTAACGCCAGCGCTTCCAGTTCTTCATCGGTTAAAGGCGCTTCTTCATCCAGTTCTGGCTCATCAAGCGCCAGCTCTTCCAGCTGCGGCTCTTCTTCAATCGGTGCCACATCCGGCTGCGTTATCTCTTCCGGCAGCACTTCTTCAACGATTGCGGTAACCGGCTCAGGTTCATGCGGCTCGATAACCGGCTCTTCAATCAGTTCCGGTTCAACCTGCTGCTGTTCCGCCACCTGCTCGGTGACGGCGACGGTTTCGACAGCCTGCGCTTCGGCGCGATCGAGCGCACTCTCTTCAACGGCAGGCTCAGCCACCACCTCGGTGGTTTGCTGCTGCTCTTCAGCAGGTTGTTGCGTCTCTTCTTCTTTGCCAAAGCCTAACCAGGAAAAAAAGCCGCGTTTTTTCTCTTTTGCCATTGTGTGACCCTACTCCTCGATGGCTTATTCCCGGTAGCACGCTTGTTCCCAGGGGATAAAATATTCAATTTTAAGCGGGTGAGCGGCGTAAAAATCAGGTAATTACGCGCACTATACCAACTCAGTAGTCTAACACTTTCCAGCCAGCGCACCACAGCACCCTTTTTTAACGTTTCTTCTGCCCGCTACGCCCGTTAAACTACGCAACAAATTATGACGAGTTGTGAGCGAAATGAGTAAATCCCCCCGCAGCAGCAGCGCTGGCCAGATCCGCATCATTGGCGGTCAGTGGCGCGGCCGTAAATTACCGGTGCCGGATAGCGCAGGTCTGCGCCCCACCACCGATCGCGTACGTGAAACCCTGTTCAACTGGCTGGCACCGGATATCCAGGAAGCGCGCTGCCTCGATTGTTTCGCCGGCAGCGGCGCGTTAGGGCTGGAAGCGCTGTCTCGTTATGCGGCTTCAGCCACGCTGCTGGAGCTGGAGCGTTCGGTGGCGCAACAGCTGTCACAGAACCTGCAAACGCTGCGTGCCACGCAGGCCAAGGTGGTGCAAACCAACACGCTGCAGTGGCTGAGTCAGCCGGGCGAGCCGTTTGACGTGGTGTTTGTTGATCCGCCGTTCCGTAAAGGGTTGTTACAGGAAACGTTGACGCTGCTGGAGCAGAATGGCTGGTTAGCGGCTGAAGCGCTGATTTATGTCGAGAGTGAAGTGGAAAACGGCACGCCCGTAGCACCCGCGAATTGGGATTTGTACCGCGAGAAGATTGCCGGTCAGGTGGCTTATCGCCTTTATCAACGTCAACAGGAGACGCACGATGTGGCTTAATTTGGGACGTTTGCTGATGATTTGCGTCTGGGCCTTTTTACTGCTCAATCTGGTGCAACCTTTCCCAACGCCGCTGCGCTATTTCGTTCACGTGGCGCTGTTCTTTATGGTGATTATGCACGGCCTGCAGCTGGTGTTGCTGCGCGCAACCCAGCCGAAGGACGCCCCGAAACTGAGCGGCGTAACCCAGGCGAAGATCTTCTTCTTTGGCGTGTTTGAGCTGCTGGCGTGGCAGAAAAAGCATTATCCGAAGATGTAGTTTCGTGCGGTTTGTGACCAGGTCGCCATGATTGTGCGGTTTGTGGCCAGGTCGCCATGAATGGCGACCCTACGGAGCCGGGGTAAAACTTACGAAACGCGTGCCCTTCATCTTCAACTCGCCCTTCGCGCCCTTATCGATCTGGTGATACTCGTTCGCGTTCACCGTCACTTTAATATCGCTGGCACCGTTCAGCGGATGGAACCAGGCTTCATACTTCATATCTTCCGCCACAATCTCTTCGCGCTGACGTGAACGGCGATTGGGCGACGGAAATTCGCGTTTGGTTTTCACTTCCACGCTCAGCGAGCGCACCGGCGAGGCATCGTTCACCGCCGTTTCGCGGCGCTGTTTAATAAACTGACGGGTCGCCAAAACGGCAATAATGGCCAGTACGATGAAAAAGATTAGCGGTGGTTTGCTCATGATTTATCTCGTGCTTTGCGTTAATTCGGAACGGGTAAAGACGACAAAGCATACAACCAGAGTCGGCTGATTGTCACATTTGGCGGCGGTAACTTACACTGAGAGGGTGATTTTGGGAAAATTCATCAAACTGGCGGACATTTCGTCCAGAAAAGGGAGAAAAAATGCTTTGGTCTTTCCTTGCCGTACTTTTTTCCGGCTGGCTCTACGTCGATGCTTCATACCGCGGTCCGCAATGGCAACGCTGGCTATTTAAACCTGTCACCTTGCTGTTGCTCGTTGCCTGGGCGTGGCAAGCTCCAACTTTCAACACCACCGATTATTTGATTCTGGCCGGTCTGGTCGCCACGCTGGTGGGTGACGCGTTAATGCTGTTGCCGCGTCAGCAAATGCTTTATGCGCTGGGCGCGTTCTTCCTGTCGCATCTGCTATACACCATCAGTTTTGCCGCGCACATGACCATGAGTTTCTTCTGGCCGATTCCTCTTACCTTCCTGATTATTGGTGTGATTGTTATCGGGATTCTGTGGAGCAAACTGGAAGATTTGCGCTGGCCGATCTGCACCTTAATCGGCATGACGCTGGTGATGAACTGGATGGCAGCGGAGAACTACTTCTTCCGTCCAACTGACTTCAGCTTCTCGCTGCTGGTGGGTGCCGCGTTGCTGCTGTTAGCCAATATTGTCTGGTTTATCTCGCATTATCGCCGCCGTTTCAGCGCCGATAGCGCCATCGTTGCCGCCTGCTACTTCGCCGGTCACTTCATGATTGCGCGTTCACTGTGGCTCTACTGAAGATAACCTCACCTTCCGCTTGACTCTGGAGTCCACTCCAGAGTGTAGCATTAGGGCGCGGGCATCAGCCCGCCCCTGATTCCGGAGGTTATATGCATCAACATGCTCACCCTTGCCGCTGTGGCAAATCTCACCGTCAGCCGCAGCCGCTGTGCTCAATTCGCAGCATAAAACCCGCAACATTAAAAATCTCCGCGGCGCAGCCCGCTACATCAGACAGCGATTGCGGCTGCTGTGACAGCGACAGCGGATCGCCCGGCGGCGAAAGCGACGCCGAAAGCGACAGGCCCGCGCTCACCTCACACCAATTCCGCTGGCAGATTGCGGGTATGGATTGCCCCAGCTGCGCGCGTAAAATCGAAACCGCCGTGCAACGGGTACCGCAGGTTCAGCAAGCACGAGTAATTTTTGCCAGTGAAAAACTGGTAGTCGATGCCGACCAGGATATTCGCGCCACCATCGAGCAGGTGGTGAAAAATGCCGGCTTCACGCTGAGCGCCAGCGATTCCTCATCGCCTCCACAACCTGAAAGCCGCTGGCAGGAAAATGCCGGTTTGCTGCTGCTTGGCGTACTAATGCTCGCCAGTTGGCTGCTGAGCCAGTTTTCGCCGCTTTGGGGCGATCGCCTGTTTATCGCCACCACGTTGATTGGTTTAGCACCGATTGCCCGCAGCGCCTGGAAACTGCTGCGAAGCGGTTCGCCGTTCAGCATTGAGATGTTGATGACCATTGCCGCCGCCGGTGCGCTGGTGATTGGCGCGCACGCCGAAGCCGCGATGGTGCTGCTGCTGTTCCAACTGGGAGAACGCCTCGAAGCTTACGCGGCGGCACGCGCGCGCAAAGGCGTGACGGCACTGATGGCGCTGCGTCCTGATACCGCCACGCGCATCAACGGCACGCAGCGGGAAAACGTCAGCTTAGAGGCGCTGCAACCCGGCGATGTGATTGAAGTGGCGGCCGGCGGTCGTTTACCGGCCGATGGCGAACTGCTACAGGCCAGCGCCAGCTTTGATGAAAGCGCGCTAACTGGCGAATCGCTGCCGGTGGCGCGTGAGCCTGGCGAACAGATCATGGCCGGTGCCACCAGCCTTGATCGTTTGGTGACGCTGAAAGTGATCTCCCAGCCCGGCCAAAGTGCCATTGACCGCATTCTGCAACTGATTGAGGAAGCCGAAACCCATCGTGCGCCGGTTGAGCGTTTTATCGATCGCTTCAGCCGCATTTATACGCCTGCCATTATGCTGCTGGCGATGCTGGTGATGGTGCTGCCGCCGCTGCTCGGCTTTGGCGAATGGTTGCCGTGGATTTATAAAGGGCTAACGCTACTATTGATTGGTTGCCCGTGTGCGCTGGTGATCTCTACGCCTGCCGCTATCACCTCCGGCCTGGCCGTCGCCGCGCGTCAGGGCGCGCTGATCAAAGGCGGCGCGGCGCTGGAGCGTCTCAGTCGTGTGAGCATGATGGCGTTCGACAAAACCGGCACGCTGACCGCCGGTAAACCGCTGATCAGCCACATCCAGCCCTTTGGTGCGATGGCGGAAGACAATCTGCTGAGTATCGCTGCCGCCGTTGAACAAGGTTCCACCCATCCGCTGGCGCGAGCGATTGTCAGCGAAGCCGAGCGTCGCGCGCTCACCATTCCACAAGCTGCACAGCAACAAACGCTGGCCGGCAGCGGCATTCGTGCCGCGATCGCTGGCGTAACCTATCAGCTGCTGACGCCGCGCGAAGTCGGCCATCTCGATGACGCACAGCAACAGCAGATTGCTGAATTGGAAGCGCAGGGCCAAACCGTGGTGCTGCTGTTACAAGAACAGCAGGTGCTGGGCGCGTTAGCGTTGCAGGATCAGTTGCGCAGCGAAGCACTCAACGCGCTGGCTGAGCTGCAGAAGCTTGGCGTGAATAGCGTGATGCTCACCGGCGACAACCCACGCGCGGCCGCCGCCATTGCGGCTGAACTCAACATCGATTATCGCGCGGGTTTGCTGCCCGCTGATAAAGTTGAAGCGATAAGAACGCTGGGCGCACAGCAATCACTGGCGATGGTTGGTGATGGCATTAACGATGCGCCCGCCATGAAAGCCGCCACCATTGGCATTGCGATGGGCAGCGGCACCGATGTGGCGCTGGAAGCGGCGGATGTGGCATTAACGCAAAACCAGCTGGCGATTCTGCCGCGCACCATTGTGCTGGCACGTCGTACGCGCGCCATCATTCGTCAGAACGTGGCGCTGGCGTTGGGATTAAAGGCGATTTTTCTGGTCACCACGCTGCTCGGCTTCACCGGTTTGTGGCTGGCGGTCTTAGCGGATTCTGGTGCCACCGCACTGGTGACAGCCAACGCGCTGCGCTTGCTGCGTCAGCGTTAGGCGCCTTTTTTAATCAGAAACTGGTACGGCAGGCTTTCGGTCTGCTGTGCCAGCAACTCATGCTCCATAAAGCGGCAGAAACCGGGAATATCGCGCGTGGTGGCGGGATCGTCAGCAATGATCAGCAAGGTTTCACCGGCCTGCATGCTGCGCACGGTTTTACGCACCATCATTACCGGCTCCGGGCAGCGCAGGCCAAGGGCATCAAGCTGATGGTCTGGCGCAGAAAAGGGATCGCTCATGATTCTCTGTCAGTTGTTAGTGATGGGCGCTCATTCTAGCGCGCGAATGAGCCAACGCAAGGCGATAACGATTGCGTTAAAATTAACCATTGCATAAATTGCGCAACGCGTTAAGATGCCGCCGATTTTTTATTTACCATCGTGCCAACGCGCGAACCTGGGTTCCCTCACCCCATCACTAAAAAGGCTTACAATGATCAACTTCTCTGCACGTCAGCGCATGCATGCGCTGTTTTGGCTATCGCTTTTCCATCTGCTGGTGATCACGTCCAGTAACTATCTGGTACAGCTGCCGGTTTCCATCTTCGGCTTCCACACCACATGGGGCGCGTTTAGCTTTCCGTTTATTTTCCTCGCTACCGATCTGACCGTGCGCATCTTTGGCGCGCCGCTGGCTCGTCGCATTATTCTGGCGGTGATGATTCCTGCGCTGGTGATCTCCTACATCGTTTCCTGCGTGTTCTATCAGGGCGAATGGCAAGGTTGGGCATCACTGGAAGAGGTGAATCTGTTTGTTGCACGTATCGCCTGCGCCAGCTTTATGGCTTATGCGCTGGGACAGATTCTCGACGTCCACGTTTTTAACCGTTTGCGCCGTTTATCGCAGTGGTGGATTGCCCCAGCGGCAGCGATGTTCCTCGGTAATATCAGCGATACGTTGGCCTTCTTTTTCATCGCTTTCTACAAGAGTCCAGACCCGTTTATGGCGGCACATTGGGTCGAAATCGCACTGGTGGATTACAGCTTCAAAGTGCTGATCTGCATGATCTTCTTCCTCCCAGCTTACGGCGTACTGCTGAATGCCATGCTGAAGCGCTTAGCCGAACGTTCCGCGCAGCAGCAGATCAATTTCGGCTAATTGCACATAGACGAAACGCTACCGCACGCTAAGATTTCCTGACATACCGGCGGTTGCTTTTAACCGCCGATTCCGTTTTTATAGCCGTCATACTTCAAACGGCAGATGCGTTGGTTGCACGCGTTCACCCAATCACTTACTCATGTAAGCTCATGGGTTCACGCGCTTACCGCCTTTCTGCCGCTTGAATTATTTAGGCTATAAACCTAAACGACTGGAATCATGTAAAAGGGAAAAGAATGCGTAACGTAATGAAATATGTGGGTATTGGCCTGTTGGTTATCGGCCTGGCGGCATGTGACCAGAAGAAAGATGATGCGGCAGCGAACAGCAACGGTGCGAGCGCCAGCCAGTCGGCCCAGACGGTTAACCTGATGGACGGCAAGCTGAGCTTCTCACTGCCTGCGGGCATGTCTGACAAGAGCGGCAAGCTCGGCTCTGAATCCACCAACATGCACGTCTATGCCGACGAAACCGGTCAGCGCGCGATTATCGTGATTGCCGGCGATCCAACCAACGAAGCGCTTGATGCGCTGGCACAGCGTCTGGAACAGCAGCAGCGCGGTCGCGACCCACAGCTGCAGGTGGTGTCTAACAAAGCGGTAACGCTGAAAGACCAGCCGGCACAGCAGCTGGATACGGTGATTTCTGCCAACAATCAGACCTCATGGTCTTCGGTAATTCTGGCGAAAGTGGACGGCAAACTGCTGACACTGCAGATTACCTTGCCAGCGGATAACCAACAGCAAGCACAGAGCGATGCTGATGGCATTGTGAAAAGCATCACGTTGAAGTAAGCCTTAAAACGGTCGCCATGAATGGCGACCCTACAAATGGCTCAATGCGGTTTTCGTAGGGTCGCCATTCATGGCGACCTGGTTTGCAATCCCCGCCTTACAATCTCACTGGCGAAATGTGCCAGATCTCATCCGCATACTCCTGAATGGTGCGGTCCGACGAGAAATAACCCATATTGGCGATATTCAACGCCGCGCTGCGTTGCCACTTATCCGGCTGACGATAAAGCTTGTCCACCTTGTCCTGCGTATCCACATAGCTACGGTAATCCGCCAGCAGCTGATAGTGATCGCCGAAGTTCACTAGCGCATCAAACAGATTACGGTAGCGCCCTGGCTCCTGCGGGCTGAACACGCCGCTGGCGATTTGCGTCAGCGCTTGATGCAGCTCGGGATCGTCCTCGTAATACTTACGCGGGTTGTAACCGTCGGTGCGCAGCTTCTCGACCTGCGGCGTGGTGTTGCCGAAGATAAAGATATTCTCCTTGCCGACATGCTCCAGCATCTCAACGTTTGCGCCATCCAGCGTGCCGATAGTTAACGCGCCGTTCAGCGCAAACTTCATGTTACTGGTACCCGACGCTTCAGTTCCCGCCGTTGAAATCTGCTCGGAGAGATCCGCCGCCGGAATGATGATCTGCGCCAGGCTCACGCCATAGTTCGGAATGAACACCACCTTCAGCTTGTTCTTCACCTGCGGATCGTTGTTGATCACATTGGCGACATCGTTGATCAGGTGAATGATGTGCTTCGCCACGTAATAGGCCGAGGCCGCTTTACCGGCGAAGATATTAACGCGCGGCACCCATTCTGCGCTGGGATCGGCCTTGATGCGGTTGTAGCGCGTAATCACATGCAGCACGTTCAGCAGCTGACGTTTATATTCGTGGATACGCTTAATCTGCACATCGAACAGCGCATGTGGCTCAAGCACGATATCCATGTTCTTCGCCACCCAATCCGCCAGACGTTTCTTGTTGGCGAACTTGGCGTCGGCGATCTGTTCGATAAAGGCCGGATAATCGACCTGCGTGGACAGTTCATTGAGCTGGCCGAGATCGGTTCGCCAGTTGCGGCCAATCGCCTCATCCAGCACGTCGGAGAGCGCCGGATTGGCCAGCGCCAGCCAGCGACGTGGCGTCACGCCGTTGGTTTTATTGCAGAAACGGCCAGGGAACAGACGCGCGAAGTCAGCGAACAGCGATTGCACCATCAAGTTGGAATGCAGCTCCGACACGCCGTTTACCTTGTGACTCACCACCACCGCCAGCCACGCCATGCGAATACGGCGGCCATCGTTTTCGTCGATGATCGAGATACGCGACATCAAGTCCCAATCATCCGGATAGTATTCCTGGATAGTTTTGAGGAAGTAGTCGTTGATTTCAAAGATGATGCTGAGATGACGCGGCAGGATCTTGCCGATCATATCCACCGGCCAGGTTTCCAGCGCTTCGGTCATCAGCGTGTGGTTGGTGTAGGAGAACACCTGACAGGTCACTTCAAAGGCATCGTCCCAGCTGAATTTCTGCTCATCGATCAGCAGACGCATCAGTTCCGGAATGGCCAGCACCGGATGCGTATCATTGAGGTGGATGGCAATTTTGTCTGGCAGATTGTCCCAGGTTTCATGCATCTGCCAGTGACGGTTGAGAATATCCTGCACCGTCGAGGAGACGAGGAAATACTCCTGACGCAGACGCAGCTCGCGCCCCGAATAGGTGGAGTCATCGGGATAGAGCACGCGTGACACATTTTCCGAGTGGTTTTTATCTTCTACCGCAGCAAAGTAATCGCCCTGATTGAACTTACCGAGGTTGATTTCGTTACTGGCCTGCGCGCCCCACAGACGCAGCGTGTTGGTGGCATCGGTATCAAAACCGGGAATGATTTGATCGTAAGCCATCGCCACGATCTCCTCGGTTTCCACCCAGCGTACCCGCGCGCCTTCATGTTGCAGGCGGCCACCGAAGCGCACTTTGTAGCGCGTGTTAAAGCGCTGAAACTCCCACGGATTGCCGTATTCCAGCCAGTAATCCGGCGATTCGCGCTGTTGCCCATCAACGATGTTCTGCTTAAACATGCCGTAATCGTAACGGATGCCGTAGCCGCGCCCCGGCAAACCGAGCGTGGCGAGCGAATCGAGGAAGCAGGCCGCTAAACGTCCCAAACCGCCGTTGCCGAGACCCGGATCGTTCTCCTCTTCCATCAGCTCGCTGAGGTCGAGTCCCATCTCCTCCAGCGCCTGATTGAGATCCTCATAAATGCCCATCGCCAGCAACGCGTTGCCGAGCGTGCGCCCCATCAGGAACTCCATCGACAGATAATAAACCTGTCGCACATCCTGCGAGAGCTGCGCGCGGCTGGAGCGCAGCCAGCGTTCCACCATGCGATCACGCACCGCCAGCAGCGCGGCGTTGAGCCACTCATGCTTATTCGCAATCGATGGATCTTTACCAATAGTAAACATCAGCTTATAGGCGATTGAGTGCTTCAGCGCATCAACCGTCAGCGTGGGTGAGGCATAGGTGAAAGGTGCATTCATATCAAGTATCCCAATCTCTCATTACAGCAAACGTTGATAAAGATCGCGGTAGGCTTGTGCTGCCACCTGCCAACTAAAATCCATCCCCATCGCCTGCCGCTGAACGTAGCGCCAGAGTGCAGGACGAGACCACAGAACAAATGCGCGCCGGATCGCCCGCAGCAGCGACCAGGCATTACTGTCTTCGAAAGTGAAACCGCTGGCGACGCCGTCCGCCAGGTTCTCAAGCGAGCTGTCTTGCACCGTATCCGCCAGTCCGCCAGTGCGGCGCACCAGCGGCAGCGTGCCATATTTCAAACCGTACAGCTGGGTTAAGCCGCACGGCTCAAAACGGCTCGGCACCATAATCACATCCGCGCCGCCGACAATGCGGTGCGAGAAGGCTTCGTGATAACCAATCTGTACACCAACGCGGCCCGGATGTTCAGCTGCCGCCGCAAGAAAACCTTGCTGCAGCTCCGCATCGCCCTGACCGAGCAGCACCAGCTGTCCACCCTGCGCCAGCAAACCCGGCAATGCTTCCAGCACCAGATCCAGCCCTTTCTGTTTGGTCAGACGGCTGATTACGCAGAACACCGGCGCTTTATCATCCACCTTCAGGCCCATGGCAATTTGTAGCTGGCGCTTGTTCTCCGCTTTGCTCTCCAGCGTTTCGCTGTCGTAGCGCGCGGTGAGCAGCAGATCGTGTGCCGGGTCCCAAATGCCCGGATCGACGCCGTTCAAAATCCCGCTCAGCCGCCCTTCACGCAGTCGCTGCTCGAGCAGCGCTTCCATGCCGTAACCAAATTCCGGTCGGGTGATCTCCAACGCGTAAGTCGGGCTGACCGCCGTTATATGATCGGCATAAAACAGGCCCGCCTTGAGGTAAGAAATTTGCCCGAAGAACTCCAGTCCATGCATGTCGAAGAAGGCGCGCGGAATCTGGATCTCATCCAGATGACGCGCAGAAAACAGTCCTTGATACGCCAGGTTGTGCACGGTGAACACCGTTTTCGCCGGACGACCGCGCGCGGCGATATAGGCGCAGGTTAAGCCCGCATGCCAGTCATGTGCGTGCACGATATCTGGCTGCCAATCCGTATCTAACCCGCTGGCAATCTCGGCGCCCATCCAGCCCAGCAGCGCAAAACGCAGATAGTTATCCACGTAAGCAAACTGCGAGGTATCGTGATACGGGCTGCCGGGACGTTCATACAATCCCGGCGCATCGATTAAATAAATACCAACGCCGTTAAAATGTCCAAAAAGTAAGCGTACCGGCCCAGCAAAAGTTTGCAACTCCGCCAGGACCTCAGTATCAGGAATTCCTTTACGCAGATCCGGATAGGCGGGAATCAACACCCGCGCATCCGTACCATCGGCTATTTGCGCCTGTGGTAATGCACCGACGACATCAGCCAGTCCGCCGGTTTTCAACAGCGGGAAAAGCTCTGAACAGACATGTAAAACCTGCATCCTGAACCCCTATTATGTGACCGCTCGCGTTCCCCGCGGCGATTGCCTGTGTGCTTGTTCGTGACCTAGTTCCCTGCTGCGCCAGCCAATTTGGCCAGCATGGCGCGCGTCACCAGTACGATGCCCTCTTCTGAACGGTAGAAACGACGGCTGTCTTCATCGGGGTTTTCGCCAATGACCATGCCTTCTGGCAGCTCGCAGGCGCGATCGATCACGCAGCGACGCAGACGACACGATCGGCCAACCACCACATCAGGCAGCAGCACTGCGGAATCAATATTGCAAAACGAGTTGATGCGAATGCGCGGGAACAGCACCGAGTTCACCACCACCGAACCGGAGATGATGCAACCGCCCGACACCAGCGAATTCATTGTCATGCCGTGGCTGCCGGATCGATCCTGAACAAATTTCGCCGGCGGCAGCGGCTCCATGTGAGTACGAATCGGCCAGCTGTGATCGTACATATCCAGCTCGGGCGTGACCGACGCCAAATCGAGATTGGCGCGCCAGTAAGCTTCCAACGTCCCGACGTCGCGCCAGTACGGCTCGGCGTTTTCGTCAACCTGCACGCAGGAGAGCGTGAAGGAGTGCGCATACGCCTCGCCGCTGGCGACGATTTTCGGCAGCAGATCTTTGCCGAAATCGTGGCTGGAGTCGGCCACTTGCAGGTCTTCTTCCAGCAGCTGATAGAGGTAATCGGCGTTGAACACGTAAATGCCCATGCTGGCCAGCGCTCGGCTGTCATCACCCGGCATTGACGGCGGCTTCGGCGGTTTTTCGACAAAATCGACCACGTTGTTTTCCGCATCCACCGCCATCACCCCAAACGCCGTGGCTTCGGCCAACGGCACCGGTAAGCAGGCGATGGTGCATTTCGCGCCGCGATCGACATGGTCGAGCAGCATGCGCGAGTAATCCATTTTGTAGATGTGATCCCCGGCGAGTATCACGATGTACTGCGCGTTGTAGCGGCGAATAATGTCGAGGTTCTGCGTCACCGCATCGGCCGTGCCGCGATACCAGTGTTCGGTAGCGGCACGCTGCTGCGCCGGCAGCAGATCGACAAACTCGTTCATCTCTTCGTTGAACAGCGACCAGCCGCGCTGGATGTGCTGCACCAGCGTATGTGACTGATATTGGGTGATCACGCCGATGCGCCGAATGCCCGAGTTGATGCAGTTGGACAGTGCAAAGTCGATGATGCGGAACTTGCCACCGAAGTGCACGGCAGGTTTGGCGCGTTTCGCGGTGAGATCTTTCAGGCGCGTACCGCGCCCGCCAGCAAGGATCAGAGCGACCGTTTGTGTAGGGAGCTGGCGCGCCAGCATCAGATGATCTGTTCTATCTAATTTCACCATGTCTGACTCCTTATGATTGCTTTAGGAACACACACACACCGTGTGCGGGACCGTGCCAGACAGTTGTCAGGATGGGGTTATCTTCCCCGGCGAAAGGAGGAATGGCACGCCACTCTCCGTCTGGTAAGGCGATATCACTCACCGATTCCGTGGCGTTTATTGTTATTAACCAGCGGCCGGAGAGCAGGATCTGCATTCTGTGCGTCCCCTGTTCCCACTGCTCGGCTTCCAGTGGTGTGCCGCTGGCATTGCACCACTGCACGCTGCCATCGCCCTCCTGCCACCAGCGATCCTGCGTCAACGCGGGAATGCGCTGGCGCAGGCGGATTAACGCAGCAGTGAAGTCGACCAGGCCAAAATCATCCTGTTGCCAGTTCAACCAGGTCAGCGGATTGTCCTGGCAATAGGCGTTGTTATTACCGTGCTGGCTGTGACCGCGTTCGTCACCCGCCAGC
This sequence comes from Pantoea sp. YR525, assembly GCF_900116775.1. NCBI lineage: Bacteria > Pseudomonadati > Pseudomonadota > Gammaproteobacteria > Enterobacterales > Erwiniaceae > Pantoea > Pantoea sp. YR525. The sequence goes on from NZ_FPBU01000010.1 coordinate 176,279, forward strand.
AGCATTGGCGTGCCCTGCGCCAGCAGCAGCGTGGTCAGCAATCCATGAACACTACGCCGCCGCCGTTCAACAATATCGAAATTGACCTGCAGTCCCTCTTTGCCGTGGTTATGGCTGAAGTTGCTGCTGCTACCGTCGCGATTGTCTTCGCCGTTGGCCTGATTGTGTTTGTTGTTGAAGCTCACTACATCGCGCAGCGTGAAGCCGTCGTGAGCGGTGATCAGATTGATGCTGGCGTGCGGCAGACGCGCCTCACGCTGGAAAACGTCGCTGGATGCGGCAAAACGGCGGGCAAAATCGCCATTATTCAGTTGACCATGCAGCCAGTAACGGCGCGCCGCATCGCGAAAATGGTCGTTCCACTCGGCGAAGTCCGGCGGAAAGTTGCCGACCTGATAACCGCCGGGACCGATGTCCCACGGCTCGGCAATCAGCTTCACCTTAGAGAGCAACGGACAGGCTTTGATGGCGGCAAACAGCGGCGCATCCTGATGAAATTCCGGCGTGCGACCCAACACGCTGGCGAGGTCAAAGCGGAAACCATCAACATGGCAAACGCGCACCCAGTAGCGCAGTGCTTCCAGCGCCCACGCCATCACCTGCGGATGGCTGAGGTTCAGCGTGTTGCCGCAGCCGGTCCAGTTTTGGTATTCGCCGTTGCCATCCAGCCAGTAATAGCTGGCGTTATCCACGCCGCGCAGCGAAATCGTTGGCCCGATCTCTTCCAGCTCGGCGGTGTGGTTGAACACCACATCGAGAATCACTTCGATGCCCGCCGCGTGCAGCGCTTTGACCGCCTGCTGAAACTCCTGCAGCGGCGATAAACCGTTTTCGCCCGAAGCGTAACGCGCATCCACCGCCCACAACGCAAACGGGTTGTAGCCCCAGTAATTACTTAATCCTAAGCGGCGCAGGCGCGGCTCGCTGGAGAATTGGGCAATCGGCAACAGCTCAAGCGCAGTAATGCCGAGATGGCGCAGGTACTTCACCATAGCAGGATGACCCAGCGCCGCATAAGTGCCGCGCAGCCTTTCCGGAATTTCCGGATGCTGCTGCGTTAAGCCGCGCACATGCGCTTCATAAATCACCGTATTGCCCCACGGCGTAAGCGGCGCACGATCGCCTTCCCAGTCAAAATCTTCGGCGATCACCAGCGATTTCGGCGCGATGGCAGCGTTATCCACACCGTCCGGCTCACGTTCGCCGCCGTTGAAACGCGCGTCGTCCGCCACTTCATCTGTTACCGCTTTGGCACAGGGATCGACCAAAAGCTTGGCGGGATTAAAACGATGTCCCTGCTGCGGTGCCCACGGACCATGTACGCGATAGCCATAACGCTGGCCGGGCTTCAGCGCAGGGAAATAGCCGTGCCAGATATCACCGCTGCGCGCGGGCAGCGCGAAACGGCGCTCAGCACCGTGCGCGTCGAACAGGCAGAGTTCGACGCGTTCGGCATGCTGGGAGAACAGCGTGAAATTAACGCCGTGCCCATCATAGTGCGCACCTAACGGTTCCGGCTGCCCCTGCTCCAGCATCAGTCGCTCTCCCGCACCAGCCAAAGGGTTGCCAGCGGCGGTAAGGTCAAACTCAGCGACTGCGGCCGACCGTGGCTTTCAATCTCATCGGTATGCACCACGCCGTGGTTGCGCGTGTCGCTGCCATGATAATCGTGCTGGTCGGTATTCATGATCTCGCGCCAGCCGCCACGCTGATTGACGCCAAAGCGATAGTGCGGACGCGCTACCGGCGTAAAGTTGCTGACCACGATGATTTCATTGCCCTCGCGATCGCGGCGCACAAACACAAATACCGAATTTTCATGGTCATCGACCACCAGCCACTCAAAACCTTGCCCATCAAAATCAAGCTGATGCAGCGGTGCGAAATGGCGATAAGTGTGGTTGAGATCGCGCACCAGACGATGCACGCCGTTATGCCAGTTATCCTCACCTTCAAGCAAATGCCAGTCGAGGCTCGCATCGTGGTTCCACTCGCGCCCCTGCGCAAATTCGTTGCCCATAAACTGCAGCTTCTTACCGGGGAAGCCCCACATCCAGCCGTAATAGGCGCGCAGGTTGGCGAACTTTTGCCAGGCATCGCCGGGCATGCGATCGAGGATCGAACGTTTGCCGTGCACCACTTCGTCGTGCGACAGCGGCAGCACAAAGTTTTCGGTGTAGTTGTAGAGCATGCCGAAGGTCATCAGCTGATGATGGTAGCGACGATGCACCGGATCGAGTTTCATATAATCCAGCGTGTCGTGCATCCAGCCCAGATTCCATTTGAACCAGAAGCCGAGGCCGCCATCTTCCGAAGGACGTGTGACGCCAGGATAATCGGTGGACTCTTCGGCTACCGTGACGCTGCCGGGCGCGGCGCGACCCAGAATGCGGTTGGTATGACGCAGGAACGAAATCGCCTCGAGGTTTTCGCGTCCACCAAAGTGGTTCGGCACCCATTCGCCTTCGGCGCGGCTATAGTCGCGGTAGATCATTGACGCCACCGCATCGACGCGCAGCCCATCAATGCCAAAGCGCTCCATCCAGTACAAGGCGTTGCCGGAGAGATAATTGCTGACTTCACGACGACCAAAGTTGTAGATCAGCGTGTTCCAGTCCTGATGAAAACCTTCGCGCGGATCGCTGTGTTCGTAGAGTTCAGTGCCATCGAACTTCGCCAGGCCGAAATCATCACTTGGGAAGTGGCCTGGCACCCAATCGAGCAGCACGTTAATGCCGGCATCATGCGCGGCGGCAATAAAGTGGCGGAATTCATCGCGCGTCCCGAAACGGCGTGTAGGCGCATACATACCGAGCGGCTGATAGCCCCAGCTGCCGTCAAACGGATGTTCGTTAATCGGCATCAGTTCGATGTGGGTGAAGCCCATTTCTTTGACGTAGGGAATGAGCTGCTCCGCCAGCTCTTTGTAGCTGAGCCAGAAGTTATTATCGGTATGACGTCGCCATGAACCGAGGTGCACTTCATAAATTGAAATCGGCTGGTCAAAGGCATTGGCGGCTTTGCGCCGTGGCTGCATCTCGGTTTTTGGCGGCAGCCCGCAGATCATCGAGGCGGTTTGTGGACGCATCTGCGCTTCAAAGGCGAAGGGATCGGCTTTGATGCGCATCTGACCGGAATTATCCACGATTTCAAACTTATACAGCTGGCCATTCACCGCGCCCGGCACGAACAGTTCCCAGACGCCGAGTTCACGGCGGAAACGCATCGGATGACGTCGGCCATCCCAGAAGTTGAACTCGCCCACTACCGATACGCGACGCGCGTTAGGTGCCCAAACGGCGAAGCGCGTGCCGTGCACGCCATCAATGGTGGTGCCATGTGCGCCAAGGGTTTCGTAAGGGCGCAGATGCGTGCCTTCACCCAATAACCATGCATCCATCTCCTCCAGCAGAGGGCCGAAGCGATAGGCATCGTCAATCAGGTTTTGCTGGCCGTGCCAGTTCACCGCCAGCTGATAGCCAAACAGGTTTTTACGGCGCGGAATCACGCCACAGAAGAAACCGCGTGAGTCGAGGCAGGTTAGCTGGGCGCATTTGCGTCCAGTATTGGTTTCAATTACCCAAACATCGGAGGCATCGGGCAGTAGCGCACGTACTTCAAGGCCTTGGGCAGTTTGGTGCATTCCCAGTAGTGAAAAGGGATCGGCATAATTCCCGGCAAAAAGGGCATTGATCGCCTGGCGATCGGGAAGCTCTGACATGACTTTCTTCCTATGATTTTGCGCAGGCGACCAGAGTCGGCAGGATTATCGCCTCGGGTGCGCTGCTTTTCATTGAGCCATAGGTACACCGCGAGGACACAACCGTCCGTGGGAAAGATCATCACCGTGTACAACAACCATTTAGTTCGAAAAAACGAAAACAGTTAACAACCGGCACATCTCTGTTAAATCATAGCTTGAGGCTGGCAGAAGCCAGGGAGGATCGTGAAAAATTCTTATCGGGCGAGCAAAAAGGGGAAGCGGATCACTTGTCAGGCGCAATTTGGATGAATTTTTGCAGCCTGGGTAACTAAAAAAAGGCCGGGAAACCCCGGCCTGTCTGGTTTGCCGCTGCGCTTAGTCGATCAGCAGACGCAGCATGCGACGCAGCGGTTCAGCCGCGCCCCACAGTAACTGATCACCCACGGTGAAGGCGGACAGGTATTCCGGTCCCATGTTCAGTTTGCGCAGGCGGCCCACTGGCGTAGTTAAGGTGCCAGTGACGGCGGCTGGCGTCAGTTCGCGCATGGTGATTTCGCGATCGTTTGGCACCACTTTCACCCACTCGTTATGTGAAGCCAGCAGCTGTTCGATTTCGCTCAGCGGCAGATCTTTCTTCAGCTTCAGGGTGAATGCCTGGCTGTGGCAGCGCAATGCGCCAACGCGCACGCACAGGCCATCAACCGGAATCACATTGCTGGTGCGCAGAATTTTGTTGGTTTCCGCCTGGCCTTTCCACTCTTCGCGGCTCTGGCCGTTATCCAGCTGCTTATCGATCCACGGAATCAGGCTGCCCGCCAGCGGTACGCCGAAGTTGTCGGTTGGTAAGGTGCCAGAGCGGGTGAAATCGGTCACGCTACGTTCGATATCCAGAATCGCCGAAGCCGGATCCTGCAGTGATTTCGCCACGTGATCGTGCAGCATGCCCATCTGTGTCAGCAGTTCACGCATATGACGCGCGCCGCCGCCCGATGCCGCCTGATACGTGGCAACCGACGCCCACTCAACCAGATCGTTGGCAAACAGGCCGCCCAGCGACATCAGCATCAGGCTGACGGTGCAGTTACCGCCGACAAAGGTTTTGATGCCATTGTCGAGACCCTGACGAATCACATTGTGGTTAACCGGATCGAGAATGATGATGGCGTCATCTTTCATGCGCAGCGTGGAAGCCGCATCAATCCAGTAACCCTGCCAGCCGCTTTCGCGCAGCTTCGGATAGACTTCACTGGTGTAATCACCGCCCTGGCAGGTGATAATAATATCCAGCGCCTTCAGCGCCTCGATATCAAAAGCATCCTGCAACGCACCGGTCGACTTACCGCCGAATGTCGGCGCCGCCTGACCAAGCTGTGACGTGGAGAAGAAGACCGGATTGATGACATCAAAATCACGTTCTTCGCTCATGCGTGACATCAGCACTGAGCCGACCATGCCACGCCAACCAATAAAACCTACATTCTTCATTTTCTGTCCGTCTCGGGTGCTCTCGAAAGAGGCCGTGTGGTGCAAGGAAAAGACTGGCCGGATAATCGTGCCAGTCTGCGTAATAATCAGGTTTACCTATGACCGTCAACTCTACAAAATGCAGCACTTCTGGCAAGTGAATTAATTCGATTGCGTTAACTTTTTCAGCAGTACAACTAATAATGGCTAACCCAACATGACTGAAATGATATCCGCGACCATATTGCTGCTGTTGATTATGGACCCGCTGGGCAACCTGCCGATCTTTATGTCGGTATTGAAGCATCTGGAACCCAAACGCCGCCGCGTGGTGCTGATGCGCGAAATGCTGATCGCGCTGATCCTGATGCTGCTGTTTTTATTCGCCGGTGAACGCATTCTGGCGTTTCTCAATCTGCGCACCGAAACCGTGTCGATTTCCGGCGGCATCATTCTGTTCCTGATCGCCATTCGCATGATTTTCCCTTCGGAGGAGAGCAGCTCCAGCGGCTTACCCGCCGGAGAAGAGCCGTTTCTCGTGCCGCTGGCGATCCCGCTGGTGGCCGGTCCGTCGCTGCTGGCGACGCTGATGCTGTTGTCGCATCAATATCCCAACCAAATGACGCATCTGGTCGGCGCGCTGCTGATCGCGTGGGGCGTGACGGTGGTAATTTTGCTGATGTCGGGGCTGTTTTTACGCCTGCTGGGCGACAAAGGCGTAAACGCGCTGGAGCGTCTGATGGGATTGATTTTGATTATGCTGGCGACGCAGATGTTTCTGGATGGAATTCGTACGTATCTGAAGTTGTAACAGCAGATAGGTGCGTTTTGTAGGGTCGCCATTCATGGCGACCGCTGTTTACGGAAACCGCAATTACTTCTGCTTCTTATCGATCGGTTTACCCGACCAGTAACCGGCCAGCAGCGAACCTGACAGGTTGTGCCACACCGAGAACAACGCGCCCGGCAGTGCAGCTAACGGCGAGAAGTAGAGTTTGCCCAATGTGGCCGCCAGACCTGAGTTCTGCATACCCACTTCCAGCGCCAGCGTGCGGCAGGTCGATTCATCGAAGCCAAACAGCTTGCCACCCCAATAACCGCCCAGCAGACCAATCGCGTTATGCAGGATCACCGCCACAATCACCATCAAGCCGACGGAACCAATAAAGCCCTGGCTGCCTGCTACCACCGCACTGATGATCAGCAGAATACACACCATCGAAAACGCCGGCAGATAAGGCTCAACGCGGCGCACCACGCTATTCATGGAGTGATGGATAATCAGGCCGAGGCTAATCGGAATCACCACGATTTTCACGATGCTGAGCAGCATGCCCACCACATCCACCTGAATGTGCGTATCAACGTAGAATCGGGTCAGCAGCGGCGTGGCGAAAACCCCCACCAGCGCCGACACGGATGAGATGGTCACCGACAACGCCACATCGCCCTTCGCCAGATAAATCATCACGTTAGAAGCGGTACCGCTCGCCACGCTGCCGACCAGAATCATGCCTGCCGCCAGATCAGGTGGCATCTGGAATAGCTTTGCCAGACCCCACGCGGCCAGCGGCATCACCAGATAATGCAGGAAGGTACCGGCGATCACCGGCGCCGGGCGCACCAGCACACGTTTGAAATCATCAATATTTAGCGTCACGCCCATGCCGAACATAATCAGCATCAGCAGATAGGTCACCCACGGCCCAATGCCGAGAAAGGTGGTAGGTGAATAATAAGCAGCGACCGAGAGCAGCACGGCCCAGAGTGGGAACAGGCGGGTAAGTTTGCCGAGCATAACCAGACTTCCTTAGGAATTTTTTTATATTGCCACAGATGAAATGTCGCGCAGGGAACGACCACAGCGACGGACGCGGGATCATAACATTTCATTATCTTGACGTAAGGCGGGAAGTCGCTTGCGGGGGAAAATGCGGATCGGCTGCTGCCGATCCGCAGAAATACGGCGAAGTTACTCTGCTTTTTCCAGTACAAAGCGGTAGATCGCACCACCAATCGCGGCACCTATAATCGGTAACAACCAGAACATCCACAGCTGTTCCAATGCCCAGCCACCCTGGAAGATCGCCACACCGGTACTGCGCGCCGGGTTAACCGAGGTGTTGGTCACAGGAATGCTCACCAGATGGATCAGCGTCAGCGCCAGGCCGATAGCAATCGGCGCGAAACCGGCCGGAGCACGTTTATCGGTCGCACCCATGATCACAATCAGGAACACAGCGGTCAGTACCAGCTCAGAGATCATGCCTGCCTGCAGGCTAAAGCCACCCGGCGAATGTTCACCGTAACCGTTCGACGCAAAACCGCTGGCCGCTGCATCGAAACCGGCTTTACCGCTGGCGATCAGATACAGCACGCCAGCCGCCGCAATCGCACCGACCAGCTGCGCGATGATGTATGGCACAACCTGCGCCGCCGGGAAACGTCCGCCAACCGTCAAACCGATGGTGACCGCCGGATTAAAATGGCCACCTGAAATGTGGCCGACGGCAAATGCCATCACCAACACCGTCAAACCAAATGCCAGCGCGACACCGGCAAAACCAATACCTAACTGTGGAAAAGCCGCAGCCAAAACCGCACTACCACAACCGCCCAAAACCAGCACAAAGGTGCCGAGTGTTTCAGCCACTAATCTTTTCATATCTATTCCCTCAAATAATTTAATGTTTTCGCGGCGGGATTATCGTTTTCGGCGATTAAAGCGCAACCGCTGAGTGAGAGATTAGTTTGATTTTTAGGCAATTCCAGCTTATTTGAGACGGTTCTCGCGAGCTACAATGGGGTTCATCAGAAATGTCTGGATCGGAAGTATGGCTGCCGCTGGGCTTAAATTATTGTTTAACAAATTTAACCAATAAAAAAGCCGGACCATGTCCGGCTTGATTTATATCGCTAAAAATTTGCCTTAAGAACCAAAAAGATTCTTATGCAGCGCGCGTACCACCTCTTCCGCGTCTGGGGTTGGAACCAGGAAGCAAAGGTTATAACTGCTGGCACCGTAGCAAATCATGCGCAGGTTAAACGGCTCAAGTGCGCCGAACACTTCTTTACCCACGCCGCAGGCTTTCGACAGGTTGTTGCCGATGATCGCCACCAGCGCCAGGTTCTCTTCCACTTCAACACGGCACAGTGAAGAGAGCTCGGTCAACAGCGCCTGAGTCAGCAAGCTGTCGCCGGTGGTGGTTGAACCAGTGCTGTCCAGCGTCAGCGCCACGCTCACTTCGGAGGTGGTCACCAGATCGACGGAGATGCTGTGGCGCGCCAGGATGTTAAACACCTCAGCAAGGAAGCCGTGTGCATGCAGCATATTAAGGCTGTGCAACGTTACCAGCGTCTGCTTACGACGCAGCGCCAGCGCACGGAACAGCGGTGGATTTTTGGTTTCATTGCAGACGCGCGTACCGCCCGCAGCCGGATCTTTGCTCGAACCAACAAACACCGGGATATCGCTGCGTACGGCTGGCAGCAGAGTTGCTGGATGCAGCACTTTGGCACCGAAGATCGCCATTTCCGCCGCTTCTTCGAAGGTAATTTCTTCGATGCGTTTAGCGGTGGATACCACGCGCGGATCGGTGGTGTAGATACCGGCCACATCGGTCCAGATATCAATACGTGCAGCCTGCAGCGCTTCGCCCAGCAGCGCAGCGGTATAATCGCTGCCGCCACGACCGAGCGTGGTAGTGCGGCCTTTGATTTCACTACCGATAAAGCCCTGCGTTACCACCAGCGCTTCCGCAATGCGCGGCTGCAGTTGTGTTGCGGCCAGCTCTTTCAGCGTCGCCACTTCCGGTTCTGCGCGACCAAAACGATCGCTGGTGCGCATCACTTTACGCACGTCAAACCATTCGCTGTTGACCTGACGCTCGCGCAGAATCTCCACGAACAGCAGCGTCGACATCAGCTCACCGTGGCTCACCAGCTCGTCGGTCAGCGCATGTGAGGTCGCCAGCGAGGTGGCTTCAGACAGCATGGTGATGTTTTCCAGCATGCGATCAATCTCTTCGCGGATCACATCCGGCGATTGCAGACGATCGATGATGGCGTATTGAATACGGCGGATTTCATCCAGCAGGTAAGCGCGCTGCGCTTGTTCCTGGCCTTCAGCAAGGGAAACCAGCAGATTGGTGACGCCAGCGGAGGCAGAGAGCACCACTAAACGCGTATTGGCATCCGACAGCACAACATCTGCGCTGCGGTTCATAGCATCAAAATCGGCAACGCTGGTGCCGCCAAATTTAGCCACGATAAGAGTTTGGGACATATTACGAACCCCGTGTCAGGTTATCTTTCTTCCGTTTTGGGGCGGAAGACATAGTAGCAGCCTAGGCACAAGAGAAGAGCAGAATTGGGCAGACAAGATCAGTAGTAGACAAGTCACCAAAAGCGCTTCACCTTGCGAACCGTCCGACTGTGGACGATTCTGGTGACAACCCAGAGGATTCAGCCCCTGCAGCCGACAGTGCAACACCCCGCGTGTTGCCCCACCTCGGCGTCACACCCCCTGATGTGTTATCTGCGGATACGGATCCTCAAACACACTGCCTGGGCGACGCGCCTCTTCTGGCTTACACCCGGAGGTGTAAGTAGCGCGCATAAATTACTGATTATTTTCCCCCCTGTCCATCCCTGCACTTTGAGGATTTCTCACTTTTACACTTCGGTAAACGCATCGTTGAACAAACGCGCCCGCCAACCGCGGCCTAAAGTAGTGTCCGAATCAGACAAAAGCGGCTTTTTTCTGATGCGGCACAGGGAATTCTCCTGGCGCAGCACCGACAATCGCTGCCGGATTTACCTGAAACAGTGCGGCCACGGTCACAAATTTTTTCCCTTAGCTGGTAACTGTGGTCATACTCTTCCCCGTGCAAGAGTGCTATGGATGCCGGGCCAGCAGGATGCCCCGGATGGAATGACGGTTCTTATTTCAACTAGAGTGTTGCCATGAAAAATATCAATCCGACACAAACCGCTGCCTGGAAAGCGCTGCAGCAGCATTTTGAGCAGATGAAATCGGTGCAAATCGCCGACCTGTTTGCGCAAGATGCCGATCGTTTTGCGAAATTCTCTGCCACTTTCGATGACCAGATGCTGGTGGATTTCTCAAAAAACCGCATCACCGAGGAAACCCTCGAAAAATTACAGGCGCTGGCTAAAGAGACCGATCTTGCAGGCGCCATCAAATCGATGTTCTCTGGCGAGAAGATCAACCGCACCGAAGAGCGCGCAGTACTGCACGTTGCGCTGCGTAACCGCAGCAACACGCCAATTGTGGTGGACGGCAAAGATGTGATGCCGGAAGTCAACGCGGTGCTGGCGAAGATGAAAGGCTTCTCCGAGCGCATCATCAGCGGCGACTGGAAAGGCTATACCGGTAAAGCCATCACCGACGTGGTGAACATCGGTATCGGCGGTTCAGACCTCGGCCCATTCATGGTGACCGAAGCGCTGCGTCCGTACAAAAATCACCTCAACATGCACTTTGTTTCTAACGTCGATGGCACGCACATCGCCGAAACGCTGAAAGATCTCAGCCCGGAAACCACGCTGTTCCTCGTGGCATCAAAAACCTTCACCACCCAAGAAACCATGACCAACGCTCACAGCGCGCGTGACTGGTTCCTGAAAACCGCCGGCGATCAGCAGCACGTGGCGAAGCACTTCGCAGCGCTGTCGACCAACGGTAAAGCGGTGGGTGAATTCGGTATCGATACCGACAACATGTTCGAGTTCTGGGATTGGGTTGGCGGCCGCTATTCACTGTGGTCGGCGATCGGCTTGTCGATCATTCTCTCCATCGGCTTTGAGAACTTCGAGCAGCTGCTGAGCGGTGCGCATGCGATGGATAAGCACTTCGCCAACACGCCTGCCGAGCAGAACCTGCCGGTGCTGCTGGCGCTGATTGGCATCTGGTACAACAACTTCTTTGGTGCCGAAACCGAAGCGATTCTGCCGTACGACCAGTACATGCATCGCTTTGCTGCTTACTTCCAGCAGGGCAACATGGAATCCAACGGTAAATACGTTGACCGTGAAGGCAATCCGGTGGACTACCAGACCGGTCCAATCATCTGGGGCGAGCCTGGCACCAACGGCCAGCACGCGTTCTACCAGCTGATTCATCAGGGCACCAAACTGATTCCATGCGACTTCATCGCACCGGCGCTGAGCCACAACGTGCTGACCGATCACCATCCGAAGCTGCTGTCGAACTTCTTCGCGCAGACCGAAGCGCTGGCGTTTGGTAAGTCACGCGACGTGGTAGAGAAAGAGTTTACCGATGCCGGTAAATCTGCCGAATCTGTCGCGCACATCGTGCCGTTCAAGGTGTTCGAAGGTAACCGCCCAACCAACTCCATCCTGCTGCGTGAAATCACCCCGTTCAGCCTCGGTTCATTGATTGCGCTGTATGAGCACAAGATCTTCACTCAGGGCGCGATTCTCAACATCTTCACCTTTGACCAATGGGGCGTTGAGTTGGGTAAACAGCTGGCAAACCGTATTCTGCCAGAGCTGGAAAATGACGCTGAAATTAGCAGCCACGATAGCTCCACCAATGGCTTAATTAATCGCTATAAATCCTGGCGTTAATTTCCCGGCTAATGTGAATAAGGCGGCGTAAATGCCGCCTTTTTTATGTCAAATAAGCCATCTTTCGCCTAAAGTTATTATTTACGGTCTTAAAAGAGGTTAGAAAATTCTTAAAATGCCGTAAGGAAATTCGTAATTCACCTCAATCTGACGCAGCATACTCCTCTTTAAAATGGACCTAATTTAGCCCAACCTATAATTTATCCTTCTGATAGATATATGATTTTTATTTAAGCCTTATGAGCAAATTCCGATTATTCCCATTCCGTACCAATAATTAGTGCAAAAGTGAAAAATTCTGCCGAAAAATCACCAGGCATTCACTTATTCTATTAGCCCAAAAAAAGGCATTTAAAAAAAGCAGCTAACGCCAATTCGCCTTATTTATCACCAGAAACGTCCCTGGTTTCTGCCCTCTTTTACTCATGCTGAACTCTGGTAATTTGTTGCCCTATACTGAACGCGCCCGAAATCTGGGTAAATCCTACATTCATTGATTCATATAAATGCAGGAAACGTTGTTATGAAAAAACTGATGGTTGCCGGTGCAGCCTTACTTTACGTTGCCGTTTCTTCCGCTGCGATTGCAGCACCGGAAGAAGCTGGTGCTGCAGCAGGCGCACAGGCGGGAGCAATCTCAACTGGCGCGTCTACCGCTGTGGGTATCGGCGCGCTCGGTGCGTTAGTGGGTCTCGGCATTGCTGCTTCTGGCGGCGGTGACGGTGCAAATACCGGTACAACAACAACCACCACAACGAGCACCACTCGTTGATGTAGCACCTTTAAGCATAACCACACACCCGTGTGGTTATTTTTTGCTTGGCTTATTTAGACAGGGATACACAGTGCGCCGACTCTCTTTGCTACTTCTTTGCCTGTTGTTGCAGGCCTGCACACAAACGCAAAAAGGCCTCGAACAAACCGTGATGCTGGCCGTCAACGGCCCGGATGATGTCACGGTCACCGACGAACAGGTTGCTAACCTGCCCTACGCCAGCCTCTATGCCCGTATCAATGAAGGTCCGCGCATCTTCGTGGTGCTCGGTTACAACGAGAACGGCCAACAGAAGTGGATCACCCAGGATAAAGCGATGCTGGTGATGCAGCATGGCCGCCTGATCAAAACCCTGGGTTTACCGAGCAACCTCGCTGACGTCAGTAACCTGGCACAGGATCCGCTCGCCGATGCGCTGCATCTGCAAAACGGTGCCAGCTGGACGCGCGTGGTGCAGTGGCGCGAGCAAGACAAAGTGCGTGCCGCCACCGCCGTTTCACGTTTCGAGCGCGGTGACGATACGGTGCTGGATATCGCCGGTGAACGCGTGCCGTGTCGCGTCTGGCATGAAACCGTGCGCATGGAGAGCGTGGGCGCGGAGTGGCAGAACACCTTCTGGATCGATAACCGCGATGGCACGGTGCTGCAGGCCAACCAGATGCTGGCCGCCGATGCCTTCCCAGTTGAAACCACTATTCTGAAGCCGGCGAAATCATGAAAAAAATAACTCCAATGCTGGCAGCGTTAACGCTGCTCACGGCTGGCCACGCGCTGGCTGCGGCGCAAGTCACCGTGCACGATGTGCAGGGAAAAAACACTCTGCAAATCAACGATGCGCAGAATCTCAGCCAGTTACTCACCCATCCTGAACTGCGCAGTTGGTGGCCGGGCACGGTGATTGCCGAGCGCGGCGCGACTGCGGTAGCACAGCAACAGCAGAAACAGCTGCTCGCCGATCTGCGTGCCTGGCAAGCCGACAGCGGTGAGTCGTTAGCCGCAACCATCGGCTCGGTGATCCACCAGCTTGGCGCGGTGCAGGTAACGGGTCGCCAGTTCACCTCGCTCGATCCCGACGCCGTGCGCCTGCGTCCACAGGACAACCGCACGCTGCAAGGCAGCTATGACCTCTACACGCTGACGCGACGTTCGCAGGTGCTGGTGCTGGGCGCGTTGAGCAATCCGGGTAAAGAGAGCTGGCAGCCGGGCCGCGAAGTGCGTGACTACCTCGACGGCCACGATCGTCTTTCCGGCGCGGAACGTAGCTATGCCACGGTGATTGCGCCGTCCGGCAGCACTCAGCAAGTTCCGGTCGCTTACTGGAATCATCGCCATATCGAAGTGGAGCCCGGCAGCATCATCTGGCTCGGTTTCACCTCATGGAGCTTGCCATGGGGCCAAAGCGATTTGAATGCGCGCATGCTTTCCGTTCTGACTCACCGGATACCAGACTGATGAAAAAACAATTACTTCTCAGCTTGTTGGCTGCTTCTGTTTCCGCCGCTTGCCAGGTGCACGCGGAAACCTGGCCTGAACCGGTAGGTCCTTCGCAATCGGATTTTGGTGGCGTTGGCCTGATGCAGACGCCGACCGCGCGTATGGCAAAAGAGGGCGAGTTTAGCGTCAACTTCCGCGATAACGATCAATATCGCTACTATTCCGCCTCACTGCAGCTGTTCCCGTGGCTGGAAACCACCGTGCGCTATACCGACGTGCGTACCCGCCGTTACAGCGCAGTGGAAGGCTTTAGCGGTAATCAAAGCTATAAAGATAAAGCCTTCGATGTGAAGCTGCGTTTGTGGCAGGAGAGCTATTGGCTGCCAGAAGTGGCGGTTGGCTCGCGCGATTTAGGCGGCACCGGCTTGTTCGACAGTGAATATCTGGTTGCCAGCAAAGCGTGGGGGCCATTCGATTTCAGTCTCGGTATTGGCTGGGGTTATCTCGGCAACAGCGGCACCCTCAAAAACCCATTCTGCTCGTACAGCGACAGCTACTGCAGCCGCAGCGGCGGCGGCGAAACCGGCACCATCAACGGTTCACAGATGTTCCACGGCCCGGCAGCACTGTTTGGCGGCGTGGAATACCAAACGCCGTGGCAGCCGTTGCGTCTGAAGCTGGAGTACGAAGGTAACGATTATCAGGATGATTTCGCCGGTCGTCTGGAGCAGCGCAGCAAGGTTAACGTCGGTGCGATTTATCGCATCACCGACTGGGCGGACATCAACGCCAGCTACGAACGCGGCAACACCTTTATGTTCGGCTTTACTCTGCGCACCAACTTCAACGATCTGCATCAATCGCACATCGATAGCCAGAAGCCAGCCTACAACCCGCAGCCGCAGGGCGACTTGTTGCAGCCAACGGTGGTGGCGAACCAGCTGACCGATCTGAAGTACAACGCGGGACTGAACGGCCCACATATTCAGACCAAAGGCAGCACGCTGTATGTCTCAGGCGAGCAGACCAAATATCGCGACACGCGCGAAGGTGTTGATCGCGCCAATCGCATCATTATGAACAACCTGCCGGCCGGCATCGATACCATCGACGTCACCGAGTCGCGCTTTAATATGCCGCAGGTCAGCACGCGCACCAACGTTGCCAGCCTGCACAACGAGCTGACGGGTTATCCGCTGGGCCATGAACAGCCGCTGCAGCAGACGCGTGAAGATCCGGTTGATCCCGGCATCACCGAGCAAGGTTTCTTTATCCGCAAAGATCGTCTGAACTACAGCCTGTCGCCGGTGCTGAATCAGTCGGTTGGTGGACCAGAAAGCTTCTACATGTATCAGGTTGGTGTGATGGCCAATGCCGATTACTGGCTTACCGATCACCTGTTGGTCGGCGGCAGCTTGTTTGGCAACATCGCCAATAACTACGACAAGTTCAACTACAACGGCGCTCCGGCGGATTCCACGCTGCCGCGCGTGCGCACGCACATTCGTGATTACGTTGAGAACAACGTTTACGTTAACGATCTGCAAGCCAACTACATACATGCGCTGGGTAACGGTTTCTACGGCCAGGTTTACGGCGGTTATCTGGAAACCATGTACGGCGGCGTCGGCGGCGAAGTGCTGTATCGTCCGATTGATAGCAACTGGGCATTCGGTGTTGATGCCAACTACGTGAAGCAGCGTGATTGGGACAACATGATGCAGTTCACCGATTACAAAGCGCCAACCGGAAATCTGACGGCGTATTGGCGTCCATGGTTTATGCAGGATGTGTTGGTGAAGACCAGCGTCGGGCAGTATCTGGCGAAGGATAAAGGCGTGACGCTGGATGTGTCGAAGCGCTTTGACAGCGGCGTGATGGTTGGTTTCTATGCCACTAAAACCAATGTTTCGGCCGAACAGTATGGCGAAGGCACCTTTACCAAAGGCTTCTATATCTCGGTGCCAATGGATCTGTTTACCGTGACGCCAACGCGCGGCCGTGCGCAGGTGAACTGGGTGCCGTTGACGCGTGACGGCGGGCAAATGCTGGGTCGTAAATATCAGCTGTATGACCTGACGTCAGATCGGGATGCGCGGTTTAATTAATTGATTCATATGAATTAACCGTAGGGTCGGCATTTATGCCGACCTTTTTCATTTGTGCGGGCATGTAAGAAGGTCACCATGAATGGCGACCTTACGGAGCAGGTTTTGTAGGGTCGCCATTTATGGCGACCGCCACCAGCATGCGTTAATCCGCGTCGTAGCCCAGGTTTGGCGCCAACCAGCGTTCGACTTCGGTGACGCTCATGCCTTTACGCGCCGCGTAATCTTCTACCTGATCACGCTGAATCTGCGCCACGGCGAAGTACTTGCTGTCGGGATGGCTGAAGTACCAGCCGGAAACCGCTGCACCCGGCCACATGGCGAAAGATTCGGTGAGCTTCATGCCGGTGTGCTTTTCCACATCCAGCAATTGCCAGATCGGCGCTTTCTCAGTGTGTTCCGGACAAGCCGGATAACCCGGCGCAGGACGAATGCCCTGATAATTCTCGCGAATCAACTCTTCGTTGCTGAGGTTTTCATGGGCGGCAAAGCCCCAAATCACCTTACGCACACGCTCGTGCAGATACTCGGCAAAGGCTTCGGCCAGACGATCCGACACCGCTTTCACCATGATTTTGTTGTAATCATCGTGCTGCTTGTCGTACGCCTCGGCCAGCGCATCTTCCTCAATCCCGGCGGTAACCGCAAACGCACCGAGATAATCGGCTTTGCCGCTGGATTTTGGTGCCACGAAGTCGGCTAAACAGTAGTTGGCGAAGTCGGTTTTTTCGGTCTGCTGACGCAAGTGATGACTGACGCACAGCACCTGATTGCGGTTCTCATTGCTGTAGATTTCAATGTCATCGCCGACACGGTTAGCCGGGAAAATCCCCACCACGCCGCGTGGATTGAGCGTGCCAGTCTCACTCAGCATATCGAGCATGGCGTTGGCGTCGGCAAACAGGCGTTTGGCCTCTTCGCCCACCACTTCATCTTCCAGAATGCGCGGATATTTGCCGGCCAATGACCAGGTCATAAAGAACGGCGTCCAGTCGATGTAATTGCGCAGCGTTTCAATGCTGGCTTCGACCGGGCTCACGCCGAGACGATGCGCCACCGGCGGCGTGTAACTTTCCCAGTCGATGGCGTAATCATTATCGCGCGCGGTTTGCAGGCTCACCGGCGGGGTGCGCGGTTTTTTACGCCCGTGCTGAATACGCACCGTGTCGTACTCTTTGCGCGTGCGCGCCACGAAATCCTCTTTCAGCGTCTCGGAGAGCAGCGATGACACCACGCCCACGGTGCGCGAGGCGTTCTGTACGTAGACAGTTGGGCCGCTGTAGTTCTGTTCGATCTTCACGGCGGTATGTGCTTTCGAGGTGGTCGCGCCGCCAATCAGCAGCGGGATGGTGAATCCCTGACGCTCCATCTCTTTCGCCACGTTGACCATTTCATCCAGCGACGGCGTGATCAGGCCGGAAAGCCCAATTATATCGGCGTTCTCGGCAATCGCGGTTTTAAGGATTTTGTCGCTCGGCACCATGACGCCAAGGTCGATAATTTCGTAGTTGTTACACTGCAGCACCACACCGACGATGTTTTTGCCGATGTCATGCACGTCGCCTTTTACCGTCGCCAGCACGATCTTGCCGTTGCTGCGTCCGGCTTCTTTACTCGCCTCGATATAGGGTTCGAGATACGCCACCGCTTGCTTCATTACGCGTGCCGATTTCACTACCTGCGGCAGGAACATTTTGCCCTCACCGAACAGATCGCCGACCACGTTCATGCCGGACATCAGCGGCCCTTCGATTACCTGAATCGGACGTTCATAGCCCTGACGCGCCTCTTCGGTATCCAGTTCGATGAATTCGGTGATGCCTTTGACCAGCGAATATTCCAGACGCTTTACCACGTCCCAGCTGCGCCATTCGGCTTGCTGTTTCTCCTGCTCGCCATCGCTTTTGCTGCCGCGATACTTCTCCGCCAGCTCCAGCAAGCGCTCGGTGCCGTCGTCACGTCGGTTCAACACCACATCTTCCACCGCATCGCGCAGCTCGGCAGGCAGATCGTCATAAATCGCCAGCTGACCGGCGTTGACGATGCCCATGTCCATACCGTTGCGAATGGCGTAATAGAGGAACACCGCGTGAATGGCTTCGCGCACCGGTTCGTTGCCACGGAACGAGAACGACACGTTGGAGACGCCGCCGGAGATCATCGCGTGCGGCAGTTCGCGTTTGATGTCTTCACAAGCGCCGATAAAATCCATCGCGTAGTTATTGTGTTCTTCGATGCCGGTCGCTACGGCAAAGATATTCGGATCGAAAATGATGTCTTCAGGCGGGAAACCGACCTCTTCGGTCAGGATCTTGTAGGCGCGACGACAGATTTCGATTTTGCGTGCGCGCGTATCCGCCTGGCCCACTTCATCAAACGCCATCACCACCATCGCTGCGCCGTAGCGACGCACTTTACGCGCGTGCTCGATGAAGGGTTCAACGCCCTCTTTCATCGAGATGGAGTTCACAATGCCTTTGCCCTGAATGCACTGCAGGCCTTTCTCGATCACTTCCCATTTCGAGGAGTCGATCATAATCGGCACGCGTGCGATATCAGGTTCGCCAGCGATTAGATTGAGGAAGCGCACCATCGCCGCTTCCGCATCCAGCATCCCTTCATCCATGTTGATATCGATGATCTGCGCACCGCTCTCAACCTGCTGGCGCGCCACATCCAGCGCTTCGTTGTATTTCTCTTCTTTAATCAGTCGCTTGAACTTGGCCGAGCCGGTAACGTTGGTACGTTCGCCGACGTTGACGAATAGCGAATCGGCCTGAATATTCAGCGGTTCAAGACCGGCTAAGCGACAGGCAACCGGAATCTCTGGCAGCTGGCGCGGCGCAACGCCGTCTACTGCGGCCGCCATCGCCGCGATATGTTCCGGCGTGGTGCCGCAGCAGCCGCCGATAATATTGAGGAAACCGGCGCGCGCCCATTCGCCAATTTGCTCGGCCATAATCGCCGCATCGAGATCGTATTCACCAAAGGCGTTGGGCAAGCCGGCGTTCGGGTGCGCGGTGACGTAGCCTTCGGCAATGCGCGACAGCTCCGCCACATACTGGCGCAGTTCATCCGGGCCCAGCGCACAGTTGAGGCCGAACGACAGCGGTTCGGCGTGACGCAGCGAGTTATAGAAGCCTTCAGTGGTTTGGCCGGAAAGCGTACGACCGGACGCATCGGTGATGGTGCCGGAGATCATCAGCGGCAGCTTCACGCCCATCGCTTCCATCTCGGCCTGCACCGCGTAGATCGCCGCTTTGGCGTTCAGAGTATCGAACACCGTTTCGATCATGATCAGGTCGGAACCACCAGCAATCAGCGCATGCGTGGATTCACGGTAAGCTTCCACCAGCTGATTGAAGGTTACGTTTCGATAAGCGGGATCGTTAACGTCCGGCGAGATCGAACAGGTGCGGTTGGTGGGGCCCAATACGCCCGCCACGTAGCGCGGACGATGCGGCGTTTTCGCCGTCCATTCATCGGCGCTGGCGCGCGCCAGCTTGGCGGCTTCGAAGTTGATCTCCGCCGACAGCGCTTCCATCGCGTAATCGGCCATCGCAATGGTGGTGGAGTTGAAGGTGTTGGTTTCCAGAATATCCGCGCCGGCGGCGAGATAGGCATCGTGGATTTCGCGGATGACGTCCGGTTTGGTCAGCACCAACAGATCGTTGTTGCCCTTCAAATCAGATGGCCAGTCGGCAAAGCGGCTGCCACGGAAATCCTGCTCACTCAGTTTATAACTCTGGATCATGGTGCCCATGCCACCGTCCAGAATCATAATGCGTTGTGCCAGCTGCTGCTGCAGCATTTCTGTTTTGTTGCTCACTCTCGCCCCGTCCAAGTCATTGCGTTGGCTAATATGCCAGCCAGACATACTGGCACAACTTGCAGGTGATCAAAAGTCAGCTCAGATGAGACATTTTCAGCTATTACCCATTACAGGTCTGACCAGAAAGTCAGCGTTTGCATTAATGCAGTTAAAAACGAAAATGGTTTCCAGCATTGATGCGAATTGGAGACGTTATGGCAACCCCTGCGCCCGTTAAACGCGGCAAGAAACCCCGTGCTACAACGACACCCACCAGCGCGCCTGTCGGCGGGCAAGTACAATCTCTGACGCGCGGCCTGCGCCTGCTAGAGCTGATTGCCGAATCCCACGGCAGCGTGGCGCTGACCGAACTGGCGCAACAGGCCGGTTTACCCAACTCCACCACCCATCGCCTGCTCTCCACCATGCAGCAGCAAGGTTTTGTGCATCAGGTGGGCGACTTGGGTTTATGGACCATTGGTTCTCACGCTTTTGTGGTGGGCAGTAGCTTCCTGCAGAGCCGTAATCTGCTGGCAATTGTGCATCCGCTACTGCGCAAGCTGATGGAAGATGCCGGTGAGACGGTGAATCTGGCAGTGCTGGATCTCAGTGATTATCAGGCGGTGATCATCGATCAGGTGCAGTGTACGCAGCTGATGCGCATGTCCGCGCCGATTGGCGGCAAGCTGCCGATGCATGCATCCGGCGCCGGTAAAGCGTTTCTGGCGCATCTCAGCGATGAGCAAGTTACCGCGCTGCTGCATCAAAAAGGATTGCATCATTACACGCCGAAAACGCTGATGTCGCCGCACAGCCTGAAGGAAAATCTGGCGCTGATTCGTAAGATGGGCTTTTCGCATGATGATGAAGAGCACGCGCTGGGTTTGCGTTGCGTCGCGGCACCGATTTATGACGAACATGGCGAACCCTTCGCCGCCATCTCGATCTCCGGCCCGATTGCGCGCATGACCGACGACCGCATCACCGAGCTCGGTGCGCTGGTAATCCGCGCCGCCAAACAGGTGACCCAAACCTACTCTGGCCGCTAAGCGGCCACCGAAGCATAGCGCGCGCTGAAACGCTGGCTGGCGCGCCACGCAATCACCTCTTCAATATGCCCTTCACGGATGCGCGTTTGCAGCGCGCGCCACCAGCTGGGATCAAACAGTTGCGGATGCAGCGCCTGCAGCAGTTTGCCGGTCGACGGTTCGCTGCACAGCGCATAGCGGAAGGTTTCCGGGAACACATCATCCGGCCCGACGCTGTACCACGGCTCGGCCTGCAGCTCATCTTCTTCATAACGCGCCTGCGGTACATCGCGGAACACCAACTCGGTCATCGGGCGGATTTCGTCGTAATCGTAAAACACCACGCGGCCGTGACGCGTCATGCCAAAGTTTTTGTACAGCATGTCGCCGGGGAAAATGTTCGCCGCCGCCAGCTGACGAATCGCATCACCGTATTCGCCAATCGCGTGCTGCCGCTGTTCCGGCGAGGCCTGAGCCAGCCACAGATTGAGCGGCTCCATGCGCCGTTCCAGCCACAGATGGCGGATGATCACCACGTCGTCGCGCAGCTCGATTTTTTCCGGGATATCGCGCTCAAACTCCGCCATCAGTTCAGCCGGAATACGCGCGCGCGGTAACGCAAAGTGCTCAAACTCCTGGGTATCTGCCATGCGACCGACGCGATCATGCTCTTTAACCATGCGATAGCAGTCGCGCACCTGCGCATCAGTGACCTCTTTTTGCGGTGCGAAGCGGTCTTTGATCACCTTAAATACGCGATCAAAACCCGGCAGCGTGAACACCATCATCACCATGCCGCGAATACCGGGCGCGACGGTAAAATCTTCCTGGCTGTGCGCCAGATAGTGCAGATATTCGCGATAGCATTCGGTTTTGCCGTGTTTCTGACAGCCAATCGCCATGTAGCGTTCAGCCACGGTTTTGCCCGGCAGAATCGGTTGCAGCCACGCCACCAGCGCGGCGGGCACCGGCGCGTAGACCATAAAATAGGCGCGGGCGAAGCCAAACACGATGCTGGCATCATCGCTATCAGTGAGACAGGTATCGATCCACAAACGGCCAGCATCATCGCGCTGAATCGGCAGCAAACAGGGCACCATGCCATTGCTTAGCTGCAGGCGCGCCACGATCCACGCGGTTTTGTTGCGGTAAAACAGTTCGCTGGCGACATCCAGCGTCGCCGTCGCCAGTTGTGCGGCACCGAACTGCTCATGCAAATGGCGCACAATCCAGCCGATATCGCGCGTTTGATCCTGCCACGTTAAGCGCAGCGGAATGTCATTCAGCACCTGACGCAATGTTTCCTGCCAATTGTGTTGCGGGCGATAAAGACGCGACAACGGGCGCTGGGCAACCGGTGCAGGCGCATACGGCTGTGACGGCAAGATAAACAGGCGTTCGGGCGACAGATGGCTGTGGCCCTGCAAACGGCAATAGACCGAGTTGAAGAAGCTTTCGGCGATTTCATGGCGCGGATAGCCGGGTAGCAAGGTTTCGTAATGGCTTTTCACTCGCAGCCAGAACGCGTCATCCCAACCCGAAGTGTCATTGAGAATGCGCAGCTGGTTGGTGACGAGGCCAACGTGGTGATCGTAAAGGTGGATACGCGCTTTCATGGCCTGCTGCACCGCGTGCCAGTCAGCCTGCTCGAAGCGCTGTTGTGCGCCAGCGGTAATATCCAGAAAGCGGCCATACTGCGCGTCAAAACCTTGCAGGATGGTGTGGGCGATCAGCGATTCTCTCGGTGTCATCGGCAACGTTCCTTTAGCGGTAAGCGGTCGCCATGAATGGCGACCCTACGACGGCTTTAGAATTGCGCGGCTTCGGTGGAACCGGTCAACGCGGTCACTGAGGATTGTCCGCCCTGAATGACGTTGGTGACGCGATCAAAATAGCCGGTGCCCACTTCCTGTTGATGCGACGAGAAGGTGTAGCCCTTATCGCGCGCCGCAAACTCTGGCTGCTGCACTTTTTCCACGTAATGACGCATGCCTTCGCCCTGCGCATAGGCGTGCGCCAGGTCGAACATGTTGAACCACATGCTGTGAATCCCGGCCAGCGTGATGAACTGGAAGCGATAGCCCATTTCGCTCAGCGCCTGCTGGAAACGCGCGATGGTGCGATCGTCGAGGTTCTTCTTCCAGTTGAACGATGGCGAACAGTTGTAGGCCAGCAGTTTGCCGGGATACTGCGCGTGGATCGCGTCGGCAAAGCGCTGCGCCATCTCCAGATCTGGCGTCGAGGTTTCGCACCACAGCACGTCGGCATAAGGCGCATACGCCAGTCCGCGGCTGATCGCCTGTTCAATCCCGGCATGCGTGCGGAAGAAGCCTTCCGAAGTACGCTCGCCGGTGATAAACGCCGCATCGCGCGGGTCGCAGTCTGAGGTGATCAGATCGGCGGCATCCGCGTCGGTGCGCGCCAGTAACACCGTCGGCACGTTCATCACGTCAGCGGCCAAACGCGCCGCCACCAGCTTCTGAATCGCTTCCTGCGTCGGGACTAACACCTTGCCGCCCATGTGGCCGCACTTCTTCACTGCCGCCAGTTGGTCTTCAAAATGCACCGCGCCCGCACCGGCCTGAATCATCGATTTCATCAGCTCGAACGCATTGAGTACGCCGCCAAAGCCCGCCTCCGCATCGGCGACAATTGGCAGGAAGTAATCAATAAAATCATTGTCTTCTGGCGATACGCCGCTGGCCCATTGAATCTGATCGGCACGCTGGAAGCTCTGGTTAATCCGCTCTACCACATTCGGCACTGAATTCACCGGATACAACGATTGGTCGGGATACATCTGCCCGGCCAGGTTGGCATCTGCAGCCACTTGCCAGCCGGAGAGGTAAATCGCTTCTATACCGGCTTTCGCCTGCTGCACGGCTTGTCCGCCGGTCAATGCGCCAAGGCTGTTAATGTAGCCTTTGCTCGATTCGCCATTCAGCAGCGACCAGAGTTTAGTGGCACCGCGCTCCGCCAGCGTACAGGCGGGATTGACCGAACCGCGCAAGTTGACCACATCCTCCGCACTGTACGGACGAGTGATTCCCTGCCAGCGCGCATCATTCCAGCTCGATTCCAGTTGTTTGATCTGTTGCGTACGATTCATCGTCATATCTCCAGGTTCAAGGCAGCAGGCGGTAGCCCGGCAGAGTGAGGAAGGAAACCAGTTCGTCATCGGTGGTGATTTGCGCCATTAGTGCGGCGGCATCGTCGAAGCGTCCATGCTGGAAACGCTCTGCGCCAACGGTTTGCTGCAAGGCGGCTAGCTCTTCCTCCAGCAGCCGTTCAAACAGCGCCACCGTCACCGGTTGGCCATCGCTGAGAATTTGCTTGTGATGAATCCATTGCCAGATGGAGGTGCGGGCGATTTCAGCGGTGGCGGCGTCTTCCATCAATCCGTCAATCGGTACGCAGCCGTTACCGCTAATCCAGGCTTCCAGATATTGCAGCGCTACGCGGATGTTGGCGCGCATGCCGGCTTCGGTGCGCTTGCCGCGACACGGTGCCAGCAGACGCTCGGCGGTGATTGGTGCATCCTGCTCACGCGTAATGTGCAATTGATTAGGTTGATCGCCCAGTCGACGGTCAAACTCCTCCATCGCGATGTCTGCCAGGCCGGGATGCGCTACCCAGGTTCCGTCGTGACCGTTGCCCGCTTCGCGCGCTTTATCTTCTTGCACCTTTTGCGTAACCCATAAATTGCGCTCCGCGTCTTTGCTCGGAATCAGGGCTGACATACCGCCCATTGCCAGCGCACCACGGCGATGACAGGTTCTGATCAGCAGGCGTGAATAGGCATCGAGGAACGGTTGATCCATGCTGATTTGCTGGCGATCCGGCAGGATGCGATCGGGATGCTGGCCCAGCGTTTTGATGTAGCTGAAGATGTAATCCCAACGGCCACAATTCAGGCCCACCACGTGATCGCGCAGTTCCCACAGGATCTCATCCATCTGGAACACCGCCGGCAGCGTTTCGATCAACACCGTGGCTTTGATGCTGCCGCGCGGCAGATCGAAGCGATCTTCACTGAAGCGGAAGATCTCACGCCACCACGCTACTTCGGCGGCATGCTCGGTTTTCGGCAGATAGAACCACGGCGCGTGGCCCTTTTCCAGCAGCGCTTCAACGTTGTGGAAAAAGTAGAGCGCAAAGTCGAACAATCCGCCGGGAATCGCCCGATCGCGCCACTCCACATGCTTTTCATTCAGATGCAGACCGCGTACCCGACACATCAGCAGCGCCGGATTGGCACGCAGCTGGTAGATCTTGCCGGTGTCACTAGTGAAGCTCAGCGTGCCATTAACCGCATCGCGCAATGTTAATTGTCCATCGATCAGCTTCTGCCAGGTTGGCGCCAGTGAATCTTCAAAATCGGCCATGAAGACGTTGACGTTGGCGTTGAGCGCGTTGATCACCATTTTGCGATCTGGCGGCCCGGTGATCTCCACGCGGCGATCTTGTAACAGTTGCGGAATAGGACGAACCTGCCACGCATTTTCACGAATGGAAGTGGTTTCCGAATCAAATCCGGGCAACTCACCTTGATCGTAACGCTTCTGTCTTTGCTGGCGTGCTTTCAGCAGACGTTCGCGCTCTGGTGCGAACCGCACTACTAATGCGTGTACAAAGTCGATCGCTTCTGGGGTAAGCAGCTGCTTTTCCGTGTGGGTAAAGGGCTGGCTGAAGGTTAGCGTATTGCTGATAACCGAGTCTGTCATGCGGGCTGCCTCCTGGGTTGATCCATCGTTTAACGATCGGATCCGGATGTAGGGTGTTTTATAACCTGCAAGATCAGAGCATAATGATTTTTATTTTATTTTCAAAAACTATTTCCATTTTCATTACTATAGTTATTTATCATATTGATATTTATATAATTTAATCTCTCGAATTAAAGGCAATAACTTCCACCCATTAATGAAAGGCAAAAAAAAGCCGCGATAGCTTTCGGCTAGCGCGGCGGGATCAAACGAGATATTGGATTTATTCGAGCGTTGGGTTCATCCGACGCAGATCGAACGGCGTGATCTGATAAACGTAGTAGTTCAGCCAGTTGGAGAACAGCAGATTGCCGTGGCTGCGCCAGGTGGCGCGCGGCGGTAGTTCTGGGTTGTCCTGTGGGAAGTAATTGAATGGCACTTCCGGCTGCAGGCCTGCATCATAATCGCGATGATATTCACCTGAAAGCGTTAATGCGTCGTACTCAGGATGGCCGGTGACAAATGCCAGGCGCTTATCTTTGCTCGCCATCAGATATGCGCCTGTCGATTCCGATTCGGCAAACAGCTCAAGATCGGTGTAATCACGGATCAGCTGGCTGGGGAAATCAGCATAGCGTGAATGCGGGGCCAGGAAATTATCATCAAAGCCACGCGTCAGTAACGCGTGTGGATGCAGGATTTGGTGCTCATAAACACCGGACAATTTGTTCTGGCGCGTTTGCTTAGGGATGCCATACAGAATGTTCAGTGCTGCC
Organism: Pantoea sp. YR525; assembly: GCF_900116775.1. Classification (NCBI taxonomy): domain Bacteria; kingdom Pseudomonadati; phylum Pseudomonadota; class Gammaproteobacteria; order Enterobacterales; family Erwiniaceae; genus Pantoea; species Pantoea sp. YR525. The sequence continues at coordinate 202,696 of NZ_FPBU01000010.1, forward strand.
TGAACCGCCCAACAGACAAAGAGCGTGGAGGTTACGTGCTCATTCGCCCAGTGCAGCACGCGCTGGATCTGTGGCCAGTAAGCAACATCATTGAAATCGACCAATCCCAGCGGCGCGCCGGTCACAATCAGTCCATCGAAATTATCGTTTTGGATGTCTTCAAAGTTGCAGTAGAAGTTGTTCAGATGCTCTGTCGGCGTGTTGCGCGACTCGCGGCTATCAATGCGCAGCAGCTGCACATCAATCTGCAACGGTGAGTTTGAGAGCAGGCGCAGGAACTGGTTTTCCGTCTCAATCTTCTTTGGCATCAGGTTAAGAATCAGCACTTTTAGCGGACGGATCTCCTGAACACTGGCGCGCGACGACGTCATGACAAAGACGTTTTCATCACGCAAAAAATTCACTGCCGGTAATTCGTCGGGAATCCTGATTGGCATAACCTGCTCACCTCTTACTAATAACCGTATAAACGTTTAGACATCCAGATGCCCGACATTAGCGTGTTATGTCGAGAATGTCGAGTCTTCATGCGGTTTATGAAAATGTTTCAGCTTTAGGTGGGATTTGGGAAAATCGTTAGGGAGATGAGTATTTCATGTGCGAATTTTAGCTTCAGGATGGTACTAAACCTTAAGCAGTTTTCTAAATTTCAGACGTAAAAAAGCCCCGAACTTTCGTTCGGGGCTTCTTCACTATTTGATGCCTGGCAGTTCCCTACTCTCGCATGGGGAGACCCCACACTACCATCGGCGCTACGGCGTTTCACTTCTGAGTTCGGCATGGGGTCAG
>NZ_FPBU01000022.1:0-5258 GCF_900116775.1 Pantoea sp. YR525
CCGTCCATCTGTGCAGCACCGGTGATCATGTTTTTCACATAATCGGCGTGGCCTGGGCAGTCAACGTGCGCATAGTGGCGATTCGGGGTTTCATACTCAACGTGAGAAGTGTTGATGGTGATACCACGTGCTTTCTCTTCTGGCGCTTTATCGATCTCGTCGAATTTGCTTGCTTTACCGCCGTAGGTTTTAGCCAGCACGGTAGTAATTGCTGCCGTCAGGGTAGTTTTACCATGGTCGACGTGACCGATGGTGCCCACGTTTACGTGCAGTTTGTTACGCTGAAATTGCTCTTTAGCCATCGCTAGTCCCTCTAAGACACGGATATATCGAAGATATCGTCATATCAACCAGGCATTGCCTGACTGTTTGGTTTACAGAGAGAGAATCAGGAGAGAGATAAAGGAAGTGGTGCTGATACCCAGAGTCGAACTGGGGACCTCACCCTTACCAAGGGTGCGCTCTACCAACTGAGCCATATCAGCACATCTGGAGCGGGCAGCGGGAATCGAACCCGCATCATCAGCTTGGAAGGCTGAGGTAATAGCCATTATACGATGCCCGCATCCTGGAACTCGGCTACCTGTTCTTTCTGTAGCTTATGAATAATAAAAGAAGACCTTCTATTATTCGAGCCGGTCAGAGTTTCTGACCAACTTTGATTGCGCTAACGCACAATCTGAAATTCGAAGGTGAGAGATGAATAACTCACCCATCAGACAAAGACTTTATCTGATGCCCAACCAGGAGGTTGAGATGGTGGTGGGAGAAGGATTCGAACCTTCGAAGTCTGTGACGGCAGATTTACAGTCTGCTCCCTTTGGCCGCTCGGGAATCCCACCTACTTGATGGTGCCGGCTACCGGAATCGAACTGGTGACCTACTGATTACAAGTCAGTTGCTCTACCAACTGAGCTAAGCCGGCATCAAGTGGAGCGCATTCTAGGAAGACCCGAAGAAGGATGCAACAAAAAAATCGCCAAAATTGTTCTATCGCTTACTATTTGTGCAAATCATCTCAAATTAGCTATCTCATGCAGTAAAATCATCCAGAACATGTCCATTTTTACACCAATTCGTCGATTGGTTTTCTCTGTATCAACATCATTTCCAATGCACATATTTGAAGCGCACTGCCTTTCTACTGTGCAAATTTAGAAATTTTTTTGTGAAAACATCCTCCATAGCCGTTTTTTCGGCTGGTCCGCATTTTGCTTATCTATTAAATCGGGTCATTAAATGGAGTGTGTCGTATGAATATTGTTCAGATTACTGCAGAAACATTACCCCGTTATCGCCAGGCTTTGGCTGCCCTGATGATAGACGCGGTAAAAAACAATATGACTTCGGCATTCCAACATTCGCAAAAGATGCAACAGTATCAGGATGCCGAGCGTTATTTTCATAGCTTGCGCAACCAAATGGCACACCATGAGCTGCTGTTATGGATCGCTATCATCGACTCGGTTGTGGTGGGAAGCATACAGCTCAACATTTGTCAGCGCCCAGATGGACAAAATCGCGCGGAGGTTTTACAGCTGCTCGTGCATTCCAGCAATCAACGAGAAGGAATCGGGCGCAGATTAATACAGACGCTTGAGCATAAGGCAGAAAGCTATCAACGTGGGCTACTTTATTTGGATGTCATGGCGGGTTCTGTGGCAGAAAATTTCTACCGGGCACATGGCTACCACTATTTAGGGGAATTGCCCGACTATGCATTATGCGCGGATGGGCATCCTCATCCCGGCGCGATTTACTATAAACGTCTACGTACCAGCCCAGCAGAAAATGTAGCGACAAGCTACTGACCGACAAGAAAAATGCGGGTACGCTTGCGAAAGCGTGCTCCTGTTTATCATTTTACTTCTTTTTAAAGTCACACTGGTGTTACCCTCCTGCCCATTGTTCTCGTTAATTACCCCTGTGACGTGCAATTGAGTTTGATACATCGTTGTATGCCTAATGCAGCAAGGTGTTGATGAATCAGAATTTGCACTCAGATGCATGCTTATGAGTAAAAAAACGACACCTCTTACTACGCCCTATTTGCAGTTTAATCGCCAGCAATGGGCAGCACTGCGCGATTCAGTACCAATGACGTTGGCTGAAGGTGAAATTGAGCGTCTGCGTGGTATCAATGAAGACCTTTCATTAGAAGAAGTGGCCGAGATTTATCTGCCGCTATCGCGTCTGCTTAATTTCTATATCAGTTCTAATCTGCGTCGTCAGGCAGTGCTTGAGCAATTCCTTGGCACTAATGGGCAGAAAATCCCTTATATCATCAGTATTGCCGGCAGCGTTGCGGTAGGAAAAAGCACAACCGCTCGTGTGCTTCAGGCGCTGCTTAGCCGCTGGCCAGAACACCGCAAAGTTGAACTGATCACTACTGATGGTTTTTTGCATCCTAATGCCGTGCTCAAAGAACGCGGTTTGATGAAGAAAAAAGGGTTCCCGCAATCTTACGATATGCATCGCCTGGTTAACTTCGTATCTGATTTAAAATCGGGTGCTAACCAGGTAACAGCGCCGGTTTATTCTCATCTGATTTACGATGTCATTCCGGATGGCGATAAAGTCGTACAACAGCCTGATATTCTTATTCTTGAAGGATTGAATGTGCTGCAAAGCGGTATGGACTATCCTCACGATCCTCATCATGTATTTGTGTCTGATTTCGTGGATTTTTCAATTTACGTCGATGCACCAGAGTCCTTACTCGAGAGCTGGTATGTAAATCGATTTTTGAAATTCCGTGAGGGCGCGTTTAGCGATCCAGACTCTTATTTCCATCACTATTCGCAATTACCAGAAGAAGATGCACTCGATATTGCGCGCGGGCTATGGCAAGAGATTAACTGGCTTAATTTAAAGGAAAATATCCTGCCTACACGTGAACGGGCCAGCCTTATTATGACTAAGTCGGCTGATCATGCTGTGCAAAGTGTCCGCTTGAGAAAATAGCCTTTTTTAATAAAATGCCCATAAAAGATTGTGGGCATTTTAATTTGTTAGTTGGTATGCATTAATTGTCTGGACGCAGTGAAATCTCGCCCCCGACCCAGGATTTAATGACTCCATCCTGCTCCAGTAATAAACCGCCCTGCTTATCAATACCTCGCGCAATGCCATATACTTCACGATCCCCTATAAGAAGCTTTACTGGGCGATTAATGAAGTTATCAAGGACTTCCCAACGAGAGACAAAAGGCGCCAAACCATCGCGCTCAAAAATGGGTAACGCTTCACGCAGGCTATTGATCAACTTCGCAGCCAACTCGTTCCGATCAATATCAACTCCAGCTTCCTGAAGATTAATCCAACCCTGATTAATTTCCGCCGTACCTTCTGAACGCATCAGCAAATTGACGCCAGCACCTATAACGATCTGAGCGGCATCGCCGGTTTTACCGGTTAACTCAACTAAAATACCGGCAAGTTTACGATCGTTAAGATAGAGGTCATTTGGCCATTTCACCCGTACATCCGGCGCACCCAATGACTGAATTACTTCTGCCATGATGATACCAATCACCAGACTCAGGCCCATCGCCGCGGCTGGCCCCTGCTCCAGGCGCCAATACATGGACATATACAGGTTGGAACCAAACGGAGAAAACCACTTACGTCCGCGACGTCCGCGCCCTGCTTGCTGATATTCGGCAATGCATGCGTAGCCAGACGGCAATTGATCCATCCGATCCAGCAAATACTGGTTGGTAGAATCGATTACAGGAATCACCGCCAGATTAGGTTGATGCAGGTGAGATAGAATGACTTCTTCATCCAGTAACTGGATAGGTTCCGGTAAGCTATAGCCCTTACCCGTTACCGTATATACATCCAGGCCCCAGCTTTTCAGAGTCTGTATATGTTTATTGATCGCTGCACGGCTCATGCCAAGCGCTTCGCCCAGTTGTTCACCAGAGTGAAATTCACCATCAGCCACTAATGCCACCAACTTTAACGGCACGCTATTATCTTTCATGAAATTACCTCAACGGCGTTACGCTCACCTCGAGCACCGATAAAGCGCACTTCTGGCTCCAGCCAAACATCAAATTTTTGACCGACTCTATCTCTGACCAGATGTGCCAAATCAACAATATCCTGTGGAGTGGCATGATTTTCATTAATCAGCACCAAAGCCTGTTGGCGGTGAACTGCAGCACCTCCAACACGAAAACCTTTAAGGCCACATTGATCGATCAACCAGCCAGCTGCTAATTTCATTTCACCGCTGGCCTGAGGATAATGAGGAATAGCTGGCCACTGCTTAATTAATGCAGTTGCATGCTCAGCTGTGATGAGCGGATTTTTGAAGAAACTCCCCACATTGCCTGTAATTTTGGGGTCAGGCAGTTTGCTTTGACGCATATGGCAAATAGCATTGAATATATCCCACGCACAAACTGTTGCTGGGTTTAATTTAGTAAGATCGCCATAAGTCAGAACAGGTTTCCACTGTTTTGCCATACGTAATCCCACTGCAACGATGACATAGTCATTCTTCATTGCATGTTTAAAAACGCTATCGCGGTAGCCAAACTGACACTCTTCCCGATACAAACGAATAATCTTTTGCGTTGGAAGATGTAAAGCTTCAACGTAATGACAGATATCTTTAAATTCGACACCATATGCACCGATATTTTGAATCGGTGCTGAACCTGCCATGCCGGGAATTAGCGCCAGGTTTTCCAATCCTGTAATGCCCTTCTTCAGCGTCTGTTCAACTAAAGCATGCCAATTTTCGCCAGCACCAACATGTAAATGCCATGCTTCATCATGCTCTTCGATAGTTATGCCTTTAATCGCATTAACGACCACAGAGCCGCTGAAATCTTCCAAAAAGAGTACGTTGCTCCCTTCGCCTAATACAATAAAGGGCTGATTTAATTGCTGACTGTTTTTCCAGGCAAGGGTAATAGCGTCAGGAGTTTCAGCGATGGTAAGCGTTTGGGCATTGATCGCAAGACCAAGGGTGTTGAAAGCTTCTAGGGATGTATTGGGGCTGGACATTTCACGGCCTTTACTGATTAATCTGGCCGTAGTTTACCTGATCAGCAGGTTGCTAGTTTGATGTTTTCGTATTTCTGGTGGGATATTACTAATGTACAAACGTAAAAAAGCCCCGAACTTTCGTTCGGGGCTTTTTTACTTATTTGATGCCTGGCAGTTCCCTACTCTCGCATGGGGAGACCCCACACTACCATCGGCGCTACGGCGTTTCACTTCTGAGTTCGGCATGGGGTCAG
>NZ_FPBU01000008.1:0-328283 GCF_900116775.1 Pantoea sp. YR525
CACGAACGAATTTGTCTCAGAACGGGCATGAGCCCGGTGGAATACCGGGCATCAAAAGAGATGTAAAATGTGTCCAGGTTTTGGGGTTCAGTGCATGGCCACGCCCTCTGCACTCCCGGGCCTTGCGCCAGCCCAACCCGCCGCTGCGCGGTACCTTCACTCATTCACGATTCCTGACGGACCGGTGGCGATTCGCTCCTGCTCAGCGCCACCTCTCGCCGCATCCATGCGGCTCGCCCTGGAATCCCTCTTTCGTTCAGCGGGTTAGGATGTCGCCTCAACCCCCGCGCTGCAGCAACTCTGCATTTTCCTGATTCACCATCGCTACAAACTCCGTAGGGTCGCCATTCATGGCGACCTGTTTATCTTTACACCGCAGCCGTTTTAAACACACTCATCGACTGCGCCAGACGATCGGCCTGTTCCTGCAACGCCTGCGACGCCGCTGAGGCTTCCTGAACCAACGCGGCATTCTGCTGCGTCACCGCTTCCATCTGCGTAATCGCCGAGTTGATCTCGCTAATCCCGCTGCTCTGCTCGCTGCTGGCAATGGTGATTTCGCTCATGATATCCGCCACGCTTTTCACGCTGTTAACCACTTCACCAATGGTTGAACCGGCGTGCGTCACCAGACGGCTACCTTCATCCACCTGCGCCACTGAATCCTCGATCAACACCTTGATCTCTTTGGCCGCAGACGCCGAACGCGCCGCCAGATTACGCACTTCGGTGGCTACCACGGCGAAACCACGGCCTTGCTCACCGGCGCGTGCAGCTTCGACGGCGGCGTTAAGAGAAAGAATGTTGGTCTGGAAAGCAATGGAGTCGATCACGCTGATAATATCGACGATCTTCTTCGAAGAAAGCGTAATCGCTTCCATTTTCTCGATCACCTGTTCCATCACCACGCCGCCTTGCTTCGCCACGTTGGAGGTATTGGCCACCAGCTGATTGGCTTCACGCGCGTTCTCGGCGTTGTGCTTGACGGTGGCGGTCATCTGCTCCATCGCTGAAGCGGTCTCTTCCAGCGAGCTGGCCTGCTGTTCAGTACGCGACGAGAGATCGATGTTACCGCTGGAGATCTGATTTGATGCCACGGCGATGGTATCGGAGCCGGCGCGCACATCGGAAACGATGGTCAGCAAGTTGTCGTTCATCGCCTGCAGCGCCTGCATCAGCACCGCCGTTTCATCTTTACCGCTCACTTCTATATGTGAACTCAGATCGCCTGCCGCCACTTTCCCGGCGATTTCCACCGCTTCATTCAGCGGACGCACAATCGAACGCGTCAGCATAAAGCCGAGCACGATGGCGGCCGCAATGGCGATGGCGGAGAAGATCAGCGTCATCTCGATGGCAGATGAGCCGTTATCAATAATTCGTGCGCCTTCCTGCTCCAACTGCTGTGACTGCGAGTTAGCAAATGCTACGGCGCTATCGAGAAAGGCATTCTGCGTGCTGGTAATGGATTTCAGCACATAAGCGCTGGCGGCATCAGCATCGCCCGCACGTACCAGATCCAGCAGCTCTTTCTTCTCGGCTTCAAACTTGTCGCTGGCGGCTAACAGACCGGCAATCTTCTTTTTACCCACTTCAGTCACCTGCACCGCTTTGATTTTATTCATCGCGCTGTTGGTTTTATCGGTGGCGTCCGCTAGTTGCTGGTAGCGTTTTTCGTTGAATTGCGGGCGCGTGGTATCAATTACGATGCCACGCAGATATTTGATCTGTTCGTTTACGCCGTCGCGCACGTCAAAGCCGAGGCGTACTTTCATGTAGCGATCTTCAACGATCGAGGTAATGCCGGTTTTGATGTTATTGATTTTGGTAATCGACGTGACGCCGACGATGACCAACAGTGCCACCACTAAACCAAAGGCGATGCCCAGACGGACGCCGACCTTCATATTTTTTAAGCTCAACATTGGATCTCCCCGTAATGCCAAAAATTGATGTTTTCAAGACGGAAAAGCAGGCAAGGCGCCCGCATCAGGTTGATGTTTTGTAAGGTGAAAATCGTTGCGCAGCGTGACAAAACTGGTATGGCAGCACCGGCGCAAGCGCTATCAGTTATCGGTTGTTAATGTTTTAACTTTAATTTTTTAGAGGTACGTCACAGAAAGGTTAATAGTATTGAAGTTGATTTTTTGTTGGATCTAAACGTGAAGGGTTTTGCGGTCGCCATGAATGGCGATCCTACGACAGAGGGGAAGGTATTTCGTAGGGTGCGCATTTATGCGCACCTGGTAGACGGTCGCCATAAATGGCGACCCTACGACAGAGGGGAAGATATTTCGTAGGGTGCGCATTTATGCGCACCTGGATATGGTAATTAACGCGGCTTTTTCAGCACGCCGTGAATGACATTCGACAACTCGTTGATTTCGAACTTCGCCACGTAACCATCGGCACCGACTTTACGCACGTGATCTTCGTTGGCACTGCCGGAGAGTGACGAGTGGATCACCACCGGAATCTGGCGCAGGTTGTTATCGCGCTTGATGTTGCGCGTTAAGGTAAAGCCATCCATTTCCGGCATTTCGAGATCGGTCAGCACCAGCGCGATCTTGTCGTGGATCGATTCGCCGTTGGCAGCCGCTTCTTTCTGCATCTCGTTAATTTTGATCCAGGCTTCCAAACCGGTGTTATGCATAATCGCCGGGATGCCCATGCTTTTCAGGCCTTGCTCCAGCAGCTGGCGCGCCACTTTGGAATCTTCCGCCACTATCGCCACCTGGCCTGGCTTCAGATTGAAGTCTTTGGCGGTTTCTGCGCTCGGCTCAACGCCGCGCACCGAAGGAATGATGTCATACAGAATCTGCTCAACGTCCAGCACCATCGCCAGATTGTTGCTCTGACCATCGGTATCCAGACAGGCGATGCTGGTGATGTTGCGGCTGCCGATGCCCGCTTCCGCGGTATGCACCTGGCTCCAGTCGAGACGCACAATGTTCTCCACCGATTCCACGGCAAACGCCTGGGTGCTGCGCGCATATTCGGTTACCAGCAGCAGGTTAAGGCCGGTTTCCGGTTTGCAGCCGGTCACGGCAGGCAGATCGATAACCGGAATAAACTGGCCACGAATACTCGCCATGCCGAGCAGCGGCGATTGCATGCCCGCGGCGCGGGTGATGGTTGGCATCGGCACGATTTCACGCAGTTTAAACACGTTGATGCCGTACAGCTCAGATTTGCCTTTCAGCTGATCGGAACCCAGTCGGAACAACAGCAGTTCGAATTTATTGGAAAGCGCAAGGTTGGCGCGTTCATCGATCTCTTTCTGAAAATTATCCATCATGGCCTCGGAGCAGATCTGGGCTGGGTAAAGGGCAGGGCAATATCGCCATGATTAACTTATCGGCAGAAGAGAAAAAAAATGAAGGGGAGATAACGGAAATTTTAGCGTGAGGGCGATCGCCCTCACGCGGGTACGATTTACTTCAGCAGAATGGCGCGCACGCTTTTGCCTTTGATCTTGCCCTCTTTCAGCTTGATCAGCGCTTTCTTCGCCTGAGCGGCGTCGATGGCCACGTAGGCGTGGGTAGCGGTCATATCGATCTTACCGATCTGATCGCCGCTGAAACCGGCTTCACCGGTCAATGCACCCAGAATATCGCCGGGACGGATTTTGGCTTTGCGGCCACCATCAATGCACAGCGTCATTTTGGTTGCCGGTAGCGATTTGGCGCTGGTACCTTTCAGCGTGCTGGAGGAAACCCAGTTGAGCTTCTGCTGCAGATACTCTTCCAGCGCATTGGCGCGCACCATTTCGTCGGGGGCGACAAAGCTCACCGCCAGACCTTTTTCACCGGCGCGACCGGTACGGCCAATACGGTGAATGTGCACTTCCGGATCCCACGCCAGCTGGAAATTCACCACCAGCGCCAGCGACTTGATATCCAGACCGCGCGCGGCGACATCGGTGGCGATCAATACACGGATGCTACCGTTGGCGAAGCGAATCAGCACGCGCTCACGATCGCGCTGTTCCAAATCGCCATGCAGTGCTAACGCACTGATATCACGTTCATTCAGCGCGGCGGCAACGTCGTCACATTCGCGCTTGGTGTTACAGAACACTACGCAGGAGGCCGGTTGCTGCTGACTGAGCAGCGCGCCGAGCAGGCTATGACGCTCTTTGGCGCTGGCTTCAATAAACTGCTGCTCGATGGTCGGCAACTCGGTTTTATCTTCGGTGGCGACCGCCAGCGCATCGCGTTGAAAACGCTGGCTAAGGCTGGCGATGGTATCCGGCCAGGTCGCAGAGAACAGCAGCGTCTGGCGCGTTTCCGGCGTAAAGCCAATGATCGCTTCCATATCGTCGCGGAAGCCCATCTCCAGCATGCGATCGGCTTCATCCAGCACCAGCGTTTGCAGCTGGCTGAGATCGAGGTTGTCGCGCTTCAGATGATCGAGCAAACGGCCCGGCGTGCCGACCACAATGTGGGGCGCATGCACTAAGGAATCGCGCTGCGCGCTCATTGGCTGGCCGCCGCACAGCGTCAGAATTTTGATATTGCGGGTAAAACGCGCCAGCTGGCGCAGAACATTGCTGACCTGATCGGCGAGTTCACGCGTCGGGCACAGTATCAGCGCCTGGGTGTGGAACTGGCTGTTATCAATGCGGTTCAGCAAACCCACGCCAAAGGCGGCGGTTTTGCCACTGCCGGTTTTCGCCTGCGCACGCACGTCGCGCCCTTCCAGAATAGCGGGCAGGGAAGCGGCCTGAATCGGCGTCATGGCGTCGAAACCCATCTCGCGCAGGTTATCGAGTTGGCTGGCGGGCAGTTGCGTCAGGGTAGAAAAAGCAGTCACGGGAAAGTCTCTAATTGCGGGTAGGATTGCGGCGGTCAGTCTGGCAGAAAGGGGCGTGATCGGCAATGGCAAAAGCGCCGCTGGTTCCCACTTGAAATCAGTAAGCGTTATACCAGGCTTGTCTCTTTTTTAGGCATTCAATGGTGCGAAGTTCTAATGCTTTTAAGGTTGATTTAATCCTGAGAAGTTGCGTTAAAAAAAGACATCTTTAACGAAAAGGGAGAATTAGCGTTATGAAACAACTGTTATCACGTCTTTTGGCACCCTTTTTAGAGGTGTCTCGCTAATGAATGGCTGCGGTTAGGTAAAATTCTGATTAAAACGAATGGCTGATTTGCTTTATATTTAGCGCGCCATTTGGCTAATTATTAAAAACCCATAATATTTCAGAGGTCATTTTGAGTCATTCTGTCCAGGGACAAAACGAAGACATTCTGAAAATCGTCGGCCGCGCCGTGTTAACGCTGCATGTGCATGGAGAAACCTTATCCTCGGATAAAGTGAGTTCCATGATTGCCTGTTATGCGGAAGAAGAGCCTGTCAGTGACGATGAAAACCAGCGGCTGTACGCGCTGGCGATTCAGATGCTTTCGTAAAATCCAGCACTCATCGGGTGTGCGCATGCCGCCCTGTTTATGTCGTACGTAAAGCCTCCTTGCGGAGGCTTTTTTGTTGGGTGCGGTGCGGCCATTGAGACGGTCGCCATGAATGGCGACCCTACGAGTGAAGTCAGGCGCTGAATACGGGTAATCCGCGGTGGAAGGTGGCGCGTACCGGGGAGATGCGGGCGACGGCTTCGGCGGAGCAACTGGCATCGACCAGCATCATGCTGGCTTCATCGTTGACCTTCGGCCATTGGCGTTCGCCCTGATTCGACAGCGGCAAAATCCCGCCGGTGGCGATATGCAGCGCGCGGCTTAAGCCGAACTCATCGGAACCGCGATACAGCTGCGCGTACAAGTTGGCTTTTTCCAGCATGCTGCCGGTGCCAAACGGTGACCAGTGATCGATCACGCTGTCGGTGCCGGTCATCACCGTGATGCCCGCCGCCTGCAATTGCGGCAGCGGCATGGTCAGCTTGCCAATCGGAATGGTCGAGGCCACGCTCATCTGCTGCTCGGCCATGCCGGCGATCATCTGATCCAGCGCTTTGCCTTCCAGCGTGCCGAGCGCAAAACCGTGGCTCAGCGTCACTTTGCCCTTCAGCTGCGGATTCTTCGCGATGGTATCGATCATGTACTGAATTGCCGCCACGCCGGGTGGCGAGGTTTCATGCAGATGGATATCCACGCCGCGCTGGAAATCGAGAGCGATCTGGAACATCGCATCCAGCGATGCCTGCATTGCGCCATCCACGTTGGTGGGATCAAGTCCGCCGACAAACTGCACGCCCATCTGCATCGCTTCACGCATCAGGCCATCGACTTTCGAGTGCAGTAAACCGTGCTGCGGGAAGGCAACGATTTCACACGGGAATTCCGGATGATTCGCCAGCGCCAGCTTGAGGTGCTCAAGGCTTTTCAGGCCGCTGACCGGATCGATATTGCAGTGGCTGCGCGCTTCGGTGGTGCCTTTGCTGTGCAGCAAGCCAATGATCGCTTCGGCACGCGCCTGCGAGGTCGGCAGCAGTTGCGGGATCAATACCTGTTCGCGCGCAATCATATCCATGATGGTTTTGCCCTGGCGCGGACGCGGCGCTTCCCACGGGCCACCGTAAAAGGTTTTGTCGAGATGGATATGCATGTCGCGGGTGCGCGGCAGCAGCAGGGCACCGTTGGCATCCCATTGTGGCAAGGCGGCGTTGCGCGCTTTGCCTGCGGCATCAATCGCCGCAAAAGTGCCGTCTTTGATGGTGATGTCGTACAGCGCGGTGCGCGTGGCAATCACCTCTTTACCGTCGCGCTCAAAGCCCTCTTCGAGGCGGACATTGAGCAGTTGGTAATGGGCAACACGCGGTGGCGGCGTGTGCGGCTGCGTGCTGTTGGCGAGCAGCGGTGCAGCGGGCGCAGCATAGCTGATGCCGGCGGCCAGCAGGCTACCGGCGGCGGTCATACTAAGGAATTCGCGACGGCTGGGAGAGGTCAGTTGCATCAGAGGTTCCATCAAATGAGAAACGCTTAATCTGGCAAAACTCAACGCAGCGCGCTGCGATATTTGCCACTGGTTAGCAGTGGAAAAATCACTGCCATTGCAACTGACAAAAGGTCACCAGCGCGGCGGCTAACGCCTGCTGTAGATCGTCCTGCGGCGCGCGGCAAAACAGCGCCAGTTCAAAATGGTTGATGCTGGGTAAACCATCGGCTTCGCCTAATACGCGATGTTCAGGCAAGCGGCAGCTGGCGGGCAGCAGCGTTAAGCCCAATCCGGCGGCGCTGGCGCTGGCGAGCGCCACCAAACTGGAGCTGCTGTAGCTGATGCGCCAGCTGCGGCCAAGGCTATCCAGCGTCTGCGCCATCTCTTCGCGATACAAACCGAGCTGCGGGAACACCACCAGCGGCACCGGCGTTTGCTCAAAACAGGGATGTGCGGCGCTGTCCAGCCACAGCAGCGGTTCGGGGCGCGCAGCCAGCGGACGTTCGCCGCCCGGTTGTTTGATCAGCATGATATCCAGCTCCTCGCGCTGCCAGGCGCGATGCAGATCGACATACATGCCGCTCATCACATCGAGGCGCAGTTGCGGATGTTCGCGGCTAAATTCGGCCAGCAAACCGGCGGTTGGCGCGGCGAAATCTTCCGGCACGCCGAGGCGCAGCACGCCGTCGCGCCATTTATCGCTCAGCACGTCGTGCGCTTCGCCATTCAGCGCGATGATGCGGCGCGCATAGCCCAGCAGTTTCTCGCCCTCTTCGGTGAGTGCCACCTGATGCGACGTGCGCTGCAGCAGCGGTTTACCGATCATCTCTTCCAGCCGACGCACCTGCTGGCTGACGGTGGATTGCGACAGATGCACGCGATCGGCGGCGCGGGTAAAGCTGGCGGTTTCGCACACTGCGACAAAACTCAGCAGTTGCTGCGGGGTAAACATCGGCTGACGATTCATTTTTCCACTGGTCGTTATGGTGTTATTTCATTTCCAAATAGTAACCACTGCTGCGATGCTGACAACCTCTTTGCAGCAGGATTGTGTATGAATCGACATTATGACGGATTAACGCTCGGCGCTTTGGTGTTGGCTGGGCTGAATATGCGACCGTTACTCACTTCTATTAGTCCATTACTCGGCCAGCTTCGCCAGACGATGGGACTCTCTTCACTGGCGGCCTCGCTGCTGCCTGCGGTACCGATGGTGATGATGGGCGCGGTCGCGCTGCTGAGTGCTTCGCTGATGCAGCGTGTGCCGCTGCAACGCTTACTGTTGGCCGGATTGACGCTGCTGCTGCTGGCGCTGGCGGCGCGTGGCGTGATCCACAGCGGCAGTTGGCTGGTGGTTAGCGCGCTGTTTGGCGGGCTCGGCGTGGGCGTGGTGCAAATGGCGATGCCGGGCCTGATTCGTCAGCGCTTTGCGCAGCGCAGCGCGCCAGTCACCGGATTATGGGCCGGTGCGCTGATGGGCGGCGGCGGTTTGGGGGCGGCGTTATCGCCGTGGCTCAGCGATCATTTTGGCTGGTCGCTGGCGCTGACCGGCTGGGCGCTGCCGGTACTGCTGGCGATTGGATTGTGGCTTTACGTGCGCGTGCCAACCGCCGCCAGTACGGAAAACGTTGCGCTGCCGTCGCTGTGGCGCACGCCACGCGCCTGGACGCTGGCGATCAGTTTTGGCCTGGTGAACGGTGGTTACGCCACCTGCGTTGCCTGGCTGCCGGATGCTTATCATCATCTTGGCTGGTCGGCGCAGGCTGGCGGATCGCTGCTCGGTGCGATGATTCTGTGTCAGGTTGCGGGTGCGCTGTTGATGCCGCTACTGGCGCGTAAGGCGGATCGGCGTCCACAGCTGATTATCAGCCTGGTTTGCCAGCTGATCGGTATGAGCGGCTTTCTGTTTGCTCCGCTGCTTGCGCCGTGGTTGTGGGCGGCAATTGCCGGATTTGGACTGGGCGCGGCGTTTCCGCTGGCGATGGTGCTGGCGCTCGATCACCTGCCGCATCCGCAGGCCGGTGCGCGGCTGGTGGCGTTTATGCAGGGCGCAGGTTTTATCATCGCGGGCTGCATGCCGTTTATCGCCGGTCAGCTGCAGGCGTTGACCCACAGTTTCTCCAGCGTCTGGCTGATGCAGACGGCGGTGACCGTTGGGCTGATCTTGCTGAACCTGCGCTTTCACCCACGCAGTTATGGTCGGGCCTTTGGTCGGACTGCGGCGTAATTGGTCCTACCGCATGGCGCAATTGTGGCCGCGTCGTCACATAATATGAAAAATCCCGCCTGTTTCGTTGCATCGAAATAACAAAGCATTAACCATTCTCCTCCACGAAGCCCGCCACGCTGCATTTTGGTCCTACCAATTTAGCGTGGCGGGCGTGCTTCACATAGGATAATGCGATGACGGAAAACACGCTGCGGGCGCGGCTTTGCGCCTGGATCACAGAGCACCAGCTGGAGCCGGGCATGCGGCTGCCATCCGAACGCGCGCTGGCGGCGGAGTTCGGTTCGTCGCGCTCGTCACTGCGCGAGGCGATTCAGCAACTGATCAGCAGCGGCATGTTAATCAGTAAACGCGGTGGCGGCACCTGGCTGCGTCAGCCGCAGCAGCCGTGGTCGGAACAGCGCATCGTTGAGCCGATTCGCCAACTGCTGGCGGAGGATCCTGATTATCGCTATGACATCCTCGAAGCGCGTCACGCAATAGAAGCCAGCACCGCGTGGCATGCGGCGTTGCGCGCCACCGAATCGGATAAAGAGAAACTGAGCTTCGCTTTTGATGCATTGCTGAAGATAAAGCAAAGTGACGATGCCGATCTCGCGGCGCAGGCCGATCTGCGTTTTCATCTCGCCATCGCCGAAGCCTCGCATAACGTGGTGCTGCTGCAGACCATGCGCGGCTTTTTCGATCTGCTGCAATCCTCGGTGCTGCACAGCCGCCAGCGCATGTATACCCATCCGGTGATTTTCAATCGTCTTAACGAACAGCATCAGGCGATATTTGATGCGGTGATGGCCGGTGACGCGGAAGCGGCGCGCCAGGCAGCGATGGATCACCTCGGTTTTGTTCACACCACCATGAAAACCCTGCACGAAGATGAGGCGCGCCAGGCGCGCATTACGCGTCTTCCGGGCCACCAATGACCTCAGTACAAGGAAAATAAGGGATGATCATTTCTGCTGCCAGTGACTATCGCGCCGCGGCGCAACGCATCTTGCCACCGTTCTTGTTTCACTATCTGGATGGCGGCGCCTACGCCGAGCACACGCTGAAGCGCAATGTCGCCGATCTCTCCGACGTGGCGCTGCGCCAGCGCGTGTTGAAAAACATGTCGGAGTTGAGTCTTGAGACCAAACTGTTCAACGAAACTCTATCGATGCCGGTGGCATTAGCGCCGGTCGGCTTATGCGGCATGTATGCGCGACGCGGTGAAGTGCAAGCGGCGCGCGCGGCGGCGCTGAAAGGGATTCCGTTTACGCTTTCCACCGTGTCGGTTTGCCCAATCGAAGAAGTCGCGCCAGCAATTAATCGTCCGATGTGGTTCCAGCTCTACGTGCTGCGCGATCGCGGCTTTATGCGCAATGCACTGGAGCGCGCCAAAGCCGCCGGCTGTACCACGCTGGTGTTCACCGTCGATATGCCGACGCCGGGCGCACGCTATCGTGATGCGCACTCTGGCATGAGCGGCCCAAATGCGCCGCTGCGTCGTTACTGGCAGGCGGCAACGCATCCGCAATGGGCGTGGGACGTCGGTTTACATGGCCGTCCGCACGATCTCGGCAATATCTCCACTTATCTCGGCAAACCGACCGGGCTGGAAGATTACATCGGCTGGCTGGCGAACAACTTCGATCCGTCGATTTCCTGGAAAGATCTGGAGTGGATTCGTGAATTCTGGGATGGCCCAATGGTGATCAAAGGCATTCTTGACGCGGAAGATGCGCGCGATGCGGTGCGTTTTGGTGCCGATGGCATTGTGGTGTCGAATCACGGCGGGCGTCAGCTGGATGGCGTGCTGTCGTCGGCGCGCGCGTTGCCGGCAATTGCCGATGCGGTGAAAGGCGATATCACTATTCTCGCCGACAGCGGCATTCGCAGCGGCTTGGATGTGGTGCGCATGATTGCTCTCGGTGCCGACAGCGTGCTACTGGGACGCGCGTTTGTCTATGCGCTGGCAACGCACGGTCAGCGCGGCGTTGAAAATCTGCTCAATTTGATTGAGAAAGAGATGAAAGTGGCGATGACGCTAACCGGCGCGAAATCGATCAAAGAGATTACCCAGGCTTCGCTGGTGCAGGCTAACGCGCTGCTGAGCGAGGCGGGCTTGAGTCCGGCACGTCCTCGCGCGGTGAGCTAATCCAGCAGAATGAGTCATGTTGTCTATACTCAGTACCTGTCGAACACAACAGGAGGAATGACATGACCATTCATAAGAAAGGATCGGCCCATTGGGAAGGCGACATTAAAGGCAAAGGTAAGGTAAGTACCGAAAGCGGCGTGTTGAACAATCAACCTTATGGTTTCAATACCCGTTTTGAAGGCGAGAAGGGTACCAACCCGGAAGAGCTGATTGGTGCTGCGCATGCCGCTTGCTTCTCCATGGCGTTGTCATTGATGTTGGGCAATGAAGGGCATCCGCCTACAAGCATTGATACCACCGCTGATGTGTCGCTGGATAAAAAGGGCGACGGTTTTGCCATTACCAAAATCGCGCTGACCAGCGCCATCGTGTTACCCGGCATTGATGAGGCGAAGTTTGATGAGATTATCCAGAAAGCCAAAGCGGGCTGCCCGGTATCTCAGGTACTGAATGCTGAAATCACGCTCGACTACACGCTGAATAAATAATCGCCCAAATGGGTGACCAGCGTTAGAATCAACGGTGCGCCTTAGGGCGCATCGTTGCTTTCTGTCGTCTGGAGGATGCGTGGCAAAAAAACTGGCTGCAACCAAACACTGGAAAATGATCGTGGTGCTGTTGTGCATCTGCGGGGCGCTGATGCTGATTCGCTGGGCGGCGATGATATGGGGATGAAAGAGTGGATCAGCAGTCACAAGCTTGGCGTGTTGGTGATGGTGATTTTGGTACTGGAGTTACTGCATTATCTGCTCACGGCGTCGTGGTTCCCATGGTAGATCGGCTAATCAATCAGGCGAACTCACCGTCTGTCTGGCGTACGTTACGCACGCTGCTGCGCGCAATGCGATAGGCCTTGCGTGGATCGCCCGCCACGAACTCAAAAGTGGGCGAGAAATAGAATGGCAGCCAGCCGCCGAAGCCGCTTTCCCATTCCCAACGTACGGGGCAGGGCCAGAGAATGCCATCATACAAAATGTAGTAAACCCAGCGTCCGTTTGGACGACGGGGGCGAGATGTTTTCATTGGATTCACAACGATGATAGTGAAAAGCAGCTTATATTTTGAACGCTACAACCCATTCTTGCAATGCCGTTTGGCTAATATTTGCGCGACTGTAATAAAACTGGCACCGAATTAACGGTGCACTTCGCCACAAAGTAAGACCACGTTTGGCCGGACTTTATGGATGCGATCGGCCATTTGCTCACAGGCCACTTTGGTCGGATAGATACGCTCCGAAACCGGTAAGGCATCACAGGCATCATGCCCACACGCGCTCACTAACAAAACAAAACCAATCAGCATAATCAGACTCCTTTAACACCTTCTCGCTGGTACGGAATGTGTGGCTGGTCGTTCCCTTTTTTTGATCCAGTATAGCTAAACGCCTTGAGAGTCAATTATCACCCTGAGCGGCTTTCGTGTCCGGCTTGCAAGATTATACGCATCGCGGCGCGCAACCATAGCTCAATCTGGGCTAAACTATGCGGCCCTGATAAAAACGATGAGTGAGTTAACATGTCGAACGAAATTGCCCAGCCAGCCAGCAACCCAAAACAAGCCGCCTTGCAGCTGGTGATTGAACTGGTGCGCGCCGGAAAATTGAGCCCGCTGCAGGGTGATGCTTCTAACATGATTTCGATCTACGAGCAGTTCAAAAACCATTTCGAAGCGGAAAAAGCGTAATTTTTTTGCCAGCGGTCGCCATTAATGGCGACCCTACGTTAGCTCATCTGCGTGGGTGCGATCGTACTCTTCCTGCGCGCGTTCCAGTGATGGACCATGCTCCAGCGCCCAGTCATACAGCGCGATAAACGGTTGCTGCAGCGTCTGCGCCAGCGGCGTCAGGCTGTATTCCACACCGATTGGCGCTGTGTTTAACACTTCACGATTCACCAGCCCATTGCGCTCCAGCCGTTTTAACGCATCCGCCAACGCTTTGTGGGTGATGCCATCCAGCCGACGGCGAATCTCATTGAAACGCGACGGCTTAGTACAAAGCACGGTAAGAATTAAAATCGACCATTTATTGGTGATGTGCTCCAGCACTGGCCGGGTTTTTCCTACATCTCTCAAGCTGTTACCGTCGATCTCCGCCATGGCGATATACTCCGCGATATCTGGTATAAACAAAGTGCGTAATTGTTATTAAGTATAAAATATATACCATCGGCTTTCTACCCAAACAGGAGAGAGCAGATGAGCAGACTGGATAAAAAAGTGGCGGTGGTGCTGGGCGGTGCAAAGGGAATTGGTCTGGCGATCAGCCAGCGTTTCGCCAGTGAAGGCGCGACAACCTGGTTTACATCGCGCCGCGATGAAGAGTTACAGGCCGCCAGCAGCAGCATCACCGGCAACGCGCATCCGCTGCGTGCCGATGTGAGCCAGCAGAGTGAACTAACGCGCATTATCGAGACGATCAGGCGCGAATCCGGCCAGCTGGATGTGTTGGTGATCAACGCTGGCATGGCGGAGTACGCCACCATTGATGAGATTAGCGCTGAGCATTTTGATCAAATCTTCGGGCTCAATGTGCGCTCGCCGGTGTTTGCCCTGCAGGCGGCATTGCCGCTGCTGAAGCCCGGCGCCAGCGTGGTATTGATTGGTTCGATTGCCGATGTGATTGGCACCCAGGGTTACGGCGTTTACAGCGCCAGCAAAGCCGCGCTGCGATCCTTTGCCCGCACCTGGACGCGCGAGCTCTCCGCGCGCGGCATCCGTATTAACGTGGTGGCGCCCGGCCCGATCGATACCGATATGATGCAGGCGGCTTCTGAAGAGGTGCGCAACGGCATCACCAGCACCATTCCGCTCAGCAGAATGGGCAAACCCGAAGAAGTGGCCAACGTCGCGCTGTTCCTTGCCAGTGACGAGAGCAGCTACATAGCAGGCGCAGAAATCTGTGTGGATGGCGGTTTGACGCAGGTGTGAGGATCATTCACGGCCATCTGAGGATGGCTGTTTTTGCTTGATCAGGCGAAATACCAGGCGGGCAGGATAGCGATCAAATTATTCAGCGTGTGCAGGAAAATCGGCAGCGCCAGACTATTACTGCGCAAACGCGCATAGCACAGCAGCAGGGAAAACAGCGTTAAGGCGACCAGCGTTTCCCAGTGCACATATTGAGTGTGCATCACGGCGAACAGCAGGGAAGTGAGCAGCATGCAGGCAAAACGGCTTCTCGGCGCCCACAGCAGAAAACCTTGCAGTAAAAATCCGCGGAACAGCACTTCTTCAAACACCGGCGCCAGCAATACAGCGGTGAGCAGCAGAATCAGCATCGAGCTGCGTCCCTGCTGCGATTGCGCAATCAGCCAGCCTTCCGGTTGCAGAAACTGCGTCTGCGCCACCATCAATGCAAACAGCAAACCGATAAACAGCAGCGCCTGCATTGGGCGCACATACCCCAGCGGAATATCGCTGCGACGCTGGCAGTAAAAACGGTATAGCGGATAGATCACCGCAAACTCCACCAGGCAAAGCACCGGCATCAGCAAGCCGTTGGTGCGCAGCATCCCGTAATTGGGAAACAGCGTAACCAACATGGTCACAAGGTAATAGACCACAAAGCTACCCACGTAAAACAGCGTCAACGTAACTTTGTCGGATTGGGTGTCCATAGGCGACTCAGCGAGCAGAGGAGAGCGCATAGTAGCAACGCCGATCATCGCTGTCGAGGTGGCGTGCTGCACATTTGCGCTGCTCAAATATTCCACCAACAAGACTAAATCTGCGGCACTCGGGGCCGATAACCTTTCAAACCCTTACAGGGTGGAGATGTGCGCAGTCTGCGTTGTCATCCGCCTTTTTTGCTGCCTGTATTTCGCGAGCATTGCGCATGAATTCTGAGTTTCACCGGCACGCGGCACTGGCCGCCAGGGCCAACATGGAAGCACACACGGTACGGGTAACGCGGCGCAGCCTGCGCACCTTGTCCTCGCTGCTGTTTGGCGTACTGCTTCTCTCGGTGGTGATGGTGCTGGTTATCGCCCATCGACAAAATATCGACGCCATCCAGCAGGATGCCAATTTGCTGCGTCAGGCGTGGCAGCAACAGCAGCAGGAGATGATCGTCGATGCGCGCGATTATGCAAACTGGGGCGAAGGCTGGAAAAACCTGCATCTGACGGTCAATAAGGTTTGGGCGTGGGACGAAGAGAACTTTGGTCCGGGACTCTACAAGGAGTATCACTACGATGGCGTGTTCGTGGTGGATGGCAAGGGGAAAACCCGTTACGCGGTGATTCGCGGCAAATTATCCGATGTCACGTTAGAAAGCTGGTTAGGCGCACAAAGTGACCTTTTAGTGAGCACGGCACGTACGCTGCATGATGCCGTGGCACGCAATGCCAAGGTGGAGAACCATCCGGCCATTCTGGTAGCGGCGCCGATTACGCCGGGCAAAGTGCCGGATTTGCCAACTATTCCCGGCCCCGCTTCGGTGATGGTATTCGTTAACATTTTCAGCCCAGACAAACTGCAAGCGTTGGGCAAATCCCTGAATGTGATTGAGCCGCGCATCGCCAGCGGTTTGAACGATGCGCTGTTTGAACCTCGGCTGGTGGAGCCGGTGCTGCAGGGCGAACCGTTGGTGTTGCGCTGGCAGCCAAAAAATCCAGGCTTCGGCGTGATCTGGCTGATGATGCCGCTGCTGCTGTTCACCGCGCTGGCGGTGGCGCTGGTGACGCGTCGCGTGCTGCGTCATGCGCTGCATAATGCGGTGATCTCCGATCGGCGCTTTGAAATGCTGGCGATCAGTCAGCGTGAATTAGCCAACAGCGAAGAGCGTTTTCGCGATCTGGCGGAAGCGGCGTCGGATTGGATCTGGGAAATCGACGATCAGGGCCGTCTCTGCTATCTCTCCTCGCGCTTTGCTGCGGTTACTGGGCATGAAGTGAAAAGCTGGATGGGGCGTCCGCTCGATCAACTGCTGAGTCATCCCAGCCATTCCCTGGTCTCGTGGCTGATGCGCCAGGGTGAAGAGGTGCAGCACGTGCCGCTGCGCTGCCAGTTTATGTCGGCCAACGGCGAGCGACGTATTGGGCAGTTAATGGCGAAAGCCATTCGGCGTAACGGCCTGCGCTCGGGTTTTCGCGGCACGGTTTCGGATATCACCCACGAAGTGGATGCCGAAGCGCGCATTCAGTTTCTGTCACGCCATGACATGCTGACCGGCCTCGCGAACCGCATGCAGCTGCAGGAGTATTTAACCGCCTATCTGGAGAGCGTTAGCGAAGATGATCCGCTGTTTGTCATCAGTTTCGATCTCGATCAGTTCAAACCGATCAATGATACGTGGGGCCACGCGGTTGGCGATGAAGTGCTGAATGAGATCTCAAAACGGCTGAAAAGCTTGCTGGCGCCGAATGAACTGGCGGCTCGGCTCGGCGGCGATGCCTTTATTTTGTTGCTGCGCGAAAGCACGCGCGCTGGCGTGGAATACCGCTGTCGTGCGCTGCAGCGCATGGTGCATCAACCGATCATCAGCGGCTCGCATCAGATCAGCCTCACCGCCAGCATGGGCATCGTTTCGGCACCGCAGGATGCAGCGCATCCGGAAGCGCTGTTACGGCTGGCTGATATTGCTTTGGCTCAGGCGCGCAGTGCCGGACGCGATCAGTGGGTGTGGTACTCCAGCGATATGGCGAACCATCTGCAGTCAAAACGCGACATGGTGCAGGCGATTGAAGCTGCGCTGCACAATCACGCTTTCACGCTGCATTATCAGCCGCGCTATCAGCTACAAAGTGGGCAACTGGCCGGTGCGGAAGCGCTGATTCGCTGGCAGATAGCCGACGATCAATGGATCACGCCCGATCGCTTTATTCCGTTAGCGGAAGAGAACGGTCTGATAGCGGCGATCAGCGATTGGGTGCTGATGCGCGCTTGCGTGGACGCCCGCGACTGGGGCGAACAGCGCTATGTTTCCGTCAATATTTCGCCGGTTGAGTTTCGTAATAACGATCTGGTGCAGCGCGTGGCGCATGCGCTGGAGGTGAGTGGATTACCGGCCACGCGGCTGGAACTGGAGATCACTGAAAACGTCACTTTTGAAAATCCGGATCGTGCACTGGAGATCATGCAAGGCCTGCGCACGCTTGGCGTGCGGCTGACGGTGGATGATTTTGGTACCGGCTATGCGGCGTTGGGTTATCTGAAAACCTTCCCGTTCAACGGTTTGAAGATCGATCGTTCATGGATGAAGGAGTTCCCGGAATCGCAGCAGGCGCAATCGGTGGTCGCGGGAATTGTCGGCCTGGCACGCGCGTTTGCGCTGACCATTACCGCAGAAGGGATTGAAACCGAAGCACAGCTGAAAGAGCTAAAAGCGCTGTCGTGCGAGGAAGGGCAGGGATATTTCCTTGGCCGACCCATGCCGCTGGCGGCGTTTAATGCCCGGTTGCAGGAAGAGGAAACCGTCAATTAATTTTGCACACATTGTAGCGGCGCAATTTATTGCGCGATAAATCGCGCCGCTACGAAATGTGCGGTGGCTTATTAACGCACTCTGATCGCAACAAACGTCATCAGCGCCGCGAAGCCAACAAAAATCACCAGTTCCATAACGCCTCCTATCTAAGAAAATTCTTAGTTAATTGTAGTGTTCCGACGCGTGATGTTTAGACAGTGCGTGCGATTAATCCTAACTTTTGAGAGGAAGATCGTGCTTTAAAGCGAATTTATGCGACCAATCTGCTGTAAATATTTCCGCTTCACGGTCACGCTTTGCTACTCTCAAAAACCGGTTGTCTATTAATCCAGGAGGAGAAACTTGTGACCCATTATGGAAAAGCGCTACTGGTAACGGCCTTATTTGCCCTCAGCGCCTGCCAGTCCGCCAGCAAACCTGACACCAGCGCTGCTGCCAGCCACGATCCGGAAACCGATCAGTGCGGCGCATCGCAATATCAAAACTACGTTGGTCAGCCATTATCAACACTCGACAGCAAACGCTTCGCGGTGCCGGTGCGTGCCATTCCGTGGAATTCAGCAGTAACGATGGATTTCAATCTGCGTCGCATAAATTTCGCAGCGGATCAAAGCGGTAAGATTTCCCGGGTGTACTGCGGATAACACCAAAACGACATTGCATTGTCATCTGGCTGTCACAGCGCCGGGCGAGGATAACTGCGCACTACGGAGATTTCCTCGTCACTCTCGAATATGCAATGCTCGTCTTATTTCTTCCCGCTTCGGCGGGAATTTTTTTATCTTTCTGCCTATAAGGCTGATAGAGGAGTGATGATGAGAAAAAGTGCAAAATTGCTGCTGTTAACGCTGATGTTAAGCCCGCTGGCGCAGGCATCGAGCGAAGCGGCGTGGCAGCAAAACGATAAGAATATGCAGCAAAGCTGTCTCAAGGCCAGCGGTCTGAAGTCAGTGAAAGTGGTGGGCAAGCCGATTCAGTATGACGATAGCGTGGGCTTTGATGCGCTACTGCTGGAAGGTCGCTATCCGCAAAAGCATATGAAAAATCAGGTCGGGCGCGAACTCTGCCTGTACCAGCGTCAGAGCGGTAAGGCGTTTGTCAGCGAAGCCGACCATCTGCGTACAGTAAAATAATGGCGTGGGCCGCTAGTTTTGCGGCCCCGATTCCAGCAGTTTTGCCAGTAAGTTGCGATAGCTTTGCAGCTGCTGTTCATCCCCTTCGAATTCCAGCTTATCAATCACGCGCGCAATAATCGCTTTGCTGGTGGCAGGCTGTCCGTCATCCATCAGTTCGCGCATGATCGCCGCTAACATGTCGCTCTCATGCGGTGCATGCCAGGCTGGGCTATTGAAGTAGTCGGTAATCGCCCGACTGGCGCTGTTTGGCTGGGTTCTCATAGCTGACCTCCGCAGAGACAACGATGCCCACCGCCGGATAATGGCAGCATGGGGAAATAAAGGTTAATCATGCGGACTGTCCAGAACAGACAGCGCGTCGCCAGTGATGACTGGTGGTTTTTTAAACATAGATGCGGTGTGGAATATTGTCAGTAACGTGTAGACATATTTTTTCACGTTTGCCTGCAGTCTCGATGCGCTTATCTTGCGGCAAGCATTGTTTCAGCACATAAAGACACTAAAAAACGCCCCTCTGACATGATTTGCTGTGAGCAGAATCACGCTCGACAGTGTAAAACTGCGTTTTTTCGCCGATGCCATGTTTTGCCGTCCGGTAATGTTATGAGATTGTTAGACTGAACCCTCGTTTCATTCTTCTGATGCCCGCGCCCATGTTACGCTCCATCGAGTCCTGGAAAGTTAATCTGATATCCGTCTGGTTTGGCTGCTTTTTTACCGGCCTCGCCATTAGTCAGATCATTCCCTTCCTGCCGCTGTACGTTGAAGAACTCGGGATTCGTGGCGGTAACGCGCTCAGCGTTTGGTCTGGACTCACTTTCAGCGTCACCTTCATTGTTTCTGCCGCCGTCGCGCCGTTGTGGGGCAGCCTTGCCGACCGCAAAGGGCGCAAGCTGATGCTGCTGCGCGCCTCGTTCGGCATGGGCGCGGTGATTCTGCTGCAGGCGTTTGTCACCCAGGCGTGGCAACTGCTGCTGCTGCGCGCGCTAATGGGCCTCACTTCCGGCTATATTCCCAATGCGATGGCGCTGGTGGCGGCGCAAGTACCGCGCGAACGCAGCGGCTGGGCGCTGAGTTGTGTTTCCACCGGGCAGATCAGCGGCGTGATCCTCGGGCCGATGATTGGCGGTTTGCTGGCGGACTGGCTCGGTTTGCGCATGGTGTTTATCGTCACGGCGGTGCTGCTGATGGTGAGCTTCCTTGTCACCTTGTTCCTGATAAAAGAGACCGGTTATACGCCGGTTAGCAAACAGGACAAGCTGAGCGGGCGCGAAGTGTTTCGCAGCCTCGATAATCCGCGCTTAATGATCTGCCTGTTCTTCACCACCATGGTGATTCAGATGTGTAACGGTTCGGTGAATCCGATCCTGACGCTGTTTGTGCGCGAGTTGGCGCCGAATGCGCAGAACATTGCGTTTCTCAGCGGGGTGATTGCCGCACTGCCAGGCGTATCGGCGCTGATCTCCGCGCCACGGCTGGGTAAACTTGGTGATCGTATTGGCACGCAACGCATTCTGATCGCCACCATGATTGTGTCGTTGCTGCTGCTGGTGGCGATGTCGTTTGTCACCAGCGCGACGCAGTTGGGCGTGCTGCGCTTCCTGCTGGGATTTGCCGATGGCGCGATGATGCCGGCGGTGCAAACGCTGCTGGTACGGCATTCACGCGATAACGTCACCGGGCGTATTTTCGGCTACAACCAATCGTTTATGTATCTGGGAAATGTGGCAGGTCCGCTGCTGGGCGCGGCGGTATCGGCGGCAACCGGCTATCGCTGGGTGTTCTTCGCCACGGCGATGGTGGTGTTGGTCAACGTGATCTTCCTGCGCCGTTTCTATCGCCGCCCGAAAACCACGCTGACTCCGCCTGTGAGCCAGCGTGACAGTGCGGAAAAACCTACTGACGCAACGTCAGCGCGTAGTGCCAGCTCTGCTGAGAAAGCAAAAACTCCGGGCTAACGCTTGGACTCCATGAATCGTCACCGCCGACGCCCATGTGGAAGCCGTCGAGGTGCAGCCAGCAGCCATCCTCTGGCTGCAATAAGTGACGATGCGAGGTTTCACGCAGCTGTTCAAGGCTGTAGTGACTGAGCGAGAAGGCGAAGTCGCCGCTCACCTGCAAGCCATTGCTTTGTAACTGACGCGTGCCGCAGCGCAAGCCATTTTCACCGGGGAACACATACGCGGTGCTGAGTGCCGCCAGCGGCAGTTGCCAGCGTGAGAACTGCGCCGCCAGCTGGCGATCCGGATAGTTCTCGTGCGGGCCCAAACCAAGCCAGCTCACCTGCTGCGGTGACTTGACCAGTTGGCAGCGCAGCCCGATGCGTGCCGGCGGCGGCAGACCCGCGGATTGTTCCACATTGACGCTAATGGTCAACTCGCCGTTAGCATTGATTTGATAGCGTTTGTGGCTGGTGAAAGCCAGTTGGCCGTTGGCGTGCCACTGATGCCAGGTTTCAATCAGCACGCTGTGTTTCAGGCTATCGACCTGCATATCCACCAACACCGCATCCAACTCATCGTAGCCCGCACGCTTCCAGCGCTCGATCCACGCATTGGGATCAACATTGGCGGCTTCGCTGGTGCCGATATCATTATCAATCGGTGCACGAATAAAGCACTCCTGCAGCGGCGTGAGCAGGGTTTCTTCATCATCGACAAACCATTGCACCAGCTCACCGCTGCGGCGCGAGAAGTGCCAGCGCTGCTGCGGCAGCACCACCGCCACCAGATCGTGATTGGCGATCAGTTCCGGCGCGGTGGCACCGGTCTCTATAACGCGCACCGGCAGCGCAGCGGGCAGCGGCCACTGATCCCAGGCAACGCGCGCATTCGCTTCGGACCACGGCGTGGCGTTGACCTGATGCACCGCGAGATTCAGCCACGCGTTGCCCTGCAAATCTTCACTGGCCGGCAGCGTAAACGTCTGGCTGCCTTGTGCGGCGAGATCGAGCGGCATTTCACCGCTGGCGATAGCAACGCCATCCTGCTCGATTGACCAGCGCAGCACTTCGTTATCGCTGCGGCGGAACAGATATTCGCTGCTGACGGTAAAGCGATACGACTGGTTAGCGTCACGTTGAAACTGGAAGAACTGCTGCGCGCGCTGGGCTTCAAACAGCGCCGGATGCGGTGAGCGGTCGGCAAAAACCAGCCCGTTCATGCAGAACTGGCGATCGTTGGGCGTATCGCCAAAATCCCCGCCGTAGGCTTGCCAGGCTTCGCCGTTATCGTCATAGCGCGTCAGGCTTTGATCAACCCAATCCCAGACGAAGCCGCCCTGCAAGCGCGGGAACTGGCGGAACGCCTGCCAGTATTTAGCGAAGCCGCCAAAGCTGTTACCCATTGCGTGCGCATATTCGCACAGGATCAGTGGACGCGTTTCGCCCGGCAGACCAATCCACTTTTTCAGCGACCACTTGGGTACCGCAGGGAAAGGCTGATCCTGATCGACGCGCGCGTACATCGGGCAGACGATATCGGTGGCGGCCGTGTTGGCGCCGCCGCCTTCGTACTGCACCGGACGCGTTGGATCGCTGCTTTTCACCCATTGATAGAGCGCATCATGCGTGCTGCCGTGACCGGATTCGTTGCCCAATGACCAGATAATGATGCAGGCATGATTGCGATCGCGCTGCACCATGCGCGTGACGCGCTCGCTGTAGGCGGCGAACCAGCGCGGGTCGCTGGAAAGACGGTTCATTGGCTGCATGCCGTGCGTTTCGATATTGGCTTCATCCACCACATACAAACCGTATTGATCGCACAGGCGATACCACAGCGGATGATTGGGATAGTGCGCGCAACGCACGGCGTTGAAGTTGTGGCGTTTCATCAGCTCGATGTCGCGGCGCATACTGGCTTCATCCACCACCTGACCGTTTTCCGGGTGATGTTCATGGCGGTTCACACCGCGAATCAGCAGCGGCTTGCCGTTCAGGCACAATTGCCCTTTTTCAATGCTGACGCGGCGGAAACCCACGTCATAAGCTTCGACTTCGAGCACGTTGCCATTTTCATCCAGCAGCGTCACCACCGCGCGATAAAGATGCGGCGTTTCGGCGCTCCACAGCAGCGGCTGGTTGACCGGCAAGATCAGCAGGGCGCGTTCAGGATAATGTCCGCGCTCGTCGATGATGTCGCTGCCAGGTGCCTGTTCCTGCTCGCCAATGCAGCTGTCGCCGCGCCACAAGCTGACGCGCAAGCGGCATTGCGCGGGCTGACGATCGCCAGCGTGGATTTTGACGCTAACGCGAAGATCGCCGCGCAGGTATTCCGGGCTCAGCGCGGTTTCTATCTGCACATCGGCCAGTTGCGTTTCCGGCTTATGCAGCAAGCTGACATCGCGGAAGATGCCGCTCATGCGCCACATATCCTGATCTTCCAGATAGCTGCCATCGCTCCAGCGCAACACCATCACGGCTAAACGGTTTTGGCCGGGCTGTAGCGCCTTGCTGAGATCAAATTCGGCGGGCAGGCGACTGTCCTGCGAATAGCCGATCCACTGGCCGTTACACCACAGGAAGAAGGCCGAATTCACGCCATCGAAGATAATGCGCGTCTGGCCCTGTTGCAGCCAGTTATCGTCAACTTTAAATGTGAGCGAATAACATCCTGTGGGATTCTCTTGCGGCACTAAAGGCGGCGTGACCGGAATCGGGTACTGCACGTTGGTATAAATCGGCGCGTCAAAACCGTGCAGCTGCCAGTTAGCGGGCACCGGCAGCGCATCGGCGCCGGGCAGATCCTGCAGCAGCCAACTTTGTGGCACCGCTTCAGGCTGCGTGAAGTAGCTGAAGGTCCATTGACCGTTCAATGACTGGCGCGAAGGCGAAGGGCGATCGTCGCGCGCGCTGGTTTCATCGCGCCAACTGGCAAACGGCGGATGCGCATCCAACCGATTAAGGCTGGTGATCACCGGGTTTTCCCAGTCACGGCGCGCCAGAATTTCACTCAGGGATACAGCAGATAAGCTCATGATGAGATCTCATTTATTGTAATGCGCTCACATTGCGTGAAATTACACCGGCTGTAAAGCGCTCGACAGCAATTTTGCGTAGCGCGTAGGCACCAATCGATGCCGCCTGTGTGATGTTTTTGCCGCTTTAGTGCCAGTGAATTGTTAAGCGTGGTGAGCAGAGATGAATAGCGCCGTGTTGCGGAGAATTCTGTATTGTCGCGCCCGATGCGGCCTCATACACTCAGCCCGATTTCACCATTCCGAGGTAATTATGGTCCGTATTATTAAAATCGCCGCAGTTGTGGCACTGGTCACTGCGCTGAGCGGTTGTATTTTCCCACCTCCGGGCGGCGGCGGTTGGGGCGGCGGTCATGGTGGCGGCGGTCCGGGACGCGGTTTTATGGGGCCCCACTAATACCCGTCATACTTCAAGCTGCAGGTGCGTTGGCTGCGTGCATTCACCTTCAGTCACTTACTAAAGTAAGCTCCTGAGGATGATTGCACTTGCCGCCTTCCTGCAACTCGAATTATTTAGGGTATAGGTAAGCGAAACGTTTCAATAAATCTTTAAACGCCTGGTGAAACGTTTCGCTATTACATATTGAAATCTAGCCGGTTTTTTTTATTCTGCCGTTTGGCTGTTTTTTTCTGAAAACCCTTAAAAATCCTTGTTGTTTTATTCTGCGCAATGCTAACGTCTGTTTTTCTTCTCTCATTGAGCTTGTCGCATGAAAAACCTGATTGCGGAACTCCTTCTAAAGCTGGCTGAAAAAGAAGAAGAGTCTAAAGAATTAGTGGTTCAGGTTGAGGCGTTAGAAATCGTGTTAACCGCGATGCTGCGCAAACTGAATCCCGAACAATTCCACGACATTGAGGCCGCTATTAAATTAGCCATGCCGCCCGTCGCTCCCGCTGCTGAAACGCCCGATACCACCATGCTGCGTAATTACGTAGAGAAGTTGCTGCACCATCCCCGCGTTTAACGGCTATCGCCTGTTTTTTCAGGCGAATGTCATTATCGATTTCTCGTATTTGCTTATTCCGTGCCATGCTTAGGTGGCAATAATGCTATGGAGAATCCGGTAATGAAATCGTGTCTTTTGGCAATAATGACAGCAGGCTTGCTGATCGCAGGCGGTGCGAGTGCGGCAGAGAAAACCGCACAGCAGGAAAAAATGACCATGTGTAACCAGAGCGCCGGTACACAAAATCTGAAAGGTGATGCGCGTAAAAGCTTTATGAGTGACTGTCTGAAAAAAGACAGCAAAATGGGCAATATGACGCCGCAACAAATGAAGATGAAAACCTGTAATGCTGATGCGGGCGATAAAAAGCTCACCGGCGATGCACGTAAAACGTTTATGAGTTCGTGCCTGAAGAAAAGCTGATTTAATTAACGGTTAGCCCCGTCTTATTAAATCTAACCTGCGTGAAAAGTAATAAGGGTTCATGTTTAGCGTGAACCCTTTTTTTATTGCTGTAAGCTGCAGCGTAGTGGTATTCAATTTTACTTATCACGTCAGAGGAAAAACTCATATCAGGATCCTCATCACAAAACTGCACCGATAACGCTGGCAGGATGCTTTAGTCCTAAATGATGACTAATTATTCTAAACGCCTAATCCCCGCGAAGCCGGACCGTTCGTTGGGCAGCCTTTACCTGTGGAGTCTGCTATGAATGTGCTTGATTATGCTGTGATGGCGCTTTATGCGCTGATGATTGTGGCTATAACCTTGTGGGCGATGCGCAAGGTGGGCAGCACGCGTGATTTCTTTGCCGCCGGCGGCAAAATGCCGTGGTGGCTGTCGGGCGTGTCGCATCATATGTCGGGCTACAGCGCTGCGGTGTTTGTCGCCTATGCGGCGGTGGCCTACAACATGGGCATCACCATCTATTTTTGGTGGGCGTTTCCCATCGCCATCGCGGTGTTGATCGGTTCTCGCCTGTTCGCGCCGCGCTGGGCGCGCTTGCGCATCTACATGAACATCGAATCGCCAATGGAATATCTCGCCACGCGCTACAACCTGCCCACGCAAATGGTGCTGGCGTGGAGCGGCGTGCTGCTGAAAACCTTTGACGTCGGTGCGAAGTGGGCGGCGATTGCGGTGATAATTAACGTCTTCACCGGACTCGATCCGCTGATCGGCATCTGTGTTTCCGGCGCGCTGAGTTTGTTTTACACCGTGATGGGCGGATTGTGGGCAGATGCCTGCAACGACTTCGGCCAGTTCGTGGTGCAGTTTGTCGCCGCGATTGTGATGGTGGTCGCGGTGGCGGTACATCTCGGCGGTTTTGCTGAGCTGTTCACCATCTGGCAGAAGCTGCCGTCAACCCACACGCAGATTATTCAGGAGCCGTACAGCATCGGCTTTATTCTCGCCTATTTTGTCATCTACACGCTGAGCTACAACGGCGGCACCTGGAATCTGGCTCAGCGCTTCATTGCCGCGCCCGCTGGCCGCGATGCGCGCAAAGCAGCACGCCTCTCCGCCGCGCTCTATCTGATCTGGCCGCTGATTCTGTTCTGGCCAATGTGGGCGGCGCCGCTTTTGTTCCCAAATCTCAGCGATCCGTCGCGATCTTATTCGATGATGGCGATGGAACTGCTGCCGAATGGCTTAGTCGGTTTGGTGCTGGTGGCGATGTTTACTCACACGCTGTCGATGACCTCATCGGATGCCAACGCCATTACCGCCGTGGTGACGCGCGATATCCTGCCTGGCATGCTGCCAAAGCAATTTCAGCGCGGTAAAAGCTCGCTGCTGGTGGCGCGGCTCACCGCTTTCCTCTTCATTATCACCACGCTGGTGATTGCCATGAACGCCAGCCACTTCGGCGGCGTGCTGTCGCTGCTGATCATCTGGTTTGGCGGCTTAGTGGGGCCGATCTCCATTCCGATGTTACTGGGTTTGCTGCCGGCGTTTCGTCGCAGTGGCAGCGCCGCCGCACTGGTGAGTTGGGCGATTGGCGTCGGCACCTTCTTCTGCGTGAAATTTATCTTTACCGATGTCAGCACCGCCACCGTGGTGGCCGCGCCAGTGATGTCTTCACTGGTGCTGTTCGTGGTGATGGGCTGGTTGCGCCGCGCGCCTGTGCGCCCGGAAGTGGATCAGCTGCTGAATGCACTCAATCAGGATCAGGATGCGCCCGCTGCACAGCGCTGGGCGCACAAAAGCAACGTCTCTCAGGAGGGATAACATGACGCTATTACAACAGGGAACCCGAGATCGCTTACGCATCAAACGCTTCGCCAGCCGCGCGGCATTAGGTGCGGATGCGGCGCAGGATGTGGCTGCGTTTCTGCGTCAACGGCTGAGTGAACAGCATGTGGTGCGCATGGTGTTTGCCGCTGCGCCCTCGCAAAACGAGTTTCTCGCCGCGCTGGTTGCGGCGAAAGATATCGACTGGTCGCGCATTCACGCCTTCCATATGGATGAGTACATCGGGCTGGACGCGGATGCGCCGCAACGCTTTAGCCACTTTTTACGCCAGAAACTGTTTGATGTGGTGCAGCCTGGTGAAATCCACCTGATTCCATCTTGCGGCGATCCGGCAGAAATTTGTGCGGATTACGCTAAAAAACTTAATGCCGCTCCGATTGATGCGGTATGTCTCGGCATTGGCGAGAACGGCCATTTAGCCTTCAACGATCCGCCGGTGGCCGACTTCAGCGATCCACTCACTGTGAAAGTAGTGCAACTGGATGATGCCTGCCGCCAGCAGCAGGTTAACGATGGCTGTTTCGCCACTTTCGCTGCAGTACCGACCCATGCTGTGACGCTAACGATTCCCGCGCTGATGAGCGGAACGCGGCTGTTCTGCATGGTGCCGGGCGCCACTAAACGCGCGGCGGTGCGGGCAACGCTCAATGATGCGATCTCCACCGCCTGTCCGGCGACGTGTCTGCGCCAGCATGCCGATTGCACGCTCTATACCGACAGCGATGCCTGCCCGGAGGTGACCTTTGACTAACCTCATTTTGCGCGGCCGCGATTACCGCACGTTGCAACCGATTGAGCTGGAAATTGATCACGGCACCATTATCGATGTGCGCGCGCTGAGCGAACTGGAAGAGGAGATTATCCTCGCGCCGGGCTTGGTCGATCTGCAGGTCAACGGCTTTCAGGGCGTCGATTTCAACCATTTTCCCTTCAGCGAAGAGGATGTGCTGCACGCCACGCGCGCGCTGTGGCAGCAGGGCGTCACCAGTTTTTTGCCGACGGTGATCACCGCCATGCCGGAGGAGATTGCGCAGGCGATGCAGCGACTCGCCAGCGCCTGCCAGCATCATCCTGACGTGGCTCGCGCCGTGCCCGGTTTTCATCTGGAAGGACCGTTTTTGTCGCCTGAAGATGGGCCGCGCGGTGCGCATCCGCGCGAGGCGATTCGCGCACCGGATATCGCGCTGTTCGACAGCTGGCAGCAAGCGGCTCAGCAGCATATTCGCCTGCTGACGCTGTCACCGGAATGGCCGCACAGCGATGCGCTGATCAAGCATTGTGTGGCGCAGCAGGTGCGCGTCGCCATTGGTCACACTTCCGCTACGCCACAGCAAATTCATGCGGCGGTTGACGCGGGTGCCACGCTCTCCACTCATCTCGGCAACGGCGCGCATCTGCAACTGCCACGCCATCCCAATTATATCTGGCAGCAGCTGGCCGAAGATGCGCTGACGGCCACCTTGATTGCCGATGGCGATCACCTGCCGGCGGACGTGCTGAAAGTGTTCCTGCGTGCCAAAGGCGAGCAGGCGCTGCTGGTCAGTGACGTTACTTCTTTTGCCGGGCAGCCGCCGGGCATCTATGACACGGCGATTGGTGGCCGCGTGCAGCTCAGCGCCAGCGGACGCCTGAGCATCGCCGATGCGCCGCAACTGCTGGCGGGCTCCGCGCGCGGTTTGCTGGAGGGCGTGAATTTCCTGCTGCGCCAGCAACTGGCGACGCTGGCGCAGGCGATTGAGATGGCCTCCATACGTCCGGCGCGCCAGCTCAATCTGCCGCAGCAGCAAGGTCTAGCCTGCGGCGCTCCCGCCGATGTGTTGCTGCTGGCTGCTCAGCCGGATGGCAGCGTGGCGTTACGCGGCTGTGTGAAGCAAGGCGCTGCGGTGTGGAGTGAAAACGCAGATTATCTTTAGCGATTAAACAACGACTTACTTCTCGCTGCGCTTTGTTGTTGCGGACAAATCACCATGCTTTGCCAGGCTTACTCTTTGTAGGGATTTGCTGTTTACATCAAAAACCAGAAGAAAGGAGGCCTAACGTGAGCTATCAAACTGTCGTGGAACTCAAGTCGCTGGCGCAGCGCAAACCTACCAAATTTACCGTCGGCGACACCGATGTGGTGTTGATTCGTGATGATGAGCGTGTGCAGGCGTTTCAGGCCAAATGTCCGCACGCCGGTGCGCCGTTAGAGCAGGGCGCAGTGTGTGGCGACAAGCTGATCTGTCCGTGGCACAAAGCGGTATTTCAGCTGCAGGATGGGCAGATGTGCGAGCCGCTGGCGCTGGCGAATCTGAAGCGTTATCCGGTGCGCATTGAACAAGGCAAAGTGCTGGTTAGCCCGCAGGCGATGTCGCCCGCCAGTGCGCCTTCTGCACAAGGCGAGTCGCCGGTTTGCGTGATTCTCGGCTCGGGCGCGGCGGGCAGCGCGGCGATCTGGACGCTGCGCGATGAAGGTTTTAGCGGGCACATCGTGCTGATTGAGCGGGAATCGGCTGCGCCTTACGATCGCACCGCGCTGAGCAAATTCGTGCCTTCAGGCAAAATGGCGATTGAAGATGTACCGAAGCTGCTGAAGCAGGATGTGCTGGGCACGGTGGAGCGGATTCAGGGCGATGTCGAGCAGCTTAAAGCGCTTGATAAGATGCTGATCCTTAAAGGCGGCCGGCAGGTGAAGTTTGACCAACTGCTGATTGCCAGCGGCAGCGTGCCGCAAGCGCTCGATATACCGGGTAAAGATCTCGAGGGCGTGCATCTGCTGCGTTCGCTCAATCAGGCCGATGAACTACTAAAGGAAGTCGATAAGACCGAGCAGCTGGTGATTATCGGCAACAGTTTTATTGGCATGGAGATGGCGGGATCGCTGCGTAATCGTGATGTTGATGTCACTGTGATTGCACGTCATCCGCTGCCGTTTGCTAAACAGTTTGGCGAAGAAATTGGCCGCCATTTTTACGATCTGCATCGCAGCAACGGCGTGAAGTTTGTCGAAGGCGATCCGGTGGCGCTGGAAGGCGAGGGCAAAGTGAAAGCCGTGCGCCTGAAAAGTGGCAAAAAAGTCGATGCCAGTTTGGTGCTGTTTGGTACAGGCGTGGTGCCGGCGACAACATTCATCCACGATCTGCCGCTGGAAGAGGATGGCAGTTTGCTCACCGACAGCCAGCTGCGCGTAGCCGATAACATCTGGGTGGCCGGTGATATCGCTAGTTATCCGTCGGTGCATGGCCCACAACGCATTGAGCACTATCGCGTGGCGCATCAGCAAGGACGCATCGCGGCGATGAATATGTTAGGCAAACAGATTCTGTATGACCGCGTGCCGTTCTTCTGGACTGCGCATTACGGGACGCGTTATGAGTATTTAGGGCATGCGGAAGAGTGGGATGATTACCGGCTGCTGGGATCGCTGCAGAATAAGCAGTTTATCGCTTTCTATTGTCAGGAAGGGATGATTGCGGCGGTATGTTCTGCCGGACTGTATACGCTGACGGCAGCGCTGGTGCAGGAGATGCAGCAGCCCATGACGCTGGCGCAGGGTATTGCGTTGTATGAGGCGTACTCTGCGGCCTGATGCCCTCACCCCGGCCCTCTCCCACAGGGAGAGGGAGACGCACGATCAGTTCCCTCTCCCGCTTGGGAGATGCTGCCATATGCTCGATCGGTTCCCTCTCCCGCTTGCGGGAGAGGGTTAGGGTGAGGGGCAAGCCGCACCGATCACTGCTTACTCAACGCCTCTGACTTCGCCATACACTGCTGCATCGCGTTAATCACCGCCGCGCGGAAGCCTTTCTCTTCCAGCACTTTCACCGCTTCGATGGTGGTGCCGCCTGGCGAGCACACCATATCTTTTAGCTCGCCCGGATGCTTACCGGTTTCCAGCACCATCTGCGCCGAGCCTTTTACCGCCTGCGCCGCAAACTGATACGCCTGCGCACGCGGCATGCCGCCGAGCACTGCGGCATCGGCCATCGCTTCGATAAACATAAACACATACGCTGGCGCCGATCCGCTCACGCCAACCACCGCGTGAATCAGGTATTCATTCACCACCGCCGCTTTGCCGAAGCTCTCGAAAATCCCCACCACTTCATCCACTTCATGCGCTTCCACCAGCACGTTTGGCGTCACGGAGGTCATGCCTTCGTTCACCAGCGATGGCGTATTGGGCATCACGCGGATGATTTTGCGATCGTGGCCGAGCACCGACGCCAGAGAATCCAGCGTCACGCCTGCCGCAATCGAGACCACCAGCACATCTTTCTTCAACTGGCCGGCAAGATCTTTCAGCACTTTGAGAATCACATTGGGTTTCACCGCGCCAAACAGGATATCCACTTCGCGCGCCAGACTTTCCACGCTATCTGCGGCGGTAACGCCATATTGCTGCGCCATCGCCTGATTGGTGTCGGGCTTACGGTCGAATACCCAGATATTGGCGGGGGCGATCTGCCCGCTGTTGACCAGTCCGCTAATAATGGCTTTCGCCATATTGCCGCAGCCGACAAACCCGATTTTCTTCTCCAGCATCGCTTTATCCTCTAAGTGGTTCATTTTCTGTGGGGGTAAGCTTACGTCAGCAGGGATTAATAACAAGGCGGGCGGCCAGCAAAAACAGTTGCGATTCTGCCGCAGCACGGCAAGATCAGCCTCATTGCCGGTTAAGAAGGATTCATCATGTCGATTTGGGTTGATGCGGATGCCTGTCCCAATGTCATCAAAGAAGTGCTGTACCGCGCGGCCGAGCGCACCAAAGTTACCGTGACCTTTGTCGCCAACCAGCCGCTGCGCGTGCCGCCGTCGCCGTGGCTGAAAACGCTACAGGTCGCTGCGGGGTTTGATGTGGCGGATAATGAGATTGTGAAACGGGTGCAGCCTGGCGAGTTGGTGATCACCGGCGATATTCCGCTGGCAGCGGAAGTGCTGGAGAAGGGCGCTGCGGCGCTGAATCCGCGCGGAGAACGTTACTCGACAGACACCATTCGTCAGCGCTTAACCATGCGTGACTTTATGGAGACGATGCGCGCCAGCGGGATTCAGAGTGGCGGCCCGTCGACCTTAAGCCAACGCGACCGCCAATTGTTTGCTAACGAACTGGATAAGTGGTTACGTCAGCGCTAATCAGACGAAGCTGTCATCGTCATCGTAGTCACCGCCAAAATCGCCGAAATCATTGTTATCCGCAACGTTGTTATCCCAACCCGAATTATCGTTGTTGAGGAACGCGTTGTTGCTGTCGTTGCCATTAAAGGTGTCGAGGCTGTTATCCACCTGCGGCAGCGCCGGCTCGTTGATGATGTTAACGATCTCTTCTGGCTGTGAATGGTGGAACATGCTGGTCAGCATATCCGCCATCACCACGCCGCCCGCCACACCAACTGCCGTTTGCAATGCGCCGCCGAGGAAGCCGGTGCCGCGTGCCGCTGGTGCGGCATTTTGCTGCTGTGGCGCTGGCGCATACTGCTGTTGCGGCTGCGGCGGTGGATTACCCCACGCCGGTTGCTGTTGCGCTGCCGGACGCGATCCGCCACCAAACAAGCTTGAGAGAAAACCGCCGCTGCTCTGCTGCGGTGCCTGTTGCTGCTGCGCCTGCGCCA
Source organism: Pantoea sp. YR525 (assembly GCF_900116775.1). Lineage (NCBI taxonomy): Bacteria > Pseudomonadati > Pseudomonadota > Gammaproteobacteria > Enterobacterales > Erwiniaceae > Pantoea > Pantoea sp. YR525. The sequence goes on from NZ_FPBU01000008.1 coordinate 32,591, forward strand.
GACGATTTTCCAGATCCGTAACCTGCGCGTTGAGTTTTTTCAACGCCGCTTCCTGAATCAGGATCGCCTGCGACATGTAATAAGGCGCGCCGGGCTGATTCTGTAAATGCTGTTTGATTAACTGCTCTGCGCCAGCATCACGCGGGCCGCTTTGCGTCTCAGCCTGTTTCAGTCGGCTGAACAGATTTTCAATAAGTTGTTGTTCTTCGCTTTGCATGGGGAACCCTCCTTTAAGGTATGCCTCATATATGAGGGCGCGACTAAAGAAAGTAAATCAGCGGCCTGGTAAGGAAATGTTGGCCGCTGTTACATTTGGCCCGATGCACGATTCATGCATTGTTTTTCGCTGGCTTTTCAAACGGCTAGCTTAAGATGTGACTGAAATACGCGTAAATCGTGCCTCACGGGTGGCTGATAAAATAAAATCCAGGTATTATGCGACGCATTATTGACCTGATGACGTTGCCCGCGCGGCACATTACGGCGGAGGATGAGCCCGGATGTCATTACCCATCTATCTGATCGGCGCACGCGGTTGCGGTAAAACCACTGTTGGCAAGGCGCTGTCGCAAGCGCTGGGCTATGCCTTTAACGATACCGATCATTATCTGCAACTCACTACGCAACGCAGCGTGGCGGAGATTGTGGCGTCTGAAGGGTGGGATAGTTTCCGCGCCCGCGAAACGGAATCGCTGCGTGCGGTCACCGCGCCGAATACGGTCATCGCCACTGGTGGCGGCATGGTGCTGGCTGAAGTGAACTGTCGCTTTATGCGCGAACACGGTCAGGTGATTTGGCTGAATGCGCCCTCAGAAGTGCTGGCCGATCGTCTGGAGCATCAGCCGGAAGCAGCGCAGCGTCCCACGTTAACCGGCCGCCCTATTGCCGAAGAGATGGGCGATATCCTGCGTGAGCGTGCCCATCTGTATCGTCAAACCGCGCATCATGAAGTCAACGCGATGCAATCGCCCGATCGCGTGGTTGAGCAAATTTTGCAATCGCTCTCTCTGGCGCGCGCCAGCTAAACCCTCAGATTTCTCTCTGTTTTTTTGCAGCGATCCTCAGTTGTCTATACTTAGCGTTAGGCAGAGGATCACCGCTGTCTGTGGACAACTGATAGAAGAGGGAAAACGATGCCAACTAAACCACCCTATCCGCGCGTCGCGCGTATTGTCGCCGTTGAAAAAGGTTCGGCGGATCAAACCGTCACCTGGTATGAATTACGTGCCGACCATCCCAAACCCGATACGTTAATCAGCGAACACAAAACCGAAGCCGAAGCGCAAGATGCAAAAGAGCGCTATGAAGATGCCGGTAAAGATTAACTTTACCCGTCATATTTCAAGCTGCCGGCGCGTTGGCTGCATGTGTTCACCCCAGTCACTTACCTAAGTAAGCTCCTGGGGATTCACACATTTGCCGCCTTCCTGCAGCTTGAACTATTTAGGGTAAAGAATCTCAGCCGAAAAACTGCAATATTCCAAAAAAGTTACACACTTTCCTGCTGAATATTTTACTCACCTGATTACGTCATTTATTTCCCCCTTCACGCCGTATTTTATTCTGCCTTAAATTTCCTCAGAAACGTCCGGCTTAAAATTTGCGCTTGACCGCAAAAGCGTAGCGCTTTACTTTCTGGTTATTGATATAGGAACTCAGTTCCATATAGTGAAACCAACGCCATGACCACACTCGAAAATGCCTCCGCCGTACTGAAGTTGTTTCAGCGCTTTGGCGTGACGCAGGGCCATCCAGGCTTAACCTTTACCGAGGTGGTGGATGCGTTGGGCTTGCCGAAAAGTACGGTATCGCGCCTGCTGGCGACCATGGAAAGTGAAGGCTTACTTGAGCGTGACACCGAAAGCCGCTGCTTCCAGATTGGTCGCGTGCTGCTGTCGGTGGCGGGTCACTATCTGTCGACGCCGTTAGTGGATAGCGCGTCGGCGCCGATGGCGCGTCTGGCGGCCAGCAGCGGCTGCATGGGCTATATCTCGGTGCTGGATGGCGACGATGTGCTGGTGATGCGCATGTATCACGGCCGTTTCTTCACCCAACTGGTGACGCCGCCGGGCACGCGTGTTTCATTAACCGGCACCTCGACCGGACGCGTGCTGTTGGCGCAACTCAGTGATGAAGAAGTTCGCGATCGTTTTGCCAGCAACTGGCAGGCGGCGTCGATGAATTCGCCGCTGAGCGTCGATGCGTTATGCAAAGAGTTAGCGGTTATTCGCCAGCAAGGCTGGGCACTGGCGCGCAATGAGACGCTGCCAGGCATCAGCTCGTTAGCGGTTGCGGTAACCAATAAACATCGCGGTGAAAGTGCCGCGCTTTGTCTCTCGTTTTTATCGCAAGAAGCGGCACCCGGTTATCCGGAGATGCTGCTCAGCGAACTACGCGCAACGGCTGCACTGATGGCCGAAAAGTACGGCGCATAATCCTGTCCAAACAGGAAACCCTATTTTAGTTTTGAAGGCGTTTATTCGCGCCACACCAGGGAAATAGCAGGTCTTCGGACCTGCTTATTTCAATAGTCAGGGAACGATTAATATAAAAACGTTGATGTCCCGCGTGTCGGGCGCTGCGAATTAACGCGTTTTCTACAGGGTGAAAATACGGGGATCTTATGCGTCAAAATAATCCAATAAAAAGTGTTGGCGTTGCCTTAATGCTGGTTCTGCTGTCCGTTGCAGGTGCCATCATTGGGGTTCAGCTTATTACCACCATTGGGGTGACACCCAATACCTCTATTATCGGCGCGCTGTTTGCCATGCTGCTGGCGCGTATTCCACTGCAATGGTTTCGTCGCTATCGCTCCATTGAAGTCCAAAACCTCGCGCAAACCGCCATCTCTTCTGCCACCTTCGGTGCCGCCAACAGCCTGTTAATGCCAATCGCGGTGCCGTGGGCGCTGGGCGAGCCGCAGCTGGTGCTGCCGCTGTTTGTCGGCGTCAGCGCGGCGATGCTGCTCGATGCTTATTTACTCTATCGTCTGTTTGATACGCGCGTCTTCCCGGCCAGCAATGCCTGGCCGCCGGGCGTGGCGGCAGCCGAAGCGATCAAAGCCGGTGATAAAGGCGGTCGTCAGGCCTGGTTGCTGGTGGTGGGCATTGTCGGCGGCATTGTCGGTTCGATGCTGAAGATCCCCATGTCGGCATTTGGTACCGCGTTTATCGGCAATATCTGGGCGCTGAGCATGCTCGGTATTGGTTTCCTGCTGCGTGCTTACGCGCAACCGGTTGCTGGCATTGATATCAACGCGCTCTATATTCCGCACGGCGTGATGGTCGGTGCAGGTTTGGTGGCGTTGATTCAGGTGGTGCAGGTGATTCGCAGCCGCCGTAATGATCAGGTCAACGTCAGCCGCAGCGACAACGAAGTGAAACGTTCGCTGGGTTTCGGCACCGTCGGCTACATCGTCATCTCCACGTTGCTGGCGCTGGCGGGCGGCTTGTGGAGCCAGATGGGCCTGCCGATGCTAGTGCTGTTTATTCTTTACGCTGCCTTTGCTGCCTTCGTGCATGAACTGATTGTCGGGATTGCTGCTATGCACTCGGGCTGGTTCCCGGCCTTTGCGGTGGCGCTGATTACTTTGATTCTCGGCATTCTGCTTGGCTTCCCGCCGCTGGCGTTGTGCCTGCTGTGCGGCTTTACCGCTGCCACCGGTCCGGCGTTTGCTGATATGGGTTATGACCTGAAAGCCGGCTTTATCCTGCGCGGCAACGGTGCCGATGTGCAGCAAGAGCTGTGGGGTCGCCGCATCCAGCTGATTGCCGCGATGATCGCCTTTGTGATCTGTATTCCCGTTGTGTGGTACGCGCACACGATTTTCTTTGCCGAGAATCTGCTGCCGCCGGTGGCGCGCGTCTATGCCAAAACCATTCAGGCCGGAGCCGAGCCGGGTATTGCTGGAAATCTGCTGATGTGGGCGATTCCGGGCGCCATCATTCAGCTGATCGGCGGACCGAAGCGTCAGCTTGGTGTGTTGCTGGCGACCGGTTTATTGATCAACAACGCCGCTGCGGGTTGGGCGGTGATGGTGGGCATCGCGCTGCGCATCATCATCCTGCGCGTGTGGGGCGAGCGTGGACGTTCACCGATGGAGGTGATGGCCGCTGGATTTATCGCCGGCGATGCGCTCTACAGTTTCTTCCATTCACTCTTTGCCAGTGGCACCAAGAAATAATCCAGGGAATTCATTATGAGTTTACAGCAGACACTGCAGGTCTTTGAGTTACTCGATAGCGCCTACATTGATGGTCAACAGGTGGTTGATCTGTTCGCGACCTATCCGGGCGTCACCGCCAGCACGAAACGCGTCACCGGGCCCAAAGGGCGGACCGATTTCGTTCGTATCGACATTCCCGGTGCGCAGGGAAAAAGCAACGGCGGCAACGCGCCAACGCTTGGCATCATTGGTCGCCTCGGCGGGATTGGTGCGCGTCCAACGCGTATTGGGATGGTGTCAGACGCCGATGGCGCGGTCGCAGCGGTGAGCAGTGCGCTGAAGCTGGCGCAGATGCAAACCAAAGGCGACGTGCTTGCCGGTGATGTGATCATCACGACCCACATCTGCCCGGATGCGCCAACCCGTCCGCACGAACCGGTCGATTTCATGGATTCGCCGTGCGACGACATCACCATGAATGACAACGAAGTGATTGCGGGCGTCGATGCGATTCTGTCGATCGATACCACTAAAGGTAACCGCATTCTCAATCACAAAGGCTACGCGCTGTCGCCGACGGTGAAAGAAGGCTACATCCTGCGCGTGTCAGAAGATCTGCTGCGCATCATGGAGATGACCAGCGGCAAACCGGCGGTCACCTTCCCGATCACCACGCAGGACATCACGCCATACGGCAACGGGGTTTACCACCTCAACAGCATTTTGCAGCCTTCCACTGCGACGGATGTGCCGGTGGTGGGCGTGGCGATATGCGCCGAATCGGTGGTGCCGGGCTGCGGTACCGGCGCGAGCCACGAAGTGGATATCGCTTTAGCGGTGAAGTTTGCGGTGGAAGTGGCGAAAGAGTTCGGGCGTGAAACCTGTCACTTCTACGACGCGCAAGAGTACGCTCTGCTGCTCTCTTTGTATGGTAGTCTCAGCCATCTGCGCACCCGGAAAGCCTGATTATGAATATCTCCCTGGTCACACTGACGATTGGTCAATCACCGCGCAGCGACATTTTGCCGCTGCTGCTGGAACATCTGCCTGCCGATCAGGTGGCGCATGCCGGTTTACTCGACGGTTTGACGCTGACCGAAGTCGAGCAGCAGTATGCGCCCGCGCCGGGCGAAACGGTGCTGGTGTCGCGCATGATCAGCGGCGAGCAGGTGCGCCTGTCGGGACCAAAAGTGGAGCAGGGACTGCAACATAAGATCAACGCGCTGGAAGAGCAGGGCTACGACACCATTCTGCTGCTGTGCACCGGCGAATTTGGCACGCTGAAAACGCAATCTGCCTTGCTGCTGGAGCCGGATCGCATCATCCCGCCGCTGGTTAAGGCGATTGTGCAACAACACAAAGTCGGCATTGTGGTGCCGGTGGCAGAGCAGATTGCCGAGCAGGCCAACAAGTGGCGCAATCTGGATACGCCGCCGTGCTTTGCCGTCGCCAGCCCGTATCTGGCGGAGCAGGCCGATTTGGTGGAAGCGGGATTGTCGCTGCAGGAGCAGGGCGCGGATGTGGTGGTACTGGATTGCATCGGCTATCACCAGAAGCACCGTGATTTCCTGCAGAAAATGCTGGGCATTCCGGTACTGCTGTCGAACGTGCTGGTCGCCAAGCTGGCGGCAGAATTGATCGTCTAATGCGGAGAGATCACAAGTTGCGATCTGTGGCGCTAATTCGCGTGACAGATCAGCGAGTTCCTTAGTAATCTGCCAGTCACGATAATGTGCTGTGAGGAAGTAATATGCTCAATACAAGTGAGTATTTCGACGGAAAAGTGAAATCCATTGGTTTCGACAGCGTGACCATTGGCCGTGCCAGCGTTGGCGTGATGGCGGAAGGTGAATACACCTTCGGCACCAACCAACCGGAAGAGATGACGGTGGTGAGCGGCGCGCTGAAAGTGCTGCTGCCAGGTGAAACCGAGTGGAAATGGTATGAAGCCGGCGCTGTGTTCAGCGTGCCAGGCCAGAGCGAATTCCATCTGCAGGTGGCCGAGCCTTCTTCCTATCTCTGCCGCTATCTCTAAACTTAAGATTTAGAACATCTTAAACCTGCGACTTCTGTTGGAAGCGCAGGTTTTTTTATTGCTGAGCAATAGGTGCGCATGAATGCGCACCCTACGAAAATCCGCGCAGGTCTGTCGTAGGGTCGCCATTCATGGCGACCTGGTTCGAGGGGAGTTAACGCTTCGCTTCGCCGCCTAACGCTTCGACCAGATTACTGATCAACGCAGCCAGTTCGCTGGTCATCAGAATGAAATCGGCATCGAAACGCTGGGCGAAATCGTCGCGGTCGATGTCATCATTCTGCTCACGCAGCGTGTCGCTGAACTTCAAGCGCTTCACTGAAGCATCATCGGCGATGACGAACTGAATGCGTTCCTGCCAGTCGAGCGCCAGTTTGGTGACCACTTTACCGGCTTCAATGTGCGTGGCAATCTCGTCAGAAATCAGGTCCTGCTTCTTACAGCGGATTACGCCGCCATCTTCCAGCATCGCTTTCAGCTCAGCTTCATCCATTAAGGCAAAACCGGCTGGCAGTTCACCTGAGCGCACCCATTCGGTCAGCGTCAGCTCGATCGGATTCTCCAGCGTTAACGGAACCACCGGCAGCGAACCGAGGCTTTTACGCAGCAGCGCCAGCGTATCTTCGGCTTTCTTAGCGCTGGCGCAATCGACGATGATCAGGTTATTAACGGTGTCGATCCACATATAAGTCTGGCTGAAACGGCTAAACGCGCGTGGCAGCAGGCTGTGCAGCACTTCATCTTTCAGCGAATCTTTCTCGGTTTTCTTCAGCTTGCGGCTCTGTTCCGCTTCCAGCTTGTCGATTTTGGCTTCCAGCGCCTGCTTCACCACCGGCGACGGCAGAATTTTTTGCTCGGTGCGCGCGCAAATCACCATCTGACCGTTGATTTCATGCGTCAGCGCTTCGCTACGGTTGCCCATCGGTGAAACCCAGCCGGTTTTCGCCATATCCTGGCTGCCACACGGCGAAAAGGTGAAGGCGTCGAGCTGCTTTTCCAGATCGTCTGCGGACAGCGGAATGTCACGATTCAGACGATAAACCATCATATTTTTAAACCACAACATCGGGATTCCTTACCGTGGGTGCGATCGGGCGCACAAGTCTCAAAGTCAGCGCGCATGATAGCGAAACATCGGATTGGTTTCATTGCCTTTCCCGATTCAGCCTTCTACTGTATTTGTCACCAGAACGAATAATGAGGAATAAATCGTGCGTATCGGGATTGATTTAGGCGGGACCAAAATTGAAGTGATTGCACTGTCTGATCAGGGTCAGGAACTGTTTCGTCATCGCGTTAATACGCCGCGTGACGACTACGCTGCCACGGTTCAGGCGATTGTCGATTTAGTGCTGCTGGCAGAAGAGAAAACCGGCCAGCAGGGCACGGTCGGCATCGGCATTCCCGGCACGATTTCGCCCTACACGCAGCGGGTGAAAAATGCCAACTCCACCTGGCTAAACGGTCAGCCGCTGGATAAGGATTTAGCGCAGGCGCTGAATCGTGACGTGCGCATCGCCAACGACGCGAATTGTCTGGCGGTTTCCGAAGCGGTGGATGGCGCGGGCGCGGGTCAGCCGCTGGTGTTCGCGGTGATCATTGGCACCGGATCGGGCGCGGGCGTGGCGATTGGCGGCGAGTCGCGCATTGGTGGTAACGGCAATGCCGGTGAGTGGGGCCACAACCCGCTGCCGTGGATGGACGAAGATGAACTGCGCCATCGCGCGGAAGTGCCCTGTTATTGTGGTTTGCAGGGCTGCATTGAGACCTTTGTATCGGGCACCGGTTTTGCAATCGATTATCAGCGTCTAAGCGGTAAAGCGCTGAAAGGTGCGGAAATCATCAAGCTGATTGAGCAGCAGGATCCGGTGGCGGAGCTGGCGATGAATCGCTACGAAATGCGTCTGGCGAAATCGCTGGCGCAGGTGGTGAATCTGCTTGATCCCGATGTGATTGTGTTGGGCGGCGGTATGAGTAATAACGATCGCCTGTATCAAACCGTGCCGGCATTGATGAAGCAGTGGGTGTTTGGCCGCGAATGTGAAACACCGGTGCTGAAGGCGGTGCATGGGGATTCGAGCGGTGTGCGTGGGGCTGCGTGGTTGTGGCCGGTTAAGGCGTGAGTTGATGTAAAAAGGTCGCCATAAATGGCGACCCTACAAAACCCCCAGCTAACATCACTTACCCACTAACATCGAATCCTGCGGCGCGTTATCGCGCTGAGCTTTGGTGGCCAGGAAGTAGACATATCCCACCGCCATAATCGCTACAAACAAGCCGCCAATCACCGGGTTAAACCACAGCATCGCTACGAGACACACCAGCGACAGCACCAGCGCAATGCCGGGCACAATCGGATAGCCCGGCGCACGGAAGCTGCGTTCCATCTCTGGCGCAGTGCGGCGCAGTTTAAACAGGCTCAGCATACTCATCAGATACATCACAATCGCGCCAAACACCGCCATGGTGATCATCGCGGCGGTCAGCGTCATGCCTTGCAGATTGATAAAGCCATCGCTGTAGATGGCGGCGATACCAATCAACCCCCCGGCGATAATCGCGCGGTGCGGCGTCTGGAAGCGCGACAGCTTGGCCAAACTCTGTGGCAGATAACCGGCGCGGGCGAGGGCGAAGAACTGGCGTGAATAGCCGAGAATAATGCCGTGGAAGCTGGCAATCAGCCCAAACAGACCAATCCACACCAGCATGTGCATCCAGTTGGAGTTTTCACCGACGATCATCTTCATCGCCTGCGGCAGCGGATCGTTGATGTCCGACAGCTTGCGCCAGTCACCAGCGCCACCGGCCAGCAGCATCACGCCAATCGCTAGCACCACCAGCGTCAGAATGCCGGTGATGTAGGCTTTGGGAATGGTGCGCTTCGGATCTTTGGCCTCTTCGGCCGCCATCGCCGCGCCCTCAATCGCCAAGAAGAACCAGATGGCGAACGGAATCGCGGCGAAGATGCCTGATATCGCGGGCATGCCGAAGTGATCGCTGCCCGCCCAGCCGTTAGCGGCAAAGTTGGCAATGCTGAAGCCTGGCGAAACCACGCCCATAAACACCAGCAGCTCCAGAACCGCCAGCACCGTGACTACCAATTCGAACATCGCCGCCAGCTTAACGCCGAGAATGTTCAGCGTCATGAAGACGATATAGGCGCCGACTGCGGCGGTTTTCGGATTGAGATCGGGATATTGCACGTTGAGGTAAGCGCCAATCGCCATGGCAATCGCCGGCGGTGCGAACACGAACTCAATCAGCGTGGCGAGGCCAGCGATCAAGCCGCCGGTTTCGCCGAACGCGCGGCGGCTATAGGCAAATGGGCCGCCCGCATGTGGAATCGCGGTGGTCAGTTCGGTGAAGCTGAAAATAAAACAGGTATACATGGTGGCGATCATCGCGGTGGTGATCAGGAATCCCAGCGTGCCCGCCACGCCCCAGCCGTAACTCCAGCCAAAATATTCACCAGAAATCACCAGTCCAACCGCAATGCCCCACAAATGCAGGGTGCCCAGCGTGGGTTTGAGCTTATTCGTCATCGTCTTTTCCCCGTCGTCATTGTTGGTGCGGCAGCTTCACCGCGCTTTTTTATCTTTGCGCTACAGTGAAGTGATAATGCCGCTGGCTGGCGCGGGAAAACTTGACGCGGGCGCAGTGAGTTTTGTCCTCCACGGTCAACTCTGAGGCAAGAAAAGTGCCAGATGCACGCTGCGGTCAACTTTGGGTTGTCTGCGGTCAAGCAGTCAGGACGACGTCATCCCATGCTGATACCACTTGCTTGATGCTGGAGATTGATGAATGAGTGCCGAACAATCCGATACCTTAACCGATGCTGAAATCACCCTGCTGGCGCATCAGGCGCTGGCCAGTTATCCCGCGGCACTGCGCGGCGAACTGAAGCTGTTGTGCCGCTCGGAAAATGCCACCTTCCTGGTGCATGCGGCGGGCAAACGCTACGCGCTGCGTCTGCATCGTCCTAACTATCACAGCAAAGCTGACATTCAGAGCGAGCTGCTGTGGCTGGATGCGCTGCGTGACATCGGCATCATGGTGCCGCAGGCGATCCCGGCCAGCGATGGCGCAACTGTGCTGACGCTGCCGATGGCAAATGGCGCAGAGCGTTATGCGGTACTGTTCCATTGGATCGAAGGTGACATGCCCACCACCGATGTCGATCCCAAAGCGTTTCAGCAGCTTGGTCACATCACCGCGCGTCTGCATCAGCACAGCCGCAGCTGGCAGAAACCAGCGGGTTTCCAGCGCATCATCTGGGATCATCACACCATGGTCAGCGATCATAGCCATTGGGGACGCTGGCAGGATGCACCGAACCTCAATCCGGCCGATCACGGCATCGTCGCCGAAGCGGTGGCGCGCGTCGGGCAAGAGCTGCAAGGCTTTGGCAAAGGGGCGGATCGTTATGGTTTGATCCACGCCGATCTGCGTCTGACCAATCTGCTGCTGCATAAAGGCGAAACGCGGGTGATCGATTTTGATGACTGCGGACTCGGCTGGTATCTGCACGATTTGGCGGCGGCGATCAGTTTCGTTGAGCATCATCCGCGCGCCGCCGAATGGGTAGATAACTGGATCCTCGGCTACGAAAAAGTGGCGCATATCAGCGATGAAGAGATGGCGCTGGTGCCGACGCTGCTGATCCAGCGCCGTATTCAGATGACGGCGTGGATGGGATCGCACGCGGAAACGGAAATGGCGCTGAGTCTCGGGCCGCGCTGGGCCGATCACTCCGTGCGCCTCTGCCGACGTTATCTGGAAACCAATCAGCTGCCGGTCGGCGTCTGATGCACCAGCAGTGAGCAGCTTTGCGCTGTCGCGGCGCAATTGAGGTCGCCATTAATGGCGACCCTACGACAAAATCCACGAATCACCCGCCTGGTACGAAAATTGCTGGAATCCTCAACCTGTTTCACTCGCGCCACACGCAGAGGTTCCGATGCAATCACTCATCACACCCACTGAAGCCTTCAGCGCCTTGTCCGTCAGCGCCAGCAATCGCGGCGTTTTGGCTGCGGCCGCCACTGGACTGAGCGGATTTATCACTGACAAAGGCGGCGATGTCGATCGCATCTTTGGCATCAGCGGCATCAACTCCGAACTGCTGGCGAGCCCCACGCTGAGCCTGGGTTTGGTGAACTATTGCCGCGTGATGGAAGAAGCGGCGCGTCATTCCGGTTTTGATAACTTCGGTTTGCATTACGGCAAGCAGTTCAAACCGCAGTCATTAGGCTTGATTGGGTATATCGGCCTCTGTTCGCCGACGCTGGAGCAGGCGTTGCACAACGTGGTGAATGCGTTTCCGTGGCATCAGCACGACACGCTGACGCGGCTGGTGGACAAAGGCGAGTGCTGGCGGCTCGATTATCAGGTACGCCACGGCGCGATCCTGTCACGACGTCAGGATGCGGAACTAACGCTCGGCATGTTCCTTAACTTGATCCGCCACGTCGCCGGCAAAAACTGGGCGCCGCGCGAAGTACACTTCGAACATCCGCGTCCAGAACAGTGGCACGAGCACTGCAAAGTGTTTGATGCGCCGGTGTGGTTTGATCAACCGTTCAACTCGTTGTTGATCCCGAAACGCGATCTGCTGCGAACCATGCCGGAGCAGGATCCGATGTTGCTGATGGTGATGCAGGATGCCATTCGCCGCCTGAACAGTTCTGCCAGCCTGCAAAGCGTGGTGGAACAGGCGCGATCGCAGGTGAATTTGTCACTGATGCAGGGCGAACTGGTGCTGGAAGAGATTGCCGAAAAAATGGGCTTGTCGAGCTGGTCGCTGCAACGGCGGCTACGCGAAGAGGGCATCAGTTTCACCGCGCTGGTGGACAAGGTGCGCTGCGAGATGGCAACGCATTATCTGCAACAGAAGCAGCTGCCGATTTCAGAAATGGCGCTGCTGCTCGGTTATTCCGAAGTCAGCGCCTTTTCCCGCGCCTTCCGCCGCTGGTTTGGCATCAGCCCGCGCCAGTGGCGCCAGGATGGCTCGGCGTCGCCGGGGCAAAACCGAACCACGCTGGCTGGTTAACCTCTGGCGGCGGCGGTAAATCTTTGCTTTGACCAATCAACTGCCACGCGCGCAGGCATAGCGTTTCGTCGCCTTGTGTCTGCGTCACCGCGTAGCGCCCGCTGTTTTGCCACTCGAGCCGCACCAGACATTGCTGACCGGCATAACGCCGCGCATCGCGGAAATGCTGGTTGAGCTGATGCTGCATCTCATCAGCCCATTTGCAGGATGCGCTGCCCGGCGCACTCTGCGGCTGGCACAGATTGACGATGCTATCCTGTTGCTTTGGCTGAGAATGCTGACAAGCGCTGAGCGCTACAACAATCATTAACCCGCCCAATAATCCCGCCATTCGATTAATTAAATTCATTAATGTGCCTGTATTTTCACTAAAGATCCTTTCCCTCACTGCCGACAGTCTACAGACCGACTCAACCAATGCTATGGCATTACTCTGACTGTCGGCAGAACCAGAATTTGCCGCAGCCTCGCGGCTTTATCCCCTTTTGATTCATGGATTAGAAATGCAGAAAAAATATGCCTTTGCGGCACTCTCCTTGTTAAGCGCCACGCTGCTCAGCGGCTGCGCGACCGAATCTTCACGCGCGATTGAAGCACCACAGGTGCGTGCGGCCAGCCAGCCCGCGTATCAGGGCGTGCGCAGCCCGATTGCGGTTGGCCAGTTTGATAACCGCTCCTCGTACATGAACGGCATTTTCTCCGATGGCGTTGATCGTCTTGGCAATCAGTCGAAAACCATTTTGGTCACGCACCTGCAGCAGACCAATCGCTTCAACGTGCTGGATCGCAGCAACCTGAAAGAGTTGCAGCAGGAAGCGGGCTTTAAGAAGAGCGAGCAGAACATCAAAGGTGCGACTTACATCATCACCGGCGATATCACCGAATTTGGTCGCAAAGAAGTGGGCGATCAGCAGCTGTGGGGCATTTTGGGGCGCGGTAAAAACCAGATCGCCTATGCCAAAGTCAACCTGAATGTGGTGGATGTCACTACTTCAGAAGTGGTGTACAGCGCGCAGGGCGCGGGTGAATTCAAGCTGTCAGCGCGTGAGATCGTCGGCTTCGGCGGTACCGCCAGCTATGACTCAACCCTCAATGGTAAAGTGATGGATCTGGCGATTCGTGAAGCGGTTGATCACTTAGTAGATGGCATTAACAGCGGCGCATGGCGTCCGGAGAAATAAGGATATTGAGCATGAAATTGTTGCAACTGAGTGCGGCGCTGATCGCTGCGGGCGTGCTGGCAGGCTGTGCACCAAAAGGGCCGGAACCGATCTATTACTGGGGCGATTACCAGCAGCAGATCTACAGCTACTACAAAAAAGATAGCGACCCGCAGAAGCAGATTGAAGCGCTGAATCTGGATATTGAAAAAGCCAAATCGGTCAACAAACCGGTCGCGCCGGGCTTGCACGCGCAGCTCGGTCTGCTGTACGCCAAAACCGGAGATACCGATAAAGCCTTCGGCCAGTTTGCCACCGAGAAACAGTTGTTCCCAGAATCCGCGCCATACATGGACTTTCTGATGAAGAAAAAACAAGGAGTTGCTCAGTGAAAAAGCTGATTGTTTCTTTAGGCGTGCTCGCCACGCTGCTGTTGACCGGCTGCGCGCACAAAAAACCGTACGACTACAGCGCCTTCCGCGCCAGCAAGCCGGCTTCGATTCTGGTGTTGCCTGCGGATAACCGCGCGCCGGATGTGAATGCGGCGAACAGCTTCACCTCGCTGGTAACGCGTCCGCTGGCGGAAGCGGGCTATTACGTGTTCCCGGTGGCGGTGGTGGATGAAACCTTCCAGCAAAACGGTTTAACCAACGGCCACGAAATTCAGGCTGTTAGCCCGCAGCGTCTGCATGACATCTTCCACGCCGACAGCGCGCTGTATATTTCGGTGACCGATTACGGCAGCAGCTATCAGGTGATTCAGAGCGTGACCAAGGTGTCGGCGACGGCGCGTCTGGTGGATCTGCGCAGCGGTAAAGAGATTTGGCAAGGCATTGCCACCGCCAGTGACGCGGAAGATGGCAACAACAATAACGGTGGCATTATTGGCATGTTGGTGTCAGCGGCAATCAAGCAGATTGCCAGCAATGTGACGGATAAGGCACACACCATCGCCGGGGTGACCAGCGCCCGTCTGCTGGCGCAGAACGAGCAGGGCGGTTTGCTGGTCGGCCCGCGTTATAAGTTGGCAACAGTGAGATAAAAAACCGGTGCGCATGAATGCGCACCCTACGAAAACCGCCGAAGCACCGTAGGGTCGCCATTCATGGCGACCTGATTATTCCCCTGGCAACTCCAGCTTGCTGTAACCCAGCCCATTCATCTTGCGGACGCGGATCTGCACCGGAATGCGCTCTTTCATCGCTTCTACATGGCTGATCACGCCGATGGTTTTGCCGCTGGCGTTCAGGGCGTCGAGCGCATCCAGCGCGGTGTCCAGCGTCTCGGCATCCAGCGTGCCGAAGCCTTCGTCGAGGAACAGCGATTCGATGCGCGTTTTATGACTCACCAAATCCGACAGCGCTAATGCCAGCGCCAGGCTGACGAGGAAACTCTCGCCACCCGACAGCGTGCGCGTATCGCGCGTGGCGTCGGCCTGCCAGGTATCCACCACTTCCAGCTCCAGTTCCTCGCTGACGCGGCGCTGCAGCAGATAGCGCCCGTGCAGGCGATCGAGCTGACGGTTCGCCAGCCACACCAGATGATCGAGCGTCAGCCCTTGCGCGAAGCGGCGGAATTTATCGCCTTTGGCCGAACCTACCAGATCGTTCAGACGGCCCAACTGCGCCAGCTCCACTTCATCGGTGTCGATTTGCGTCAGTAACGATTGCTGCTGTAAACGCTGTTGCGCATCGCTGTGCAACTGCTGCTGCGCTTCACCCTGTTGACGGGCATTGTCACGTAAAGTCACGCGCAGTTGTTCCAGCTGTTGCTGGATAGTGGCGGCGATCTCATCGTTGAGATCGGCCGGGCGCTGCTGCTGATGCGCCGTGCAGCGCTGAGTGAGCTGTTCGCTGAGAGTAATCTGCTGCTGGCGCTGCTGAGCGAGCGTTTGCAATTGTTGGCGCAGCTGCTGCATCTCGCCCTCATCCAGCAGGGCGGTACGCAGCGCTGTTTCATCCGCAAAATCACTCTGCTGCAGCGCGGCGAGGAAGGCGCTTTCTGCTGCTGCAGCGCGTTCACGCAAGGTGTGTTGCTGCGCAGCGATCTGCTCGCACTGGCCATTCAGGCTGTGCAGCGAGCTTTGTGCCTGCTGCCACTGCTGTAGCTGCTGCGCCAGCGCCTGTTCACACTGTTGCAGCGAGGCGTGCTGCTGCTGTCGGGCTTCCGCCACCCGACGATCGCCAAACAGCTGCTGACGCTGTTGTTGCTGCTGCTGGCGCTGCTGTTGCAGCGCGCTGAGCGTCTGCTGCAGCTCATCGAGCCGCTGCTGTTCACGCGCCAGATTCTGCTGCAGGCTGCTGCGCTCGCTTTCGGCTTTCGCCAGCTGCGGCTGCAACTCGCCGTGTAAGCGCTCATTTTCTTGCCATGCGATCCAGCGCTGTTGTAACGCGCGCAGCCAGCTTTCCCGCTCAGCCACATCTGGCAGGACGAGCTGATGCTGCGCCAGCTGTTGTTCCAGCTGCTGCGCCAGTTGCTGCATGGCGCTGCGCTCGCTGGCTTCGCGCTGGTTGATTTCATCCAGCGTCTGCTGCGTGCTGGCGATCTGCTGCTGCGCCAACTGCTGCTGATTCTGATGCTGCTGCCACAGCTGCTGCTGTTGCAGGTGCGCGTCCTTTGCCTGCTGCAGCGCACGCGCGGCGTTTTCCCGCGTCTGCAGCTGCTGTTGCTGCAACTGTTCCTGCGCATCCTGCTGCTGTTGCCACTGCGCAAAATCGTCCTGCTGCTCCAGCGTGCAGGTAAGTGCCAGCTCACCGCTCAGTGCTTGCCATTGGGTGTTTACCGTCGCCAGCTGCTGATCGTAATCGCTGATTTCCTGCTGCAACGCCTGCTGCTGTTGCAGCGACAGTTTCTGCTGCTCGCCTTTGGCGGTGCCGGACTCTTTCAGCTGCGCCACGCGCGTTTCCAACGTGGCCAGACGCTGCTGATTGGCGCCAGGCTCAAGCTGCTGATATTGCGCGATCGCCGGATGCTGGCACGAGCCGCACAGCGGGCAGGGCTGATCTGGCTGCAGTTTGGCGCGCTCGTCGGCCAGTTGGGCGATGGTGCGCTCCAGCTCGCAGATTTTGCGCACATCAAGCAGCGCCTGATGTTCCCGTTTGTACTCTTCGCGCAGCGCCTGCAACGCTTGTTCAGCGTCCTGATGCTGCTGCTGCAGCTGCGCCAGTTTCTGCTGACGCTGCAACCGCTGCGGCTGCAACGCGCGCCACTGCGCGGCGAGCAGGCTGAGCTGTTGGCGCGCAGGGCGTTGGGTTTGATGCTGCGTCAGGGCTTCGCGCAGTTGCGCGCTGCCGATCTCCGCCTCAAGCGAAGTCAGTGCTTGCTCCGCTTGCAGACGCTGCTGTGCGGCCTGCGCTTCGGCTTGCTGCAACGGTTGCGCCGCCTGTTCACGCTGAGCCTGCGCCTGTTGATGCTGCTCCAGCTGGCTGCGTTGCTGTTGGTGCTGTGCGATGAGCTGCGTCAGCGTCTGCTCGCGCTCATCCAGCCGGGCGATCTCCGCCTGCCAGCGCGTCAGTTCAGCGCCCCAATGGGCGACAGCGGCTTCGCGGGTGCGGAATTCCTGCTGCTGCGCCAGCTGTTGTTGTAAACGTTCACTTACCTGCTGTTGCTGGCTCAGCGCGGTTTGGCTGCTTTGCAGCGCCTGTTGCTGCTGCAGATGCAGCCGCTGCTGTTCATCCAGCTGCTGCGAGGTGGTGGTGATCTGTTGATCGAGCGGGATAACCTGCTCGGTCAGCAGCGTTTCAAGCTGCTGCTGTTGCTGTAACGCCTGCTCGCGCGCCTGCTGTGCGGCCTGATATTGGTTTTCGCCCTGTTGCAGCGCGGTTTTGGCTTGCAGCAGTTGCGCCTGCAGCTGCTGCGATTGCTGTTCCAGCGTGCGGAGATCGCCCTGCAGCTGTTCGCGCTGCTGTAGCTTCTCGCGCAGTTTTTCTGCCGGTTCGGCCCGCGCCAGCCGCTGACGATCGCCATCCGCCTGCTGCCACGCCTGTTGCGCGGCAAGCAGCGTCTGCTCGGCCTGTTGCTGTTCCTGCGTCAGCTGTTGTTGTTGCACCAGCCATTGTTGCTGATGCTGCGCCAGCGTCAGCTGCTCGCTCAGCGATTTCTCCTGCTCAGCGAGTTCTGCCAGCTGCTGCGTCAGCTCTGCACGGCGCGCTTCATCAAGCAGCGACATACCACCGGCGCGGGCGCGCAGCGTATCCAGCTCGCTGCGTGCGGTGCGCCAGCGTTCGTAGATCTGCACGGAGATTTGTCCGTAGATTTCGGTGCCGGTCAGCTCTTCCAGCAATTCGGCGCGTTCGCCGGGTTTGGCATTCAGGAAGGCGGCAAACTGGCCTTGTGACAACATCATCGAGCGGGTAAAACGGGCGAAATCGAGTCCCGACAGGGTTTCAATCGCTTTCAGCTTGTCGCCGACTTTATCGGCGATGATCTGATTATCCGCGACGCGCGCCAGCTCGACGCGCGGGGCCTGCAATTTGCCGTCAGCCTGACCGCGCGCGCGGTTTTGGCTCCAGAAGGCGCGCCAGGCTTCGCCTTTGATCTCAAACTCCACTTCTGCCAGACACTCGGCGGTATCGCGTGTGATCAGCTCATTCTGGGTTTGCGACAGCGTGCCGAGACGTGGCGTTTGGTGATAGAGCGCCAGACAAATCGCATCGAGTAAGGTGGTTTTGCCCGCGCCGGTGGCGCCGGTAATGGCAAACAATCCGTTGCTGGCAAAGGGCTCACGGCGGAAATCGATAAACCATTCGCCGCGCAGCGCATTGAGGTTCTTAAAACGTAGCGTCAAAATTTTCATGCAGATGGATTCTCCAGCGCGGCAAGCTGGGTGCGGAATAGCTGCGTTAACTGCTCGGCCTGCTCGGCATCCAGCTGATCTTCCTGCGCCAGTCGGCGGGCAAACACTTCTTCCACTTTTAATTCGCTCAGGGTTTCGTTCTCCAGCCGCTCGAGGCTGCGCTGCCGCTGTTCGCGGCTGCGGCGCACCAGCAGCACTTCGACCGGCAGATTTTCGGTTAATGCTTCAATGCGACGCTGCAGATCGCTGAGATATTCCTGCGTGGTGATCTCAATATCCAGCCAGGTTGGCTGCTCGCTGGTGCTTTCGCTGAACTGCGCCAGCTGATGTTCAATTTCCGCCATCGAGCCTTTCAGCATCTGCATCGGCTGGAAGTGCGGAATGGTCAGCGGCGTCACTTCCTTGAGCTTGTCGCCAAATTCCAGCAGGAAGACGCTTTTGTCGCGGCCAAGCTCATCAAAACTGAGCGGAATCGGCGAGCCGCTGTAACGAATGTGCTCGCTGTTGGCGATGCGCTGGGCGCGATGAATGTGACCGAGCGCGATGTAATCCGCTGGCGGAAACGCCTGCGCCGGGAAGGCATCCAGCGTGCCAATATAGATGTCGCGCACCGAATCGCTTTTGGTGACGCCAACGGTGGTGAGATGGCCGGTGGCGATAATCGGCAGCGCGCTGTTCATTGACTGCGCGGCGGCGAAACAGTGCTGATAATGCTGCTCAATCGCCTCCAGCAGCGAGATCTGCTTCTCGCGACCGGATTGGCCGGCCTGGCTGCGCAAAATATCGCGTGGACGCAGATAAGGAATGGCGCACAGCAGCGCACCCGGCGCGCCATCGCGCTGCTTCAGGGTTAATACCTGCTGCTCGCCCTGCGGTGTGGCGCTGGTGATCACCTGCGTATTCAGGCAGGCCAGCAGCTCGCGCGATTCATTCAGCGTCGCCACCGAATCGTGATTGCCCGCCAGCACCACCAATTGACAGCCGCTTGGCTGCAGCGCCACCACAAAACGGTTAAACATTTCACGCGCATAGCTCGGCGGCGAACCGGTATCAAACAGGTCGCCCGCGATAATCAGCGCATCCACCTGATGCTGCACAATCTGATCCAGCAGCCAGTCGAGAAACGCCTGATGTTCCCTCGCGCGACTTTTGCTGTAAAAGAACTGACCGAGATGCCAGTCAGCGGTGTGAATGATGCGCATGTTTGCTCCGTGCTCTGTTTAGCGAAGGCGAATTATAACCACTTAAGATCACAAAGAAAAAAAGCAGATTTTTATTGTCACATTTCTGTTTTTTATCTATCTATCTTAGGGCGGCTTTTTCATAAAAGTGTCACAAAACTGACGCATAATGGCGCCGCAAATCCCAGTGACACGTTGTCACACTAGCAGGAGTTACAATGGCTAAGCGCATTTTGGTTGTGGAAGACGAAGCTCCCATCCGTGAAATGTTATGTTTCGTGCTGGAACAGAATGATTACCAGCCTATTGAGGCGGAAGATTATGACAGCGCGATTGGTAAGCTGATCGAACCCTGGCCTGATTTGATTCTGCTGGACTGGATGTTGCCCGGCGGCAGCGGAATTCAGTTTATTAAGCATTTAAAGCGTGAAGCGATGACGCGTGACATCCCGGTGATGATGCTGACGGCGCGCGGTGAAGAAGAGGATCGCGTGCGCGGTCTGGAAGTGGGCGCGGATGATTACATCACCAAGCCATTCTCACCCAAAGAGCTGATGGCGCGTATCAAAGCGGTGATGCGCCGTATTTCACCGATGGCGGTGGAAGAGGTGATTGAGATGCAGGGCCTGAGCCTTGATCCTTCCTCACATCGCGTGATGTCGGAAACCACGCCGCTGGAGATGGGGCCGACCGAATACAAACTGCTGCACTTCTTTATGACGCACCCGGAACGCGTGTACAGTCGCGAACAGCTGCTGAACCACGTTTGGGGCACCAATGTGTATGTCGAAGATCGCACCGTCGATGTGCATATTCGCCGTTTACGTAAAGCGCTGGAATTGACCGGCCACGATCGCATGGTTCAAACCGTTCGCGGAACAGGGTATCGTTTCTCTGCCCGCTACTAAACGTAAACGGAGTTTTTACCGTGCTGGAACGACTCTCCTGGAAGAGATTGTTGACCGAGCTGGCGCTGGTCTGTTTACCTGCGCTGGTGTTGGGTCTGTTGTTCGGATATCTGCCGTGGCTGCTGCTGATTGCGGTGACCGGCGTGATGTTCTGGCACTTCAGAAATCTGATGCGTCTGTCGCACTGGTTGTGGGTCGATCGTTCAATGACGCCGCCCACCGGACGCGGCAGCTGGGAACCGCTGTTTTATGGCCTGTATCAGATGCAGTTACGCAACCGGCGTCGTCGCCGCGAGCTGGGCAATCTGATCAAACGTTTCCGCAGCGGTGCCGAATCGCTGCCGGATGCGGTGGTGCTGACCACCGAAGAGGGCACCATTTTCTGGTGCAACGGTTTGGCGCAGCAGCATCTTGGCTTGCGCTGGCCGGAAGATAACGGTCAGAACATCCTCAATTTACTGCGTTATCCTGAATTCTCCCGCTATATCCGCCAGCGCAAGTTCGATACGCCGCTGACGCAGATCCTCAATAATCAGCATCATATGGAATTCCGCGTGATGCCTTACAGCGAAGGTCAGTGGCTGATGGTGGCGCGTGATGTCACCCAAATGCACCAGCTGGAAGGCGCGCGACGCAACTTCTTTGCCAACGTCAGTCATGAACTGCGTACGCCGCTAACGGTGTTACAGGGTTATCTGGAAATGATGGACGACGCGGTGATGAACGAGCGCACGCGCAGCAAGGCGTTGCACACTATGCAAGAGCAGACGCGTCGCATGGACAGCCTGGTGAAGCAGTTGCTGACCTTGTCGCGTATCGAAGCGGCGCCAGCCATCGATCTGAAAGAGACGGTGGATGTGCCGGGCATGCTGCTGCTGTTGCAGCGTGAAGCGGAAACGCTGAGTCAGGGACGTCACACCATCCATTTCCATACCGATCCGCACCTGAAAGTGTTCGGCAACGATGAGCAGTTGCGTAGCGCCATTTCCAATCTGGTCTATAACGCAGTGAATCACACGCCGGATGGCACGCGCATCGATATCAGCTGGTTGCGCACCAAACAAGGCGCGCAGTTTAAGGTGTGTGATGACGGGCCGGGCATCAGCGAACAGCATCTGCCGCGTCTTACCGAACGTTTCTATCGTGTGGACAAAGCGCGTTCGCGCGCCACCGGCGGCAGCGGGTTGGGGCTGGCGATCGTGAAGCATGCGCTGGGCCATCATAATGCGCGGCTGGAAATCACCAGCGTGCCGCATCAGGAAACCTGTTTCAGCTTCCTGCTGCCACCACGCTTGATTGTGGCTAGCGCTCTGCAAGAGCGGGTTAATTAAGGTTTGCACATCCATGGCGTAATGCCGCTCAGTTAAGCATAGAGCGGCTTTCGTTCGCCCTAAGCTGAGGCAGTTGCAGCACCCTTGTGCGGCGACCGAGCAGAGAGCGCCTGGCCGCGCCCTCTGCACTCCCGGGCCTTGCGCCAGCCCAACCCGCCGCTGCGCGGTACCTTCACTCAATCACGATTCCTGACGGACCGGCGGCGATTCGCTCCTGCTCAGCGCCACCTCTCGCCGCATCCATGCGGCTCGCCCTGGAATCCCTCATTCGTTCAGCGAGTTAGGATGTCGCCTCAACACCCGCGCTGCACCATCAAGGCATAATTTTGACTCGCCATCGCTACAAGTCTCGTAGGGTCGCCATTTATGGCGACCTGGTGCGCATAAATGCGCACCCTACGGGATTTTCGTAGGGTTGCCATTCATGGCGACCGCTTCGCGCTTAACTGACAACCTTTACGCAATTTATTGCGCGATAAATCACGCCGCTCCAGAATAGGCGTCTCATTAAATTGCGGAATCGCCAATGAAATCGCTGTTGCTATCCCTCTTGTTGCTTTGCTCTGCTTTAGCACACGGCCAACAAACCATGCTAACCGGCAATCTGAGCAGCGTCGGATCGGATACGTTGGGTTATCTGATGACCTTGTGGGGCGAGGATTTTAGCCGCCAGTCGCCGGGCGTGAACGTTCAGGTGCAGGCGGCGGGATCGTCTACCGCACCGACCGCGCTGGCCGCCGGTGCTGCACAATTGGGCGCGATGAGCCGCCCGATGCAGATCGACGAACGTCAACTTTTCATTGCGCGCTACGGCTATCCGCCGCTGGCGGTGCCGGTGGCGATGGATGCGCTGGTGGTGGTGGTCAATCAGGACAATCCGCTGCCGCGTATCGCGCCGCAACAACTCGATGCGCTGTTTTCCATTACGCGTCTGTGCGGCGGGCAGCAGGTGCCGCAGCGCTGGGGCGATCTCGGCTTGAGCGACAGCCAGTGGGCAGCGCGTAGTATTCAGCGTTATGGCCGTAACTCGGCGTCGGGTACCTGGGGTTTCTTCAAGCAGCAGGCGCTGTGTAAAGGCGATTTTCGTGCTGACGTCGCTGAATTCCCCGGTTCCGCTGCGGTAGTGCAAGCCGTTGCCGCCACGCCTAACAGCATCGGTTACGCCAGTTTTGGCTTTCATCTCAGCGGCGTGAAAATGCTGCCGGTGGTCACGGCGAATGGCGACAGCGTGATGCCGGATGCCGAATCCATTCGCAGCGGCCGCTATCCGTGGTCGCGCCCGCTTTATATTTACGTCAACAAAGCGCCTGGCAAACCGCTGCCGCCGCTGGTTAATGCCTTTCTGCATCAGGTGTTGTCGCCACAAGGACAGCGTCGGGTGAGCGAGGCTGGCTATCTGCCGTTGTCAGATAGCCAGATGGCGCAAGCGCGGGCGGCCATTGAGGGAAATTGAAGAACGTGCATCTGAACATGAAATAGTTTCATGTAAGCTGAATTTTCTTCCGTTGCCGAAATTGTAACAGCGTGGCATTCTTCTCGGACATATAGCCGTCCAGATGGCTGAAATAACCCAGCGAAATTATACCCTGACGCAACTAAGCGCTCAGCGAGGAGATAAGATGCCACGTCATAACCCGTTCCGCGCCGATACCGTCGGCAGTTTTCTGCGTCCCGCTGCCATCAAGCAGGCGCGTGTGCAGTTTGCCAATGGCGACATCAATGCTGATCAACTGCGTCAGGTGGAAGATCGTGAAATCCGTCATGTGGTGGAGCAGCAGCGCGCCAACGGTCTGCAGATCGTTACCGATGGTGAATTCCGTCGCGCATGGTGGCACTTCGACTTCTTCGGCGATCTGCACGGCGTTGAGCTGTTCGAAGCGGAGCAGGGCATTCAGTTCAATGGCGTGCAGACCAAAGCGCACGGCGTGAAAGTCACCGGTAAAGTAGCCTTTAATCCTGAACACCCAATGCTGGATCATTTCCGCTTCCTGCAAAGCGTAGCGGGCGATGCGGTTGCCAAGATGACCATTCCCAGCCCAAGCGTGCTGCACTTCCGCGGTGGCCGCAAGGTGATCGATGCCACGGTTTATCCCGATCTGAAAGATTACTTCGCCGATCTGGCCCAGACCTACAAAGACGCAATTAAAGCGTTTTACGCGGCTGGTTGCCGTTATCTGCAGCTGGATGACACGGTGTGGGCGTATCTGTGCTCTACCGAACAGCAGCAACAGATCCGCGAACGTGGTGAAGATCCGCAGGAACTGGCGCGCATCTATGCTGAGGTGCTGAATACCGCGCTGGAAGGTAAGCCAGAAGATCTGACCGTCGGGCTGCATGTGTGTCGCGGCAACTTCCGCTCAACCTGGATCTCCGAAGGTGGCTATGAGCCGGTCGCCGAAGTGCTGTTTGGCGGCGTGAATATCGATGCTTTCTACCTTGAGTATGACAACGAACGTTCAGGTGGCTTCGAGCCGCTGCGCTTCCTCAAGCCTGGTCATCAGCAAGTGGTGCTGGGTTTGATCACCACCAAAACCGGCGAGCTGGAAGATGCGGAGCAGGTAAAAGCGCGTCTGCAGGAAGCAGCACAGTTCGTCAGCCTCGATCAAATCTGCCTCAGCCCGCAGTGTGGCTTTGCTTCTACCGAAGAGGGCAACAGCCTGAGCGAAGAGCAGCAGTGGCAGAAGATTCGTCTGGTGGTCGATATAGCAAGAACAGTCTGGTAATTCCGTAAAGTTAGCCAAACAGGCGCGTAAATCGCGCCTTTTGTGCATCTGCAGGTCGATTTATGCAAAGAGATCTCCCGCGCTGAGGAAACTTTTAGCAAATCATCTGAGGTGTTTTCCTACAATTCCACCGTGATTCACTGCTTTCTCCCGCTATCTTGTTATATCCTTCTGGTTTTCCGATCCCGTATTGCCTTTCTTCGCTATAAACGTTCTAATTTGCGCCGTTGTCGATTTATCCCTCTGCGAACAGAAGAAAAGTAGATTAAATCACCTGCGCTTTAACGATTAGTCCCGCATAACACGCTGGCCTTGCCGAATAAGTCCTTGTTTTAGCGCATCCAGAGGACAACACGAACTCAACTTCCACCGCAACATCAGCTACAGGCAGTACAGAAGTTTATGACACATCGTTTAACCTCCAAGGATATCCTGGCGCTGGGCTTCATGACGTTTGCCCTGTTCGTTGGCGCAGGAAATATCATCTTCCCACCGATGGTGGGGATTCAGTCTGGCGAACACGTTTGGATTGCGGCCTTCGGCTTCCTGATTACCGCTGTTGGCTTACCGGTGATTACCGTTATCGCGCTGGCGCGCGTGGGCGGCGGCATTGATGCGCTGAGCTCGCCGATTGGTAAAGCCGCAGGCTTGCTGCTGGCGACCGTTTGCTACCTGGCTGTTGGCCCGCTGTTTGCCACGCCGCGTACCGCTACCGTTTCCTTTGCCGTTGGTATTGCACCGCTGACCGGCGATGGCGCGCTGCCGCTGTTCATCTACAGCCTGATTTACTTCGCGCTGGTGATTGGCATCTCGCTGTATCCGGGCAAACTGCTGGATACCGTTGGCCACTTCCTCGCACCGCTGAAAATTCTGGCGCTGATTGTGCTCGGCGTTGCCGTACTGATCTGGCCTGCCGGTGGCGTTTCGCCGGGTACCGAAGAGTATCAGCGTGCCGCCTTCTCCAGCGGTTTCGTCAATGGTTATCTGACCATGGATACGCTGGGTGCGCTGGTGTTCGGTATCGTTATCGTCAATGCGGCGCGCTCTCGCGGTGTTGAAGATGCCAAACTGCTGACGCGCTACACCATGTTGGCGGGCATCATCGCTGGTATCGGTTTGACGCTGATTTACCTGACGCTGTTCAAGCTCGGTAACGATAGCGGCGCATTAGTGGCGCAGAGCGCCAACGGTGCTGAGATTCTGCATGCATACGTGCAGCAGACCTTCGGCGGCATGGGCAGCTTCTTCCTCGCCGCGCTGATCTTCGTCGCCTGCATGGTGACGGCGGTTGGCCTGACCTGCGCCTGTGCAGAATTCTTTGCGCAATACGTTCCGCTGTCGTATAAAACGCTGGTATTTATTCTGGGTCTGTTCTCAATGGTGGTGTCGAACCTCGGCCTGAGCCATCTGATTCAGATCTCGATTCCGGTGCTGACAGCGATTTATCCGCCATGCATCGTGCTGGTGGTCCTGAGCTTCACGCTGAAGCTCTGGAACAAAAGTTCGCGTATCATCGCGCCGACCATGCTGGTAAGCCTGCTGTTCGGTATCGTTGATGCCATCAAAACCACCAGCTTTAAAGACGTGTTGCCGCTGTTCAGTCAGCATCTGCCGCTGGCCGATCAGGGACTTTCCTGGTTGCCGCCATCGCTGGCGATGCTGGTGATTGCCGCGGTAGTTGATCGGGCAAAAGGACGTGAGCAGGTCGCAGTTCATCAGTAAGCGACATTGCTGTTAATTCCAACCACGGGCTTGCCCGTGGTTTTTCATTTTCAAGGTACTGAGTGTTATGCAAGAAACCAATAAGCTCAAACGCGGACTGAGCACGCGCCACATTCGCTTTATGGCGCTGGGATCGGCGATTGGCACCGGGCTGTTTTACGGCTCGGCGGATGCCATCAAAATGGCAGGCCCAAGCGTGCTGCTGGCATACATCATCGGCGGTGCGGTGGCGTACATCATCATGCGTGCGCTGGGTGAGATGTCGGTCAACAACCCGCAGGCCAGCTCATTCTCGCGCTATGCGCAGGATTATCTTGGCCCGCTGGCGGGTTACATCACTGGCTGGACCTACTGTTTTGAAATCCTGATTGTGGCGATTGCCGACGTAACGGCTTTTGGTATCTACATGGGCGTGTGGTTCCCCGATGTGCCGCACTGGATTTGGGTGCTGAGCGTGGTGCTGATTATCGGCGCCATCAACCTGATGAGCGTGAAAGTGTTTGGCGAAGTGGAGTTCTGGTTCTCCTTCTTCAAAGTCGCCACCATTATCATCATGATCATCGCTGGCTTCGGCATGATTTTCTGGGGCATCGGCAACGGCGGCCAGCCGACCGGCATTCACAATCTGTGGACCAACGGCGGCTTCTTCGCGCACGGTATTGTCGGCATGCTGCTGTCGCTGCAGATGGTGATGTTTGCTTACGGCGGGATTGAGATTATCGGCATTACCGCCGGTGAAGCAGAAGATCCGAAGACCTCGATTCCACGCGCCATCAACTCTGTACCGATGCGTATTCTGGTGTTCTACGTTGGTACGCTGTTCGTCATCATGTCGATTTATCCGTGGAATCAGGTGGGCACTTCCGGCAGTCCGTTCGTGCTGACCTTCCAGCATTTGGGCATTGCGGCGGCGGCATCGATCCTTAACTTCGTGGTGCTGACGGCGTCGCTGTCGGCGATTAACAGCGATGTGTTTGGCGTGGGACGTATGCTGCACGGCATGGCGCAGCAGGGCCACGCACCGAAGGTATTCCAGAAGGTATCGAATCGCGGGATTCCGTGGGTGACCGTTTTGGTGATGATGCTGGCGATGTTGATCGCGGTGTATCTCAACTACCTGATGCCGGAGAAAGTGTTCCTGGTCATCGCCTCGCTGGCGACCTTTGCTACCGTTTGGGTGTGGATCATGATTCTGCTGTCGCAGATCGCCTTCCGCCGCAAGATTGGCAAAGAGCAAGCCGGGAAACTGGATTTTGCCATGCCGGGCGGCAGTACAACCGCATGGTTTGGCGTGCTGTTCCTGGCGTTTATTATTGGACTGATTGGTTACTTCCCGGATACGCGCGTGTCGCTGTACGTTGGTTTCGGCTGGATTGCGCTGCTGTTGCTGGCGTGGCCGCTGGTGAAAAAGCGTAAAAGTTGATGATGAGTGAACGGGGCGCTTTTTGCGGCGCCCCGTTCATCCCGTTCATCCTGTTTTACCAGTTCTTTCCTAACGCAATCTCGCCTCCCAATGGACTCAGATGATTGTGGTCGTAATAGAGCGGCAACCCTTCACTGATGATCATACAACCCTGCACATTGCACAGATTGTCGCGCAGCGATAGTACGCGCACCTCTTGCTGCTGATAGCTTTTCAACAATGCCTCAACCGCTTCTTCAGGTAACTGGAAGAGTGTGGTGCGTTCGCTTAATCGCGGCGGTGCTTCCCCGTTGCCCAGTAAAGCGCTCAGTTCGCGGCGAACCGGCATGTTGCGGTTATGGCTGAAGCGCAAAGGGTCGATCTCTATTGTTGGCGCTCCCTCAATCACGGTGACTTTTTTTCCGGCCTGACGCAGCTGTGCCAACGCGGCGTCCATGCCTCGTTTGAGCGCTTCCAGATTACTTTGCTGCGCATCGCCGATGGCGCTGAAACCTTCGCCCGGCAACAGGCTCATGCCAGCCGCCCAATAAGCACTGATCACCACTTCATCAATCTTGTCGCTCAGCACCAGCTTCAGTACCTCCTGATTGAAGTTGATGCACTGCTGCGCGTGTTTTGGCATTTGGCTGACCACGCGCGTGGCGTCAAGCAGGAAAGGGCACGAGGCTTTGGTGAGCTGGAACAGCGGCTTATCCTGGCGCAATGCGTAGCTTGTTACCGAGCTGCGCAGGGCGGCGGCGTGGCTATCGCCAATCAACGCGATGCCGGGACGATCAGTTACCGGCTGACACTCGGCGAGTTGCGATGGGAAGTTAGCGCCGTAATCCAGCAGACACGGATTGCGCTGCGCCGCAATCTTCCATGATTCGCCGTTCACCACCACATCACTCACGCGCGACTTCATGCCGCCGGTTTGCCACAGCAGCACCATCGCAGCGGCAGCAATTATCGATGAGGCGCAATAACCGGGAATAACCCAACGCGTGCGGCTGCCTGCCTGACGGAACGGCTGCTCGACGAAACGCCATGACAGCCAGGCAATGCCCAATGCTACGCCACTGATCGCCAATCCTTGCCAGACGCTGAGCGGGTGATCGCTGCAGATGCGCGCCAGGCTGAGCAGTGGCCAGTGCCACAAATACCAGGAATAGGAAACTTTGCCGATAAAGCGCATCGGCGCGTTTTCCAGTAATCGTTTGTTCAGCTCACCGCGTGCGCCAATCATCAGACAGGCGGCCAGTACCGGGATCAGCGCCAGCCAGCCGGGGAAGCTGTCTTGTTTACTGAGCATCAGGCTGGCGGCCACGATCAGCAGCCAGCCGAGCAGATTGGGCAGGTTAGCCGCTCGCCCTTCCAGCGGCTTTGGCTTCCACAAAGCCATTAGCACGCCAGCACCCATTTCCCACGCACGCGTCGGCAACAGGTAGAACGCATGGGTACTGGCAAGCGGTGTCAGCCAGATGCAGGCTGCCAGCGACAGCGCACTGAGTACCAGCACCACACTTGCCATTGAGCGCTTAAGGCGTGTCGCCAGCAGGAGAATAAACGGCAGCACGATATAGAATTGTTCTTCGACGCCCAGTGACCAGGTCATCAAAAGCGGATTGAGATCGGCATCGCTGCTGAAATAGTCACCACTTTTCAGCAATAACATATTGGGCACGGAGATAAATACCGCCACGCTGTATTTCGCCAGCTGGCTAAACTCCAGTGGTGAAAGCAGAATAAATCCGAGCAACAGCAATATCGCCATCATAAAAAATAGCGCGGGTGCTATACGGCGAATACGGCGCAAATAAAATTGATAATACGAGAAATGTCCTTCAGATATTTCTTTGCTAATGATTCCGCCAATCAGAAAACCAGAAATAACAAAGAACAGATCAACGCCAATAAAACCGCCGTTTAACGTGGAAACTCCGGAATGGAATAACACAACCAGAATAATGGCAACAGCGCGCAGGCCGTCAATGTCCGCACGATAGCGGTGAGAGGATGTCATAATCAAAATCCATATTGATATTAATTTTAGGTGGGGACGAATAGCGTTTAGAGAAAAATAATTCGGCGCGTCCTGTCGCCGAAAAGACTTCAAAAGGAGAAAATAAGTATAACTAAGGGATGTTTGACCGAAGAAGCATATCTCATTTTTATTTAGAGTGGGATGGTCAAGAGAAAAAAGAGAGAATTCTCATCGAGGTTCAGAAATTACTTGCGCTTATCTTAAGTGAATAAATATGAATGTTAAGCCCGAATTATTCATCGAGCTTAACTTAATAAGAAAAATTATATCGAAGCGTGTGCAGGCAGCAACGCTTTCAGCTGCGGATAAATCACCGCATTTGCCAGCAGCACCGGATTGCCGTTCAGCAAACCCTGATTGCCAAGATAATCGTTGGTGATGCCGCCCGCTTCACGCATCAGCACAATACCCGGTAAGCCATCCCACGGATTCATATGCGCTTCGTAGTAACCAATTAATCGACCCGCCGCCGCCCACGCACTCATCAACGCTCCCGAACCGTTACGGATAAACATGCCGCCCTGCGCCAGTAATGCGCCAATAAAAGTGGTGAGAGGTTCAAGCGGTTGGCTGTTGGAACTGCTTAAACCCAGCAATCCCTGATCAAGCTGCTGCGCGCTGTGCGCCTGAATGCGTTTATCATTTACCCAGGCACCTTTGCCTCGGCAGGCGTGAAAGGTTTCATGATGATTGGGATCGCACACCACGCCAATCACTGCTTCGTTTTCACAAACAATCGCCAGCGAAACGCACCAGTTGTGCAAGCCATTAAGGAAGCTGCTGGTGCCATCAATCGGATCGATCACCCAGATAAAGCGTGCGCCAGCAGTATCGCCGCCGCTCTCTTCGCCCAGCACCGCATCGTCAGGAAAGCGTTCGTGGATCAGATGCTTGACCAATTCCTCAACGTTGCGATCGGCTTCGCTGACCACATCCTGCAGATCTTTCTTATGCTCAACCACTAATTGATGACGTTGCTGATACCAGGATAAAGCCCGGCTGGCGGCAGTTTTGGCAACATCACAGGCGAAATGATAACGTGCGTCGAGTTCGGTAAGCGAAGCTGATGACATCTTTCCCTCTTATGATTTTTAGGCTGGCGAAGCGACAACAGACGCCAAAAATGGCGTATTGGCTGTGTGACGGACTTAACAAAAGTTAAGAAAGGTTTCATTAAGCCGTAGATGTTCGCGTGTGACAAGAGGGGAAGAAGGCCCGCCAGCGAAATTTTTATTTGCGCTGACGGGTTATGCGGGATGAAGCGTTAGTGGCGAGTTCTCACGCCGATCTGGCGCATGTCATTACCGGTTGGCGATTGGTGCACACGCAGACCAAAGGTCGGCAGAACCGCATATATATGGTCGAAGATATCCGCTTGAATATTTTCATACTCCGCCCATACCGTGGTGTTGGTGAATACGTATACCTCAACAGGTAAACCGTTTTCACCCGGTGCTAACTGACGCACCATTAACGTCATCTCTTTATGAAT
Source organism: Pantoea sp. YR525 (assembly GCF_900116775.1). NCBI lineage: Bacteria > Pseudomonadati > Pseudomonadota > Gammaproteobacteria > Enterobacterales > Erwiniaceae > Pantoea > Pantoea sp. YR525. The sequence goes on from NZ_FPBU01000008.1 coordinate 63,598, forward strand.
GCGCGGATGTTGCTCCAGCCAGCTTTGCAACCAGACGCGGAAGGTGCCGACGTTAGTCAGACGACGACCATTGAGCGGTGAATCCAAATCACAGCCCAACTGCGCATTCCACGCGGCCACTTCTTCGCTTTTGCTATTCAGATAGGGAGTGAGCAGATGCGCACTTTTCAACTGCTGCATCATGGCGTCATCAAGGAAAGTGATGCTGGTGGTATCGATATTAATGCTGCGTTTAATGCGACGTCCGCCGGATTCCGACATGCCGCGCCAGTTTTTAAAGGAATCGGAAATTAAGGCATAAGCCGGAATGGTCACGATGGTGTTATCCCAGTTGCGCACTTTTACCGTGGTCAGGGAAATATCGATAACCGCACCGTCCGCGCCATATTTCGGCATCTCCAGCCAGTCATTCATTTTCAGCATATTATTGGCGGCTAACTGAATGCCGGCCACCAGACCGAGAATCGGATCTTTAAATACCAGCATCAGCACCGCCGTCATGGCACCGAGACCGGTGATCAATACGCCAGGCGATTTACCCAACAGCAGCGAAATAATCATGATTACCATTAAAATGGCGGCGATCAATTTCACGCTCTGGATAATTCCGCGCAGCGGCAATTGCTGCGCCAGCATGCTGTTTGCGCTGAGCTGCTGCAGCAGATCCAGCAGCGAGAACAGCATCAGCAGAGCGAAGATCATCATCCACAGCTGGGCGAAAATCAGCAGCGCAGGATAGATCTGAGAACTGTCGTGCAGGAACAGTTCGGTCTGTAATTTGAATAGCACGCCTTGCATCAGCCATACGCTGCGGCTAAACAGGCGGCTGTTAATCAGCGCCCTCGGCCATTGACGGCTGCTTTTCTCGGTATAACGACGCAGCAGCGGCAAAATGGCGCGGTGCAGAATGGCATGAGTGATTAACGAGATGGCAAAGATAATGGCAATCACTATCCCTAACGCCATGATGTGCGTGTAACTAAGACCGGCTTCTGCGAGCCGGTTTGCAATAAGATGCTGCATGAGATTTCCCTAAGTGTGACGAAGATTAAGGCCACGAAGGGTAGGGGATGGGAAATTTCCCGTCCAACAGACAGGTCTTGAATTACCTAATATTACAATTTCTGCGCCCGCGCGGCGGCCATTAAGCGCGGATAAAACTGAAAGAACAGCGGCTCAAGCTGATCATAGTGATCAACAAAATCCTGATAGGAATCGCGCAGCGCGGCCAGACGCGGACGGCGGTGCGCCATGCCGTTTAGCACCCGCGCCAGCCGCGTCGGTTCGGCATAGTGCTCAAACCAGCGTTCGCGCCACATCACTGCATTCAGTTCGATAAAACCTTCCGGCGTGCCCGCCAGTTGCGGCACGATGTCTTGTTCTGCCGCAGCGGTAAATGCTACCAGCGATTGTGTCGGGTGAATTTTCTCCCAGTGCAGCGAGAGGAAATGGTCCCAAATTACGTCCAGCGTGATGGGCGCCACGCGGCGTGTTTCCGGGCGAAATAGCTCACGCGCAATACGCACTTCAGGCAGGTTATCGGTTAACACATCGAGGCGACGATGCATGGCAATGCCAGCCACCACCGGCGCAGGCCATTGTGATTGCACGTTGCCGCGCACGAAATCGGCCATGAGATTGCCCAGCAGAGAGCTGTTAGCCAGCTGCGCCAGGTGAAGGTGAGCGAGAAAGTTCATGGCGCACATTATATACACGTCATACTTCAAGTTACAGGTGCGTTGGCTGCTCTCGTTCACCCGAATCACTTACTAAAGTAAGCTCATCGGGCTTCGCTCATTTGCCGCCTTCCTGTACCTCGAATTATTTTGTGTATAAGCAGAATCACAGAAACTCAGCCAGTTGTTCAGAATTTGCCGCTTTTCCGCTAGACTATGCCGCCTGATTTTAAGTCCTGAAGAAGTGAAGCATGCGCGTAGCCGATTTTACCTTTGAGTTGCCAGAATCCTTAATCGCCCACTATCCGCAGGCGCAGCGAAGCGGTTGCCGCTTGCTGTCGCTGGATGGTCCAAGCGGCGCATTAAGCCACGGCGTATTTACAGACGTGATGGATAAGCTCAATCCGGGCGATCTGCTGGTGTTCAATAACACCCGCGTGATTCCGGCGCGCGTCTTTGGCCGTAAAGCCAGCGGCGGGAAAATCGAGATGCTGGTTGAGCGCATGCTGGACGACAAACGCGTGCTGGCGCACGTGCGCGCTTCTAAAGCGCCCAAGCCGGGCGCAGAGTTGCTGCTGGGCGATGACGAAAGCGTCAAAGCCACGATGGTGGCGCGTCATGACACGCTGTTTGAGATCGCTTTCGAAGACGACCGTGCAGTGCTGGATATTCTCAACAGCGTCGGCCACATGCCGCTGCCACCTTATATCGATCGTCCGGATGAAGATGCTGACCGTGAGCTGTACCAAACCGTGTACGGCGTGCGTCCGGGCGCCGTCGCCGCGCCGACCGCCGGTTTGCACTTTGACGAGCCGCTGCTTGAGGCGCTGAAAGTCAAAGGCGTTGAGATGGCGTTCGTCACGCTGCACGTCGGCGCAGGGACTTTCCAGCCAGTGCGCGTAGAAACCATCGAAGATCACATCATGCACGCCGAATACGCGGAAGTGCCGCAGGATGTGGTGGATGCGGTGCTGGCGTGTAAAGCGCGCGGCAACAAAGTGGTCGCCGTGGGCACTACCTCAGTGCGATCGCTGGAGAGCGCCGCGAAGGCCAGCCAGGACGCGCTGATTGCCCCGTTCTTCGATGACACGCAGATTTTCATCTATCCCGGCTATCACTATCAGGTGATCGATGCGCTGATCACCAACTTCCATCTGCCGGAATCGACCCTGATTATGTTGGTTTCGGCCTTTGCCGGTTATCAGCACACCATGGCGGCTTATCACAGCGCGGTGGCAGAGCAGTATCGTTTCTTTAGCTACGGGGATGCGATGTACATCACCCGTAATCCACAGGCACCTGACGAAACCGTTGGGGCTTAATAATCAGACTGTTTCTCTGATTATCTAATGAGGTTAATGTGAAATTTGAATTAGATACTACCGACGGGCGCGCGCGCCGTGGCCGTCTGGTCTTTGATCGTGGCGTAGTCGAAACCCCGGCATTTATGCCCGTGGGCACCTACGGCACGGTGAAAGGCATGACGCCGGAAGAAGTGAAAGATACCGGCGCGCAGATCCTGCTCGGCAACACCTTCCACCTGTGGCTGCGCCCTGGTCAGGAGATCATGAAACTGCACGGCGACCTGCACGATTTCATGAACTGGCAAGGGCCGATCCTCACCGATTCCGGCGGCTTCCAGGTATTCAGCCTCGGCGATATTCGCAAGATCACCGAAGCGGGTGTGCATTTCCGCAACCCGATTAACGGCGACCCGATTTTCCTCGATCCGGAAAAGTCGATGGAGATCCAGTTCGATCTCGGCTCTGACGTAGTCATGATCTTCGACGAATGTACGCCATATCCTGCAGATTGGGATTACGCTAAACGTTCGATGGAGATGTCATTACGCTGGGCCCAGCGCAGCCGTGACCGCTTCGATTCGCTCGGCAATAAAAATGCATTATTCGGCATTATTCAGGGCGGTGTTTACGAAGATTTACGAGATGTCTCAGTTAAAGGTCTGGTAGAGATTGGCTTTGATGGGTACGCTGTGGGCGGCCTGGCGGTGGGTGAACCTAAAGAGGACATGCACCGAATCCTGGAGCACGTCTGTCCGCAAATTCCGCAAGACAAACCGCGTTATTTGATGGGCGTCGGCAAGCCAGAAGATCTGGTGGAAGGCGTTCGCCGCGGTATCGATATGTTTGACTGCGTTATGCCAACGCGCAATGCGCGCAACGGTCATCTGTTTGTGACCGATGGCGTGGTGAAAATTCGCAATGCCAAGTATAAAGATGACACCACAACGCTGGATGCCGAGTGCGATTGCTACACCTGTCGCAATTACAGCCGCGCATACTTGTATCATCTTGATCGCTGTAACGAAATACTGGGCGCGCGCCTGAATACAATTCACAATCTGCGCTATTACCAGCGTTTGATGGCGGGTTTACGCAAGGCCATCGAAGAGGGTAAATTAGAGCACTTTGTTAGCGAGTTCTACCAACGGATCGGGAAAGCGGTGCCACCGCTGAACGTCTGATAATTCATCAATGAGGGAAATTTAATGAGCTTTTTCATTTCTGACGCCGTAGCCGCAGCAGGCGCACCGTCTCAGGGAAGTCCGTATTCTCTGGTGATCATGCTGGTGGTATTTGGTCTGATCTTCTACTTCATGATTCTGCGTCCGCAGCAGAAGCGTACTAAAGATCACAAGAAGCTGATGGATTCCATCTCTAAAGGTGATGAAGTGCTGACCAGCGGTGGTTTAGTTGGCCGTGTGACCAAAGTGGCAGAAACTGGCTATGTTTCTATTGCCCTGAACGACACCACTGAAGTAGTTGTTAAACGTGATTTCGTGGCCGCCGTTCTGCCGAAAGGTACTTTGAAGGCGCTGTAATTTTTTCTTCCCGAAGGGAACTGCCGTGTTAAACCGTTATCCTTTGTGGAAGTACATCATGCTGGTCGTCGTGATTCTCGTCGGCCTGCTCTATGCGCTTCCTAACCTTTATGGTGAGGATCCGGCCGTTCAGATCACTGGTGCGCGCGGTGGCGCCGCCAGTGAGCAAACGTTGGATCAGATCCAGACCGTATTAAAACAAGACAATATCGAGAGCAAATCCCTCGCTCTGGAAAATGGTGCCATTCTGGCCCGCTTTGCAACGCAGGATGTGCAGCTGCGCGCGCGTGATGCCATCACCACCGCGCTGGGCGAAGACTACATTGTGGCACTCAACCTCGCGCCGGCAACCCCTCGCTGGCTGAGCATGCTGGCCGCGGAACCGATGAAACTCGGTCTTGATCTGCGCGGCGGCGTTCACTTCCTGATGGAAGTGGATATGGATACGGCTCTGGGCAAACTGCAAGAGCAGAACGCCGACAGCCTGCGCAGCGATCTGCGCGACAAAAGCATTCCGTATACCACCGTTAATAAAATCGCGAACTATGGCGTTGAAGTGCGTTTCCGTGACGGCGCCAGCCGTGACGCGGCAATCAGCTACTTGTCTACTCGCCACCGCGATCTGGTGATCTCAAGCCAGGGCAGCGATTCACTGCGTGCGGTGATGAGCGATGCGCGTCTGAGCGAAGCGCGTGAATATGCGGTGCAGCAAAACATCACCATTCTGCGTAACCGTGTGAACCAGCTCGGCGTTGCCGAACCGCTGGTTCAGCGTCAGGGTTCTGACCGCATCGTGGTCGAGCTGCCAGGTATTCAGGACACCGCGCGCGCTAAAGAGATTCTGGGCGCAACCGCCACGCTGGAATTCCGTCTGGTGAACACCAGCGTTGATCCAACGGCTGCGGCCAGCGGCCGTGTGCCGGGCGATTCGGAAGTGAAGAAAACCCGCGAAGGGCAGCCAGTGGTGCTGTACAAGCGTGTGATTCTGACCGGTGATCACATCACCGATTCCACGTCGAGCATGGATGAGTACAACCAGCCGCAGGTGAACATTTCACTGGATGGCGCGGGCGGTAACATGATGTCGAACTTCACCAAGGACAATATCGGCAAGCCGATGGCGACCCTGTTTGTGGAGTACAAAGACAGCGGTAAGAAAGATGCCAACGGCCGTTCGATTCTGGTGAAACAGGAAGAAGTGATTAACGTGGCGAACATTCAGTCGCGCCTCGGTAACAGCTTCCGTATCACCGGTATCAACAATCCAAACGAAGCACGTCAGCTGTCGCTGCTGCTGCGCGCGGGTGCGTTGATTGCACCAATCCAGATTGTAGAAGAGCGTACTATCGGCCCAACCATGGGTCAGCAGAACATCACACAAGGCCTCGAAGCCTGCCTGTGGGGTTTGATCGCCTCCATCCTGTTTATGGTGGTGTTCTACAAGAAGTTTGGTCTTATCGCGACCAGCGCACTGCTGTGTAACCTGGTGCTGATTGTCGGCATCATGTCACTGCTGCCAGGCGCGACGCTCACCATGCCGGGTATTGCCGGTATCGTGTTGACGCTGGCGGTTGCGGTCGATGCTAACGTGTTGATTAACGAACGTATTAAAGAAGAGTTGCGTAACGGACGCTCGGTACAGCAGGCGATTCATGAAGGCTATAAAGGCGCCTTCTCCAGTATCGTCGACGCCAACGTCACTACGCTGATTAAAGTCATCATTCTTTATGCGGTCGGTACCGGTTCAATCAAAGGCTTTGCGATTACTACCGCTATCGGTATCGCAACCTCGATGTTTACCGCTATCGTCGGCACCCGTGCCATCGTTAACCTGGTGTACGGCGGCAAACGCATCAACAAGCTGTCTATCTGAGGAGTGCGTTGTGGCACAGGAATATAGTATTGAGCAGCTAAACCACGGGCGTAAAGTCGTCGACTTTATGCGCTGGGATAAGCTGGCTTTCATCATCTCCGGTTTGCTGATTGTGGCGTCTATCGCCATCGTTGGTGTCAAAGGCTTCAACTGGGGCCTCGACTTTACCGGCGGAACGGTGATTGAGATTAACCTGGAAAAACCAGCGGATCTCGACGCGCTGCGTGAAGGTTTGGTCAAAGCGGGCTTTGAAGAGCCGCTGGTGCAGAACTTTGGTAGCAGCCGCGACGTGATGGTGCGTATGCCTCCGGCGACCGGCAATGCTGGCACCGAACTGGGCAACAAAGTGCTGGCTTCCATTAGCCAGACCACCCAGCAGAACGCCACCGTGAAGCGTGTCGAGTTTGTTGGCCCAAGCGTGGGCAGCGACTTGGCGCAGGCGGGCGCAATGGCGCTGCTGTCGGCGCTAATTGCGATTTTGATCTACATTGGCTTCCGCTTTGAGTGGCGTTTGGCGCTTGGCACCGTACTGGCACTGGCGCACGATGTGATCATCACCTGCGGAATTCTGGCGCTGTCACGGGTTGAAATTGATCTGACGATTGTCGCCTCGCTGATGTCGGTGATTGGTTACTCGCTTAACGATAAGATCGTGGTATCTGACCGTATTCGTGAGAACTTCCGCAAGATTCGTCGCGGTTCTTCTTACGACATCACCAACGTATCGCTGACCCAGACGCTGAGCCGTACCTTGATCACCTCCATCACTACGCTGGCGATGATCATGATCCTGTTCGTGTTTGGTGGTGCGTTGCTGAAAGGCTTCTCACTGACCATGCTGATCGGTGTCACCATCGGTACCATTTCATCGATTTATGTCTCTTCAGCGCTGGCGCTGAAACTGGGCATGAAGCGTGAACATATGCTGGTGCAGAAAGTGGAAAAAGAGGGCGCAGATCAGCCTTCGATTCTGCCGTAACGCGGAGTCAGAAAGTAAACGGGCTGCCAGTGGCAGCCCGTTTTTTTATGCCTGTCGATCAGGACATCGTGCACAGAGGCCACCATAAATGGCGACCCTTCAAATGCGTGTAGCATACGTATTCAAGGCGCGGTTTTGTTTACCGCTGTGCCTTCCACATCATGCACGCGCACGTAGCCGAGTTGATCCGGGGTTAAGCCGCTGAGTCGCAGCGGCACGCTAACCGAACTGCGTGGCATTAACTCGGCCGGAACGTCGATGGTCTGGCTCAGGCTGCCCGCGTTAAGCGGTTTGCCGCTGGCCGGATCCATTTCGCCCCAAACCACGGTAGCGCGCAGTGCCGGAATCGGCTGGTCATCGGTCGAGCGGATATTCAGATTGGCGCGACTGCCGCTAGCTTCACCCGCCACCTGCGAGAGTGACAAGCGCAGTTTACCCAGCTGCGTCTGCAGTTCCACCGGCGTATTGGCTTGCGGCAAAAGCCACGCGCCTTGGGTGGATTGGCTGTTCAGCTGTCCCTGAATCTCCAGCGCCGTTGCCTGATTAGTCAGCTTGCGCATCTGCTGATTAAGCTGACTCACTTCCTGATGCAACTCTTTGACCTGCGGTGAAACCGGCGTTGAACTGCAACCACTGAGAACCAGCAAAGAGAGTGCTGCCGGAGCCCAAAACGTCCTGATCGTCATGCAATGTCCTTTCTTTATTCGGGAATTCGTAAAACCTGGCCAGGGTAGATCTTATCAGGATGCGTCAGCATTGGCTTGTTCGCCTCGAAAATCTTGTTGTATTGATTAGGATTTCCGTAGACCTCTTTCGATACCGCACTCAAGGTATCGCCTTTTTTAACGGTGTAGAACTTCGCGGGCGTAGCGGCATCGCTGGTGGTGACCTTGTCATCGACCTTGGTGATCCCCGCGACGTTACCGGCTGCAACCAGTATCTTCTCTTTCAACTCCTGAGAAATGCCATCACCGGTTACCGTAACGGTGTCGCCTTTCACATCTACCTTGACCTTATCGCTGTCGGGCAAACCGAGTTTGTTAATGTGATCCTGCAATTTCTTGCTGGCATCGTCGCCACCGCCACTGACGGCGTCCCACAGTTTTTCTCCAGCATCTTTCACGAAATCAAACAGACCCATACATCCTCCAGATTTTTATGATGTTGGCCGCCTTGCTGGCGGCTCTCTAAGCGTAGTGGTTTTTTGACGAGGGAACATGAGGGAGATGTCTTGCATTTGGCTTAATGTCACAAATCGCGATTCACACATTATGTGCCACACACATACATTTTGTGGCACGATCGCGCTACACTGTGTGGCCTATTTATCTCGCATCAGGAAGCCTCATGCATTGCCCATTCTGCTCCGCTGTGGACACCAAAGTGATTGATTCTCGTCTGGTTAGTGAAGGATCGTCGGTGCGTCGCCGTCGTCAGTGTCTGGTGTGTCATGAGCGTTTCACCACCTTTGAAGTGGCGGAGCTGGTGATGCCGCGCGTGGTGAAAAGCAATGATGTGCGTGAACCCTTCAATGAAGACAAGCTCAGTAGCGGCATGATCAAGGCGCTGGAAAAACGCCCGGTCAGCGCCGATGCGGTTGAGAGCGCGGTCAATCATATTAAAACCCAGCTGCGTGCCACCGGCGAACGCGAAGTGCCAAGCGCACTGATCGGCAATCTGGTGATGGATGAGCTGAAGAAGCTCGATAAAGTCGCCTACATTCGCTTTGCCTCGGTCTATCGCAGCTTCGAAGATATCCGCGATTTTGGTGAAGAGATCGCCCGCCTACAGGACTAATCCATGACTGACGAACGCTATATGGCGCGCGCGCTGGAACTGGCGCGCCGCGGACGCTTTACCACCACACCTAATCCCAACGTCGGCTGCGTGATTGTGCGCGAAGGTGAGATTGTCGGCGAAGGCTGGCATCAGCGCGCTGGCGAACCGCACGCCGAAGTGCACGCGCTGCGCATGGCGGGCGAACGTGCCGCTGGCGCAACCGCGTATGTCACGCTGGAACCTTGCAGTCATCATGGACGTACGCCGCCGTGCTGCGATGCGCTGATCGCCGCTGGCGTGACGCGCGTGGTCGCTGCGATGCAGGATCCCAATCCGCAGGTGGCGGGACGTGGACTCTATCGTTTACAGCAGGCGGGCATCGACGTCAGTCATGGCCTGATGATGAACGAAGCGGAAGCGCTGAACCGGGGTTTTCTGAAACGCATGCGCACCGGATTCCCGTGGATCCAGCTAAAACTCGGCGCATCCCTTGATGGGCGCACCGCAATGGCGAGTGGCGAAAGTCAGTGGATCACCTCCGCAGCCGCAAGGCGCGATGTGCAACGTTTACGCGCTCAGAGTTCAGCTATTCTTAGCACCAGCGCCACCGTGTTAGCGGATAACCCTTCGTTAACGGTGCGCTGGAGTGAATTAAACGAAGAAGTGCGTGCGCAGCTCGACGAAAGCCAGCTGCGCCAGCCGGTGCGTGTGGTGATTGATAGTCAACAGCGCGTCACGCCGCAACACTGCTTGATTGACCAGCCGGGCGAAACCTGGCTGATGCGCAGCGAACCCGATGAGCTTACGTGGCCGGCCAGCGTGACCCAGATCGCCGTGCCGCAGCGTGGCGAACAGCTTGATCTGGTGGCGATGATGATGTTGCTCGGCCAGCGGCAGATCAATAGCGTGTGGGTAGAAGCCGGTGCCGGTTTAGCGGGCGCGTTGCTGCAAGCGGGGCTGGTAGATGAGCTGATCGTTTACATGGCGCCGAAGCTGTTAGGCAATGCCGCTCGCGGCCTGTGTACGCTGCCGGGACTGGAACAGCTGGCCGATGCGCCGGCCCTGAATTTTAGCGATGTACGCCTGGTTGGCGCGGACCTGCGCCTGACGCTGACACCGCGTTGAAAGCGCGCGGAAAAGCCTGAGCGCGTCGCCAAAGAGTATGATAGAATCCGCCCCCTTCTGCGGGGCCATAAAACAACCCAAAGGATATGTATGAAAGTTATCGAAGCTCCTGTTGCCACGCCTGATGCAAACATTGCCATCGTAATTGCGCGTTTTAACAACTTCATTAATGACAGCCTGCTGGACGGCGCGATTGACGCACTTAAGCGCATCGGCCAGGTGAAAGCAGATAACATCACCGTTGTCTGGGTTCCGGGTGCATACGAACTGCCGCTGGCAGCACGCGCGCTGGCGAAAACCGGTAAGCACGACGCCATTGTTGCGTTGGGCACCGTGATCCGTGGCGGCACCGCACATTTCGAATATGTGGCCGGTGAAGCCAGCTCGGGCATTGCGCACGTCGCGATGACCAGCGAAATCCCGGTGACCTTCGGCGTGTTGACCACTGAAAATATCGAGCAGGCGATTGAACGCGCCGGCACGAAAGCAGGTAATAAAGGTGCCGAAGCGGCCCTGACTGCACTCGAAATGATCAACGTATTGAAAGCCATCAAAGCCTGATTTTTGTAAGGGGAATTTTGTGAAACCTGCTGCTCGTCGTCGCGCCCGTGAGTGCGCTGTCCAGGCGCTTTACTCCTGGCAGCTGTCCAAGAACGACATTGCCGATGTGGAATACCAGTTTCTGGCGGAACAAGACGTCAAAGACGTCGATATTAGCTATTTCCGCGAATTGCTGGCCGGTGTGGCGACTAACAGCGCGTACCTGGACGGTCTGATGAAGCCTTACCTGTCGCGTCAGCTGGAAGAGCTGGGCCAGGTAGAAAAAGCCATCCTGCGTATTTCGCTGTATGAGCTGAGCAAGCGTTCTGATGTGCCGTATAAAGTGGCCATCAACGAAGGCATCGAGTTGGCAAAAGTGTTTGGTGCTGAAGACAGCCACAAATTCGTCAACGGTGTCCTCGACAAAGCTGCCCCGCAAATTCGACCGAATAAAAAATAGTCTTAAAGGCCGGTTTTCCGGCCTTTTTCTCATTGAGACCTGACTTATGTCTTGTGGTGAATTCGAACTGATCGCACGTTACTTTAACCGCGTCACCAGCTCCCGCCGCGATGTGGAGAAAGGAATTGGTGACGACTGCGCGTTACTCAACGTGCCAGAAAAACAGACACTTGCCATCAGCACCGACACGCTGGTTGCGGGCGTCCACTTCTTACGTGATATCCATCCCGCCGATCTCGGCTACAAAGCCGTCGCCGTTAACCTCAGCGATTTAGCCGCCATGGGCGCCGATCCTGCCTGGCTGACGCTGGCATTAACGCTGCCTGAAATCGATGAAGAGTGGGTAGCGGCCTTTAGCGATAGCCTGTTTGAGCTGCTGGATTACTACGATATGCAGCTGATTGGCGGCGATACCACGCGCGGACCGCTGAGCATGACGCTCGGCATTCACGGTTTAGTGCCGGTGGGAAGGGCGCTAAAACGTTCGGGTGCGAAGCCCGGCGACTGGATTTTTGTCACCGGCACCTTGGGTGATAGCGCAGCCGGTTTGTCGCTGCTGCAGCATCGCCATCGCCTGAACGATCCGGCGGTGCACGAAGCGTTGATCAAACGCCATCTGCGTCCGATGCCGCGCGTGCTGCAAGGCCAGGCGCTGCGTGGATTGGCGACCTCGGCGATCGATATCTCTGATGGCCTGATTTCCGATCTCGGCCATGTGCTGACCGCCAGCCGCGTTGGTGCGCGTCTCAATCTCGACGCGTTACCGCTTTCAGCTGCGCTGCGCGATCACTTCGAGCCTGAGCTGGTGCTGAAATGGGCGTTGAGCGGCGGCGAAGATTACGAGCTGTGCTTTACCGTGCCGGAAGTGAACCGTGGCGCACTCGATGTGGCGTTGGGGCATTTTGGTGTGCCTTATACCTGCATTGGTCAGATTGCACCGGAATCGGAAGGGCTGAGTTTGCTGGAAAACGGCAAGCCGCGCAGCGTGGATGTGAAAGGGTTTGATCATTTCGGTGTGAAGTGAACGAGGTGGCCATGAATGGCCACCCTACAAAACGTCGCCATTTATGGCGACCTGGTTCCTGAATCACTCAAATCCCACCACCGGATGCGGTTGATACACCGTCTCCAGTTCGGCAATTTCATTCTCACTCAACTCCACATCCACCGCTTTCACCAGCTCGGCGAACTGCTGCTCGCGCGAGGCACCAATAATCGGCGCGGTGACCGCCGGTTTATGTAATAGCCACGCCAGCGCCACCTGCGCACGCGTTACGCCTTTATCGGCGGCAACGTTAGCCAGACGTTCGGCAATCGCCGCATCGTTCTCTTCGGTGCCGGTATACAGCTTCTCCATCACGTTATCCGATACCGAACGCGCGGTGGTTTCGCCCCATGGACGCGTGAGTTTACCGCGCGCCAGCGGGCTCCACGGCAGCACCGCGATCCCTTCGCGCTGACACAATGGATGCATGTCATTCTCCTCCTCACGCTGAATCAGGTTGTACTGATCCTGCATGCTGACAAAGCGCGCCCAGTTGTTCTGCTTCTGCAGATCCAGCGCCTGAGCAAATTGCGATGCGTGCATTGATGATGCGCCGATGTAACGTGCCTTGCCGGATTTCACCACTTCATGCAGCGCTTCCAGCGTCTCTTCAATCGGCGTGTCGTAATCCCAGCGATGGATTTGCAGCAGATCGACGTACTCCATGCCAAGACGCGTCAGGCTGTCATCGATCGATTGCAGGATATTCTGACGCGACAAGCCTTGTGACAGATTGCTCAGCGGGAAATAGACCTTGGTGGCAACCACAACCTGATCGCGGCGGGCAAAATCTTTCAGCGCGCGGCCCACGGTCTCTTCGCTGCTGCCATCGGAATAGCTGTTGGCGGTATCGAAGAAGTTGATGCCGGCTTCCAGCGCCTGCTTGATCAGCGGTCGGCTGCTCTCTTCAGGCAGCGTCCATGCGTGATTACCACGCGTGGGATCGCCGTAAGTCATGCAGCCTAAACAGAGACGCGAAACCTGTAAGTCGGTCTGGCCTAAGGGAATGGTTTTCATGTATTTGGGCTCCTGCTCTTATGCTTGAGGAAAATCGTTCCCTAAGCATAGCAGCAGGCTCGCTCACCGGGCGGTGAGCGAGTCGGGCAGATTACTGGGCGAGCCAGTCAGTGATTTGCTGCTGAATACCGGCGGCATCCAGCTGATAATCCTGACGCACTTCTTCCTGCGTACCTTGTGGGATGAACTCATCCGGTAGGCCGAGGTTGAGCACCGGCACGCGCAGGCGTTTTGCCATTACGTACTCGTTAACGCCGCTACCGGCACCGCCTTTGATGGCGCCTTCTTCCAGCGTAACCAGCGAATCGTGGCTGGCCGCCAGCTCGGCAATTAATGCTTCGTCGAGTGGCTTCACAAAACGCATATCCACCAGCGTGGCATTCAGCGCTTCCGCTGCGGCAGCGGCTTCTGGCAGTAAGGTACCAAAGTTAAGAATCGACAGCTTTTCGCCGCGGCGCTTCACGATGCCTTTGCCCAGCGGCAAGCTCGCCAGCGGTTCTAGCGTTGCGCCGGTTCCGGTGCCGCGCGGGTAACGCACCGCACTTGGGCCAGCCTGATAGTGATAACCGGTGTACAGCATCAGACGACATTCGTTCTCATCGCTTGGCGTCATGATCACCATCTCTGGCACGCAGCGTAAGAACGCGATATCGAATGCGCCCTGATGGGTTTGACCATCCGCGCCGACAATGCCGCCACGATCGATGGCAAACAGCACCGGCAATTTCTGGATGGCGACGTCGTGGATCAGCTGATCGTAGGCGCGCTGCAGGAAGGTCGAGTAGATCGCCACAACCGGTTTGTAACCACCAATCGCCATGCCCGCCGCAAACGTCACGGCGTGCTGCTCGGCAATCGCTACATCAAAATATTGCTGCGGATAATCGCGCGAGTAGCTCACCATGCCGGAACCTTCGCGCATCGCTGGCGTTACCGCCATCAGGCGCGCATCGTCAGCGGCCATTTCGCTCAGCCAGTTGCCGAAGATTTTCGAGTAGCTTGGCAAACCCGGCACGCTTTTCGGCAGCGCTAAGCTGGCGGGATCGAACTTCGGTACCGCATGCCAGGTGATCGGATCTTCTTCCGCCGGGGCATAACCTTTGCCCTTTTTGGTCATGATGTGCAGGAACTGCGGACCTTTCAGATCGCGCATGTTCTTCAGCGTGCTCACCAGCGTTAGCACGTCGTGGCCATCCACCGGGCCGATATAGTTAAAGCCCAGCTCTTCAAACAGCGTGCCCGGCACCACCATGCCTTTCAGGTGCTCTTCGGTGCGCTTCACCAGCTCTTTAATCGGCGGTAAACCGCCCAACACACGCTTGCCGCCTTCGCGCAGGCGTGAATAGGTTTTTCCGGAGAGAATCTGTGCCAGACGATTGTTTAGTGCGCCGACGTTTTCGGAGATCGACATCTCGTTGTCGTTGAGGATCACCAGCATATCCGGCTTGATGTCACCGGCGTGGTTCATGGCTTCAAACGCCATGCCCGCCGTGATCGCGCCATCGCCAATAATACAGGCGGTGCGGCGGCCTTTGCCTTCACGCTCGGCGGCAACCGCCATGCCGAGACCGGCGCTGATCGAGGTAGATGAGTGGCCTACGCTTAACACGTCGTACTCACTCTCACCACGCCACGGGAACGGATGCAGGCCATTTTTCTGGCGGATGGTGCCGATGCGATCGCGGCGTCCGGTCAGAATTTTGTGCGGATAAGCCTGATGGCCGACGTCCCACACCAGATGATCAAAGGGGGTGTTATAAACATAATGCAGCGCCACTGTTAGCTCGACGACGCCCAGACCCGATGCAAAGTGGCCGGAAGAACGGCTCACGCTATCCAGCAGATACTGACGCAGTTCGTCACACAGCTCCGGAAGTTTTTCTTTCGGTAATAAACGTAATTCCTGAACCGTGTTGGCTAACGCCAGTGTCGGGTATTTTGCAATATCAAAACTCATCAGAGACTCATTATGAAAGTTATTTATCGCGTTCAATTATGAAGCTTGCCAGCGCTTGTAAGGCGATTGTGTTGTAAGACTGTGCCGCCAGAATATCGAGCGCGCCGAGCGCCTCTTGATAAAGATCCCAGGCTTTACTGCGGGCATTTTCCAGCCCCATCAGTGCAGGATAGGTGCTTTTACCCAATGCCTGATCTGAGCCCTGTGTTTTCCCTAACACGGCGGTATCGCCGACCACATCGAGGATGTCATCCTGCACCTGAAACGCCAGTCCGATGGCGTTGGCGTAGGTATCCAGCACCGGCAACGCGGCGCGGCCACGCTCGCCGGCGGCTAATGCGCCAAGACGTACCGCGGCACGAATTAACGCGCCGGTTTTATGACGGTGAATCTGTTCCAGCTGCGCCAGATCGATACTTTTGCCTTCCGCCGCCAAATCCAACGCCTGACCGCCGCACATACCTGCCACGCCGCTGGCCTGCGCCAGTTCGGAAATCATCGCAATACGCGCTTCGGCGTTGACGCCGGGCATTGGCTGATCGGCCAGAATCGAAAAGGCCAGAGTTTGCAGAGCATCGCCGGCGAGAATCGCCGTGTCTTCACCATATTTTATATGGCAGGTTGGCTGCCCGCGGCGTAACGCATCGTCATCCATCGCCGGCAGATCGTCATGAATCAGGGAATAAGCATGGATGCATTCCACGGCCGCAGCCGGCACATCCAGGCTGGCCGCATCGGCCTTGAGCATTTCGCCTGTTGCGTACACCAGAAAGGGACGCAGACGCTTACCGCCTAATAATGCCCCATACTCCATGGCATTAACCAGAGGAGAACTCTGAAAAGGAAGTGGATCTATTAAGCGCGTCAAAGCCTGATTGACGCGTTGATGGTACGCGCTCAGCAGTTTAGCGAAATCCATTACTCATTTTCCGGGGTAAAAGGGGCGAGGGCGGCATCTTTCTCGTCGCTGAGCAGGATTTGCACGCGCTGCTCTGCCTGCTGCAGGGTTTGCTGACCGGTACGTGCCAATTGTACGCCGCGTTCGAATTCGTTCAGCGCATCTTCCAGCGGCAGCTCGCCACTTTCCAGGCGGCTGACAATCTGTTCCAGCTGCTGCAATGCGCTTTCAAAACTGGCAGGCGCTTCGGCTTTTTTCGGCATAATCAGTGTCGACTCACAGGTTAGGACATTATCTTGCAATCGGTCATGGTAGCCGACAGGGATTAATTAGCAAAATAATGAATGTGACTGCGGTTGCAGAAGCAGTCACCCGGCAAAGGTGATATACTTTTGCGCCTCGGATGCGGGGGCTCCTGAATCAACCCGCAATTATATGATTTTAACAGCTAAGTGCCGATGCTTTTAGCACTTATTTGCCCAAACGAACCCCTGTCGCCATGAAGTTTATCATCAAGCTGTTCCCAGAAATCACCATCAAAAGTCAGTCGGTGCGTCTGCGCTTTATCAAAATTCTCACCAGCAGCATTCGTAATATTTTGCGCACTGTCGATGAAGACATCAAAGTGGTGCGTCACTGGGACCACATCGAATTGCGTTCCAAAAATGAGTCGCTGCGTGAAACCATCGTTACCGAATTAACGCGCATTCCGGGTATTCACCATGTGCTGGCGGTGGAAGATCGCGCCTATACCGATATGCACGATATCTTCGAGCAGACGCTGGTATTGAACCGCGAGCGTCTGGAAGGCAAAAGCTTCTGCGTGCGCGTGAAGCGTCGCGGCAAGCACAGCTTCAGCTCGCAGGACGTGGAACGCTACGTTGGCGGCGGCCTTAATCAGCACATCGCCAGCGCGCGCGTGCAGCTCAATCGCCCGGATGAAACGGTGAATCTGGAGATTGAAGACGATCGCCTGTTGCTGATCACCGCACGCTATGAAGGCTTAGGCGGTTTCCCGATTGGTACCCAGGAAGATGTTCTGTCACTGATTTCCGGTGGTTTCGACTCTGGCGTGTCGAGCTACATGCTGATGCGTCGCGGCTGCCGCGTGCATTACTGCTTCTTCAACCTTGGCGGTGCGGCACACGAGATTGGCGTGCGTCAGGTTGCGCATTACCTGTGGCAGCGTTTTGGTCGTTCGCACCGCGTACGTTTCGTGGCGATCAACTTCGAGCCGGTAGTCGGTGAGATTCTGGAGAAAGTAGACGACGGCCAAATGGGCGTGGTGCTGAAGCGCATGATGGTGCGTGCGGCGTCGATGGTGGCGGAACGTTACGGCGTGCAGGCGCTGGTGACCGGCGAAGCGCTGGGCCAGGTTTCCAGCCAGACGCTGACTAACCTGCGTTTGATCGATAACGCCTCCGATACGCTGATTCTGCGTCCGCTGATCTCCCATGACAAAGAGCACATCATTGATGTGGCGCGTAAGATCGGCACCGAAGATTTTGCCCGCACCATGCCAGAATATTGCGGCGTGATTTCGAAAAGCCCAACCGTTAAAGCGGTGAAAGGGAAGATCGAAGCGGAAGAGCAAAACTTCGATTTCGAGATTCTTAATCGTGTGGTGCAGGAAGCCAGCAACGTCGATATCCGTGAAATCGCCGAGCAGACGGAAGAAGAAGTGGTGGAAGTTGAAACCGTTGACTCCTTCACCAGCAACGACGTAGTGCTGGATATCCGTTCGGCCGATGAGCAGGACGCGAAACCGCTGGAAGTTGAAGGCGTTGAGGTGAAAACCCTGGCGTTCTACAAACTCAGCACCCAGTTTGGCGATTTGGACCAGAGCAAAACCTGGCTGCTGTATTGCGATCGCGGTGTGATGAGTCGCCTGCAGGCGCTCTATCTGCACGAGCAGGGCTTCAAAAACGTAAAAGTTTATCGCCCTTAATAAGTAGGGTCGCCATTTATGGCGACCTCTATTATTAACGCTCTTCAAACTCCTGATAATTATAAATTCCTGCCGCCAGCACCAGCTGTGAAGCCACTTCACGCGCGGTCTCTTTATCCACCAGCAAATCTATCAGCTTCAACGCAAAATCAATGGCGGTGCCCGGTCCCTGGCTGGTCAGCAGATTAACGCGCGGATCCCACACCACGCGGCGCTCCATCCATTTACTGTCTGGAATGGTGTCACGCAGGCCGGGAAAACCGGTCATATTGCCGACGGGAAACAGATCGTGCGCGACCAAAACCGTGCCCGGCGCGGCACAAATCGCCGCCACAATCTTACTGGAGAGATGGAACTGGCGCACGGTTTCCACCAATAGCGGGCTGTCGCGGAAAGTCTCCGCGCCTTTCAAACCGCCGGGCAGTACAATCGCATCGTAGTCGTTATCCGCGACCTCAACCAAAGGCGCATCCGCCAGCAGCCGCACACCGCGCGAGCAGACGATTTCACGCGTGCCATCGCTCTCCACGCTGGCGGTGGTGACGCTTAATCCGCCGCGTACCAGCAAATCGATAGTGGTGACCGCTTCGGTCTCTTCACTTCCATGTGCCAGGCAAACCAGAACCGATGCGTTCGCGCTCATAGTGGGACTCCTTACGTTTAATCAGATCGTACAAACGGGTATTTTCCGGCAGTGAAATGCCCTGCGCGCGGGCGCGACGCAACAGGTAACCGGTGATGTAATCAATTTCGGTCAGGCGCTGCGCCCGCACATCCTGCAGCATCGATGAGGTATTGGCAGCGGTGCTATCGATCACGTCGTAAATAATGTCGCGCAGATTATCCACCGCCATGTGCTGGCCTTCGCGCTCCATCACCCAGGCGATCTCTTCGCACAGCATTGCTATTTGTTCCGGCCAGGCACGCAGCGCACCGTTCTGGCAATCGTGCTCAACGGTCATTGGATTGATTACGCAGTTGATGGCCAGCTTGCGCCAGCTGGCGGCGGCGATGTTGTCATGCCAGGCCACATCCGGCAGCGCCTGATGCAGAATATCGGCGATATCACTCAGCGCGGCGCTCTCGCGATTAGCAGGGCCAATGTGCGTGATGCCGTGCGCGATGTGTTTGATCACCGTGCCATCGCGCATCGCGGCATGTGTGGTGATGCCGCGCAGCAGCGGCTGACGCAGATCTTTCAACTCTTCCAGCGTTCCCATGCCGTTATGCAGCAGCAGAATCGGCGCGTGCGTCGGCAGCACGCTTTGCAGGTTTTTCACTGCAGGAGAAACCTGCGGCGCTTTGAGCGTCACCAGTAATAGCTGGCTTTCGGCGAGGAACAGCGGATCGTTGGCGATAAAGGTGTGATTGCTCACCTGGCCTTGCGGATCGACCACGTTGGCGGAGCAATACGGCTGCGGCACACGTAACCAACCCTGCACCTCATGTCCCTGACGGGCGAGAGCGGCGAGCCAAATTTGACCTAAGGCGCCACACCCCAACACGGTAATTTTCATTTTGCCTCCCGTGGGCGGGTTCCTGTTTTCACGTTACGAGTAAGTATAGCTTTCCATGTATCGTGTTTTATTAGCGCCACAAGACGCGTATTATGCATGTCACTTTAGTATCAGGAGAAGAAAAGATGCCATCTTTCGATATCGTTTCCGAAGTCGAATTGTCGGAAGTGCGAAATGCCGTGGAGAATGCGAGCCGCGAGATCTCAACCCGTTTCGATTTCCGTAACGTGAGTGCAACCATTGAGCTCAACGAAAAGAATGAGACCATCAAACTCAGCAGCGAATCTGATTTTCAGGTAAAGCAGCTGGTGGATATTCTGCGTGAAAAGCTGCTGAAGCGTGGCATTGAAGGCGCGGCAATTGAAGTGCCAGAAGAGATCGTGCACAGCGGTAAAAGCTGGTCGGTGGAAGCCAAGCTGAAGAAAGGTATCGAAAGCGATATCGCGAAAAAGCTGGTGAAGCTGATTAAAGACAGCAAGCTGAAAGTGCAGACGCAGATTCAGGGTGAAGAACTGCGCGTAACCGGTAAGTCACGCGACGATCTGCAAGGTGCGATGGCGCTGGTGCGCGGTGGCAACCTTGGTCAGCCTTTCCAGTTCAAAAACTTCCGCGACTAATCGCGTTTGTCGCGCGCCGCACGACGATAAAGCGTGCTGCGCGCGACGCCTAAGGCTTCCGCCGTTTTACTGATATTGCCATTAAAGCACTGCAGCGTTTCGCTGATCAACCGTTCATCATGACTCTGCCGATCGGGCTGTGGCGGCAACGCCGCGCGACGATACTCGGCCGGCAAATGCACCTCAGTTACTTCCTCACCTTCATCCGCCAGCGCCAGCAGCACGCGTAACAAGCTGCGCAATTGCCGCACGTTGCCCGGCCACGGCAGCTGTGCCAGTGCTGTTAATAAAGCAGGTGAAAGCTGAATATCCCGATCCGCGCCGCCCAGCTCCAGCCATAAACGGCTGATAAAACCCTCTACATCCGGCCAGTCGCGCAGTGGCGGAATGGTCATCGAAAATTCCTGCAGGCGATAGAGCAAATCTTCGCGGAATTCGCCTTCGGCAACGCGTTGTGCCAAATCGCGGTGCGTGGCGCTGATCACCGCAAAATTCACCGGCCAGCTGCGGCTGGAGCCGAGCGGCGCCACCTCTTTCTCCTGCAACACACGTAGCAAGCGGGTTTGCAGCGCCAGCGGCATATCGCCAATTTCATCGAGAAACAGCACGCCGCCATCCGCTTCACGGATTTTACCGATATAGCCATTCTTGCTGGCACCGGTGAACGCGCCGGGTTGATAGCCAAACAGCTCAGATTCAATCAGCGCTTCGGGGATAGCCGCGCAGTTAATGGCCACGAATTTACCTTCGCGCCAGCGGCTCTGCTGATGCAGTGCGCGGCTGACATACTCTTTGCCGCTGCCGGTTTCACCGTGAATGCACAGTGAAACGCCGGCATTGAGCAGCCGCACCATCTTCTCGCCATCGCGGCCCAGCGAGAAGGGCAGATCGCTGGCGGGTTCGCTCGGCGTGGCAAAATGGCTGCGCTGCGGCGCACGCAGGCGGAAATAGTAGCGCTGCGTGGCGTAATCGAGCGGAACGGGAATGGTGTTGGCTTGCTGCTGCTGTTGCGGGAACAGTTGTTGAAAGGTCACGCTGCCGAGTTGTTCGACGCTCAGCGCCAGTTCGCGCATCGCTAGGCGATTAGCGGCTGTCAGGACATTATCTGAGAACACCAGCAGCAGTTCATCGCTGGTATCGATGCCCTGCGGCTGCAGATGCAGGCTCATCAACCATTGCTGCGGGTGCAGGCTCTGTTTTACCCACAGGTATTCGATCTGTTTCGCCGCCGCTTTCACCCAATTAAAGGTTTGCGGATGCGGGAAGTGCGCCGGGCCGGAAATATCCAGCACGCCAGCAATTTGGCCGTTCGGCATTTGCAGCGGCATCGCCGCGCAGTACAAGCCTTGATTGAGCGTCAGGAAGTGCTGATGACCTTCAATTTCGCAGCCGTCATCAATCGCCAGCGCAGTGCCAATCGCATTGGTGCCACGCCCGCATTCACTCCACAAATTGCCCGGAGCCAGCGCATAACGTTGGGCTTTTTCCATCGAAGGCATATCGCCAAAGGTATTAAGCACCAAACCGGTGGCATCCGACAGAATCACCACCGATTGCTTCTCGGCCAGTTTCTGCGCCAGCTGTTTAATAACCGGCTGCGCGAACTGCTGCAGCCCGGCATTACTGGCGAGCACATCGGCCAGTTCACCCTGGCGAACACGGGGAAAATCATCGGCGGTGCGATCGAGACCATACAGCTGGCTACGGAACCAGGAGTCGCTTAACAGCGGATTGGCGTTAACGGCAGACGCGGATGGATTTCCCTGCATTGATGACCTCATGCCCAAGCGAAAGTGTTGCAGCATTGTAGCGGGTCGGTTTCTGTACTGTTGCGATACGCAACACAGATGGTGAACTTTTCTGCACAACATCTGCAAATCAAGCCGTGTGTGGACTTATAACTTAATGATTAAATTTATATTTTTTCAAATGATCAGCTGATGAAAAAAGCTGGCACGCCCGCTGCAATAGCTCCTTTGACAGCACGTTCTCTGAATGGCGACTGAGCCTTCAGATTATCTGACCCTACATAAAGGAGTTTGCGATGCGTTATGCACATCCCGGCACGCCCGGCGCTTTGGTTTCATTTCAGGCGACTTACGGCAACTACATTGCGGGCAAATTCGTCGAGCCGCTCAGCGGCCAATACTTCACCAACACCTCGCCAGTGAATGGCAGTGATATCGCGCAGTTTCCGCGTTCGGATGCGGGTGATATCGATTTAGCGCTGGATGCAGCGCATCAGGCGGCCGATGCCTGGGGAAAAACCAGCGTGCAGCATCGCGCCAACATCCTGCTGCAGGTGGCGGATCGTATCGAGGCCAATCTCGAAAAACTGGCGGTGGCGGAGAGCTGGGATAACGGGAAACCGATCCGCGAAACCCTGAATGCCGATCTGCCGCTGGCGGTGGATCACTTCCGTTATTTCGCCGGTTGCCTGCGGGCGCAAGAGGGCAGCACTGCGGAGATCGATGAAACCACTGTTGCGTATCACTTCCATGAGCCGCTCGGCGTGGTTGGGCAGATCATTCCGTGGAACTTCCCGCTGTTAATGGCGGCGTGGAAACTGGCGCCGGCGCTGGCGGCGGGGAACTGTGTGGTGCTGAAACCGGCAGAACAGACGCCGCTGGGCATTACGCTGCTGATGGAGGTGATTGGCGATCTGTTCCCGGCTGGCGTGTTGAATGTGGTGCAGGGCTTTGGTCGTGAAGCGGGTGAAGCGCTGGCGACCAGTAAACGCATCGCCAAAATCGCCTTTACCGGTTCAACGCCAGTTGGTCGTCACATTATGGCCTGCGCTGCTGAAAACATCATTCCCTGCACCGTTGAGCTGGGCGGCAAGTCGCCGAATATCTACTTCGCCGATGTAATGGATGGCGAGGATGAGTTTATTGAGAAAGCGGTGGAAGGGTTAGTGCTCGGCTTCTTTAATCAGGGCGAAGTCTGTACTTGCCCGTCACGCGCTTTGATTCACGAATCGATCTATCAACCCTTTATGGATCGCGTGATGGCGAAGGTGGCCAACATTCGTCGTGGCGATCCGCTCGATACCGACACCATGATTGGTGCGCAGGCTTCACGCCAGCAATTCGATAAAATCCTGTCGTATATCAACATCGCACGCGACGAAGGCGGTCAGATTCTCACCGGTGGCGATCGCGCTAGCGTGGCCGCAGAACTGAATGACGGATTCTACATTCAGCCGACCTTAATCAAAGGAACTAACCAGATGCGCTGTTTCCAGGAGGAGATTTTTGGGCCGGTGATTGGTGTTACAACCTTTAAGGATGAAGCAGAAGCCCTCGCCATCGCCAATGAAACCCAGTTTGGCCTTGGCGCGGGCGTGTGGACGCGCGATACCAATCTGGCCTATCGCATGGGACGCGGCATTAAAGCCGGTCGCGTCTGGACCAACTGCTATCACATCTATCCCGCTCACGCGGCATTCGGCGGCTATAAGCAATCGGGTGTTGGCCGTGAGACGCACAAGATGGCGCTCAGCGCCTATCAACAAACCAAAAATCTGCTGGTCAGCTATGGCACCGCGCCTTTGGGCCTGTTCTGAGTCCGCATCCGATCAAATGGAGAGTGAAAGATGAATATGCAAATCAAAACCACCATGAAAGCCGCTGTTGTGAAGTCTTTTGGTGAACCGTTAGTGATTGAGCAGGTGCCGGTGCCGCAGGTCGGGCCGGGGCAGATTTTGGTGAAAATCGCAGCTACCGGCGTGTGCCATACCGATCTCCACGCAGCCGAAGGCGACTGGCCGATTAAACCTAATCCACCGTTTATTCCGGGCCACGAAGGTGTTGGCCAGGTTGTGGCGCTGGGCGAGGGCGTTAAGCACCTGAAAATGGGCGATCGCGTTGGTGTACCGTGGCTTTATTCGGCGTGCGGCCATTGTGAGCATTGTCTGGATAGCTGGGAAACGCTGTGTTTGTCGCAGCAAAATGCCGGTTACTCGGTGAATGGCAGCTTCGCGGAATATTGCCTCGCCGATGCCAACTATGTCGGTATCATCCCGGATAACGTCGATTACAACGAAATCGCGCCGATCCTCTGTGCCGGCGTCACCGTGTATAAAGGGCTGAAAATGACCGACACCAAACCCGGCGATTGGGTGGTGATCTCCGGTATCGGCGGTTTAGGGCATATGGCGGTGCAGTACGCGGTGGCGATGGGTCTGAATGTGGCGGCGGTAGATATCGATGATGAGAAGCTTGAGTTTGCTAAACGTCTCGGTGCCAGCGTGGTAGCGAATGCGAAAAATATCGATCCGGCCAAAGTGTTCCAGGAGAGTTTTGGCGGCGCGCATGGCGTGCTGGTGACGGCAGTTTCACCGAAAGCATTCGAACAGGCGATTGGTACGCTGCGTCGTGGCGGCACCATGGTGCTGAACGGTTTGCCGCCGGGCAAATTCGATCTGTCGATCTTCAATATGGTGCTGGATGGCATTACGGTGCGCGGTTCCATCGTCGGTACGCGCAAAGATCTGCAGGAAGCGCTGGATTTCGCCGGTCGTCATAAGGTGAAAGCCACCGTGGCAGTAGAACCGCTGACGAACATCAACGATATCTTCGCGCGTATGCACGCTGGCAAGATTGAAGGGCGCATCGTGGTGGATATGTCGCTGTAACAAAAAGCCCGACGCAGTGGTCGGGCTTGTCATTTAACAGCTGGCGAGCAGCGCTTCAAGTTCGACGCGGCTCGTCACTTTACTGTCGATTTTGATGTAGGCACTTTTCTCTTCCGGCACGATAAACACCGACGCCACGCCGGGCTGCGCTTTCAATCGCTTCTCAAGGTTCGGCACTGCCAGCACCGCATCGCTGAGCATAATGCGCAGGCTGCTAACGTAAGGCGGTTCCTGCATCGACATTGCCACAAACAGCCACGCTGCAGCGACAATCGCGCCGACCAGGAACACGGTTTGTGCATCTACATGACCATAGATCCATCCGCCCATGCTGCCGCCAATCGCCACGCCAATGAACTGGCTGGTGGAGTAGATGCCCATCGCGGTGCCTTTGTAGCCCGGCGGCGACTCTTTACTGATCAGCGACGGCAGAATCGCTTCCATTAGGTTGAAGGCGAGGAAGAACAGCTGCACGCCAATCACCAGCGTCCAGAAGTGGCCTGCCGCGCCCCACAATACGATTTCCGCGATGATGATGATCGCCACGCAGCCGACAAACACGCGCTTCATGCGGCGCTTCACTTCGGCGTAAATAATGAAAGGCACCACGGCAACAAACGCCACCAGCATGGTCACCAGATAAACTTTCCAGTGCTCTGCCGCAGGTAAACCGGCTTGTTCAAACTGTCCCGGCAGCGCCACAAAGCTCGACATCAACAGAATGTGCAGGCAGAGAATGCCGATATTCAGTTTTAACAGTTTTGGATTGGTCAGCACTGCACGGATGCTGCCTTTCACCATGCCGGATTCGCGATTCAACACGTGATTTGGCGCATTCGGTACCACTAATAAGGTGATGACGATGCCAAGCGTCGCGAGGATAGCAATCATCCAAAATAGCGCGTGCAAGCCGAGCGCGTGGGTGACAATCGGGCCAACTACCATTGCAATGGCAAAGGTGACGCCAAAGCTGATGCCGATAAATGCCATCGCTTTGGTACGGTTCTGTTCACGGGTTAAGTCCGACAGCAACGCCATTACCGCAGCGGCTATCGCGCCGGAACCTTGTAATGCGCGGCCTAAAATCACACCCCAAATGGTGTCGGAGGTGGCAGCAATAACACTGCCGAAAACGAACAGCAGCAGTCCGCCGACGATCAGTGGCTTACGGCCGACGCGATCGGAGAGCAGACCAAATGGAATCTGGAAGATGGCTTGTGCCAAACCATAGATACCGATTGCGAGACCAATCAGTGTTTCACTGGCGCCCTGTAACGCCATGCCGTACGTGGTGAGTACCGGCAAGACCATAAACATTCCCAGCATACGCAGGGAAAAAACGGTACCTAAACCCCATGTAGCGCGAAGCTCTACTGGCGTCATTTTATTGTCGTTCATGTTTACCTCAAAATTATACTGCGCCCATTCTAGGCAGCAGGGCAGGGCGGGTAAAACATTTGTTCTTAAGCAGTGGTAACAAAAAGAAAGGGCGCGAAATTCGCGCCCTTTCTGGTTTTGCGGAGCTGAATTACCAGACGTAAGTCAGCAAATCTTTCGACGCTGGCGTCATGAAATCAACCGACATCATCACGCTCAAGGCGGTGATAGCGACAATCGAGAACACAAACAGTTTACGCGCCCAAACTTTGTCGTTTGAGGTTTTGTAACCTGAAAGTGCCATGCCGAGCCACCACACGCTAACGGCCGCAGCCACCACCAGATATTTGTAGCCCGCGTAACCGCCAAGGGTCAGCATCAGCGTGGCAATCATGAACGCCAGGATATACAGCGTAATATGATTTTTTGCCACTGAGATGCCTTTCACCACCGGCAGAACCGGAATGTTGGCAGCCTGGTAATCTTTAAAGCGGAAGATGGCAATCGCATAGGAGTGCGGCATCTGCCAAAGGCTAAAGATAGCCAGTAAAATCAACGCGCCAGCATCAAACTGGTTGGTCACTGCGCAATAGCCAATCACCGGCGGCGCAGCGCCAGAGAGACTACCAATCAGCGTGCCGTAGACAGAGTTACGCTTCATATAGAGGCTGTAAACGCCTACGTAAACCACGAAGCCCATCACCGCCAGCCACATGGCCAGTGGGTTAGCGCCGAAATACAGCAACGCAAAGCCAGCAATACCCAATGCGGTTGCATAAACCAGGCTTACTTTCGCCGAGATCAGGCCTTTGACCAGAACACGGTTCCGCGTTCTCTCCATTTTGATGTCGATATCGCGGTCAATCACGTTGTTGAAAACACAACCTGATGCGACAACCAGCGATACGCCAACCAGCGAGGCGAGAAACAGGGTGTAATCAATGCTGCCTTTCGAAGCCAGCAGGAATCCACCGATCACAGAAATTAAATTGCCGAAAATAATTCCTGGTTTTGTTACTTGCAGGTATTGCTTAATCATTACGCGACTCTTTAGTGGGCCATCATGTTGTAGTTGAGGTTCCACATAATCCACAGTGAGCCTACAACAACAATCAAGATAATGAGTGCTGAGAAGACGATGGCCACCATGTTCCAGCCACCTTCTGATTTGCTGTCTAAGTGCAGGAAGTAGACGAGGTGAACCAGCACCTGAACTACCGCACACACCAGAACCACACCCAGAATAGTGCCGTGTGAAGCGCCGCCATCCATTACCATCCAGAACGGAATACCGGTCAGGATGATAGAGAGGACGAAGCCGATCATGTAAGACTTCACGCTACCGTGCGAAGCGCCATGTTCGTTAACAGAATGACTCATTACATGGCTCCCATCAGGTAGACAACGGTGAATACGCAGATCCAAACCACATCCAGGAAGTGCCAGAACAAGCTCAGGCACATGATACGGGTGCGGTTGGTTGCAGTCAGACCACGTTTAGAAATCTGGAACATCATCACTGCCATCCAGATCAGGCCAGAGGTTACGTGCAGACCGTGCGTGCCGACCAGCGTGAAGAACGCTGACAGGAAGCCGCTGCGATCAGGACCGAAGCCTTCTTTGATCAGGTGATGGAATTCATAGATTTCCATGCCGATAAAGCCAGCACCGAACAGGAAGGTCAACGCTAACCAGCTGATGACCGAGCCCTTGTTCTGGTTGTTCATCGCAATCACTGCCATACCATAGGTAATGGAGCTGAGCAGCAGCAGCGCGGTTTCGACCAGGACGAACGGCAGTTCGAAGATGTCTTTACCTGCCGGGCCACCGGCAGTGTTATTGACCATTACTGCATAGGTCGCAAACAGGGTTGCGAAGATAATGCAGTCACTCATCAGGTAGATCCAGAAGCCAAAGACTTTATTGGCTCCTGCATCGTGATGCCCATGCTCCGCATGGGCGTCGTGGTGGTGTTTTGCAGTTTCAGTTGACATTATTTCAGACCTGCTTTGCTGATTTCGTCAAAGTGCTTCTTCTCGATCTGCTCGACTTCGGCAACCGGTACGTAGTAATCCACGTCTTCATCGAAGCTCTTCACAATCCAGGTCACGATAGTGCCCAGGAAGGTAAGGCCAGCCAGCCACCAAATGTGCCAGATCATAGCGAAACCGAAGACAGTCATCAGGGCCGCGATAACAATGGCTGCGCCGCTGTTTTTCGGCATATGAATTTCTTCATATTTTTCTGGCTGCTTGTACGCTTCGCCTTTCTCTTTCATTTCCCAGAACGCATCACGCTCGTGGATATGAGGGATAACAGCAAAGTTGTAGAACGGCGGCGGTGAAGAGGTTGCCCACTCCAGCGTACGTCCACCCCACGGGTCACCGGTCAGGTCACGGTTCTGGTCGCGGTCACGCACAGAAACGTAGAACTGGGTAATCTGGCACAGGATACCGCAAGCGATCAGCGCCGCACCGCCTGCTGCAACGACCAGCAGTGAGTGGAACTGAGGATCGATGTCCTGGCTGATACGACGCGTCATACCCATGAAGCCCAGCGCATACAGCGGCATGAATGCCACGAAGAAGCCGATGATCCAGAACCAGAACGCGCGGATGCCCCATTTTTCATTCAGCGTGAAGCCGAATGCTTTCGGGAACCAGTAGGTCACGCCAGCCATACAACCGAACACCACACCACCGATAATCACGTTATGGAAGTGCGCGATCAGGAACAGGCTGTTGTGCAGAATGAAGTCCGCACCCGGAACCGCCAGCAGAACACCTGTCATACCACCAATCGAGAAGGTAACCAGGAAGCCGATGGTCCACAGCATCGCTGAGTGGAACTCAACGCGACCCTGATACATGGTGAATAGCCAGTTGAAGATTTTCACGCCGGTCGGGATAGCGATGATCATCGTCATGATACCGAAGAAGGCGTTTACGTTCGCGCCCGCACCCATGGTGAAGAAGTGGTGCAGCCAAACGATGAACGACAAGACGGTAATCGCGATGGTCGCCCACACCAGAGAGGTGTAACCGAACAGACGCTTTTTAGAGAAGGTAGCAGTGACTTCAGCGAAGACACCAAACACCGGCAGAACCAGGATGTACACTTCCGGGTGACCCCAGACCCAAATCAGGTTGACGTACATCATCATGTTACCGCCCATTTCATTGGTGAAGAAATGGAAGCCAAGGTAACGGTCAAGCGTCAACAGTGCCAGCGTAACGGTCAGTACCGGGAACGCAGCGATGATCAGGACGTTAGTACACAGTGATGCCCAGGTGAATACCGGCATTTTGAACAGGTCCATGCCCGGCGCACGCATCTTCAGAATGGTAACGAAGAAGTTGATACCGGTCAGTGTCGTACCGATACCGGACAGCTGGAGACTCCAGATCCAGTAATCGACCCCGACGCCAGGACTGTACTCCGCACCCGAAAGCGGCGGATAAGCTAACCAGCCGGTCTGTGCGAACTCGCCCACACCCAGAGAGATGTTCACCAGGATCACACCGATCGCGGTAAACCAGAAGCTCAGGTTGTTCAGGAACGGGAAGGCAACGTCACGTGCACCGATTTGCAGCGGTACCGCGATGTTCATCAGACCTACCACGAATGGCATCGCCACGAAGAAGATCATGATCACGCCGTGAGCGGTGAAGATCTGGTCGTAGTGGTGCGGCGGTAGTATGCCGGCTTCCCCAGCGGAAGCCATCACTTGTTGGGTACGCATCATTACCGCATCGGCAAAGCCGCGCAGCAACATGACGAAAGCCATGATGATGTACATGATACCCAGTTTTTTGTGGTCGATGGAGGTGAACCATTCTGACCACAGGTACTGCCACTTACCAAAATAGGTAATCGCAGCAACCAGTGCCAGACCACCTAAAATGATAGCGGCGACCGTAACCACGATAATGGGTTCGTGGTATGGCACTGCATCCAGTGTTAATTTTCCGAACATCGTATTATTCCTCGGCTCCCGCGGAAGCGGCGTGACTCATGTCCATGCCTTTATGCTCTGGCATGTCCATCTTCCCGTGGCTCATCTTGAACTTATCAATAACTTGCTTGAACAGTTCTGGATTCGTCGTAGAGAAATATTCCACCGGGTGATTTTCGCTTGGCGTAGCCAGTTTCTCGAAATCATCCATGGTGTTCAGCGCGTTAGGTGCCGCTTTAACTTTGGCAACCCACTGCTGGAATTCCGCATCGTCTTTAGTTGCAATGGCTTTGAACTTCATGCCAGAGAAACCACGACCACTGAAGTTCGCAGAGATACCGTCAAATGTTCCTGGCTCGTTGGCGATCAGATGCAGTTTGGTCTGCATACCGGCCATCGCGTAGATCTGGCTGCCGAGAGTAGGAATAAAGAAGGAGTTCATCACGGAGTTGGAGGTGATCTTGAAGTTCACCGGAGTGTTTGCCGGGAAGGCAATCTGGTTAACGGTTGCAATACCCTGTTCCGGGTAAATGAACAGCCATTTCCAGTCCAGTGCCACTACGTCGATCTCAACCGGTTTAACGTCAGAAACCAGCGGTTTGCTCGGCTCCAGCGCGTGGGTTGATTTCCAGGTCAAAACGCCGAGGAAGATAATGATCAGGATCGGAATGGTCCAGACCACGGCTTCCACTTTGTTCGAGTGTGACCAGTTAGGGCTATAAGTTGCGTTAGTATTGGTTGCCCGATATTTCCAGGCAAAGAATACTGCCATGAAGACTGCCGGGATAACGACGATCATCATCAAGCCGAAAGCTGTCAGAATCAACGAACGTTGCTCCAGTGCAATCTGTCCTTTGGGATTTAACAACGCACTATCGCAGCCACTGAGTAATACAGCGCCTGCAATTAATGACAAAATCCCCAAACTTTTATTGTATTTACTGAGTCTCATTTAACGACCTCAATGACAAAGGGCTCTATTGTCGTTTAAGTGTGCGCGCATTTTACGGGAAGGTTTATGCAGTGTAAACCAGCTTAAGAATGTGTCAGAAGGCTGTTGACACCTTTTGCTAAGGGTGTCACAGATGTTACGCAGGGTGACAAATTATTAACTGCGACAAGCAGTTGGCATCAATATAACAAAAACCAATGGTAGAAACCGCAGAAAAATCAGGGAAAGTATAAACCGTACTCTTAATACTCATTTATTTAACATTTCTGCATCATTTCAGCGATGTCTTTTATACAAAGTAATTGCGCACCGGATTTAAATATTCGCCAGCAGTTGTTAATTTAATGTTTCTAATTCGCTTTAAAAAAAATGCTATTGGTAAAATCGGCGACTGATATTTTTTAGCCCATTATTTCGTCACAAAAATTGGCTTACTTAACCCAGATTTTCTCGCGCCGCTTTTTTTAATGCCAAACTATCCAAAATAACCCCGAGTGCGACAGCTAACAGCGCAAATGCCATTCCGGCTTCAAACATCGGCGTGAGCAGCGCATTGATCTGCACAACTCCGCTGGCATTGAGTGCTAATGCCAGCAGCCATAAGGCCAGCAAGCCACAGCCGATGCTGAACAGACGCACCGTCCAGCGGTAACCTTGCGGCCATAAGCTGCGCATCACAAACTCCCCGCTTTGCTGCATGCTGTGCAGGGTGCCGCGACACAGCCACAACAGCAGCAATCCCGGTACGCCAGCAAACACGGTGAAAGCATAGAAGGTCGGCCAGCCCCACAGTTCAACCAGCCAACCGGCGGCGGGACCAACGTAAACACGGCCCACGGCGGAGAGGGCAGAAAGCAGCGCGAACTGCGTTGCAGAGAAGGATTTATTGCACAGCGTCATCAACAACGCGACAAAGGCCGCAGTGCCCATGCCGCCGCACAGGTTTTCAATAAACACCGCGCCTGCCATGCTCCACAAGTGCGGTGGCGTCACCGCCAGCAGCCAGTAAGCAAAGTTCGACACCGCTTGCAGCACGCCGAAAATCATCAGGGCGCGGAACAAACTCAGGCGCTGCATCAGCACACCGCCGTATAGCGCGCCGATGATGGTGGCCAGCAGGCCAAGCGTTTTGTTCACCAGACCGACATCGCCAGCGCTAAAACCGACGCCGCGAATCAGGAAAGTGGTGGTGAGCGAGGCGGCAAACGCATCGCCAAGCTTATAAAGGATAATCAGCGTGATCAGCAGCCAGGCGTTATTACGCTGGAAAAAGTCTTTTAGCGGGAATGTCACGGCCTGGCGAAGCGAATGCGGTTCACGCGCCGGCATCTCCGGCTCTTTCGCCAACAAAGTGGCGATCAGGCCCGGCACCATCAGCAGCGCCATCAGCCAGTAAGTGGCTTGCCAGCCAAGATAGCGATCCGCTAACCACAGCGCCAGCCCACCCGAAATCAACATCGCCAGACGATAACCCAGCACGGTGATCGCCGCGCCGCTGCCGCGCTCTTCCGGCGGCAGCACATCGGTTTTCCAGGCATCAAACACGATATCCTGCGAGGCCGAACAGAAGGCAACCAGCACCGCCAGCGCAGCCAGCAGCGTTAAGTCACGCGAAGGCTGCATAAAGCCCATGGCGATAATGCCGCCAATCAGCGCCAGCTGCGTGACCAGCAGCCAGCCGCGACGGCGACCGAGAAACGGTGGCGTATAGCGATCCATCATCGGCGACCACAGGAACTTAAACACGTAAGCCTGGCCGACAAGGGAGAAGAAACCGATGGTTTTCAGGTCAACATTCTCTACCGTCATCCACGCCTGTAACGTCCCGGCGGTTAACGCCAGCGGTAAGCCTGAGGCAAAACCCAGCAGCAGCAGTACCGCCGCATTACGTTGGGTAAAAATACGCAGATAGTGAGATGTCATAGCCAACCTGAAATGAAGCCCGGCGAAACGTCGCCGGGCAAATTACTGCGGAAATTAGCGGGCGTTCTGCTTGATGAAGTTGTGAACGCTGGTGTCCTGCGCCATATCAGCAATCACGTCACTCAGCGTTGAGTTAACCGCGTTAGTGATCTTCGCGTTGGTGGCGG
This sequence comes from Pantoea sp. YR525, assembly GCF_900116775.1. Taxonomy (NCBI): domain Bacteria; kingdom Pseudomonadati; phylum Pseudomonadota; class Gammaproteobacteria; order Enterobacterales; family Erwiniaceae; genus Pantoea; species Pantoea sp. YR525. The sequence goes on from NZ_FPBU01000008.1 coordinate 96,881, forward strand.
TAAACGCGCCTTCTACGCTGTAAGTCTGGCGATAGTTTTTCACCTGCTTGTTACCGTTTTTCGCGGTAGCGATGATGGAGATATCCGCCTTGGTGGTAATGCTGTAGCGCACGTTGCCTTGTGTCACATCAGCATACAGACCATTCACCACGATCTGCAGATCAACGGCACCGCTTGGACCAATCATGTAGCCGCGCGACGTCATCTGCTTCTCTAACACTTCCTGCAGCAGGAAGCGCAGATCGCGGGATGGTGTCAGTGTGATCAACTGACCATCACGGTTCACTTTGGCCAGCGCCTGATCGGAACGTTGATCGGCACCGTTAACGCTGATGGTGACGCCCATCAGGCTTGGATCTTGCTGCGGCAGTTGGATCTTCGGTTGAATATCCAACGTAGTGTTGTTGCTGGCACAGCCGGCCAAAATAAAAGCAGCCAGCAGAGGGAATAACAGTTTTTTCAACATACTCATTCTCGTTAGCATATGGGTTGGTTTGCAAAACTGCGGCCATCATAGCATTGCGCAGCGGTGAAAAAAGCCCCGGGCCAATGGAAATTGATTGTAAAGGCTTTTTTCGGACAGGATGAAACGCCAGCCGGTTGACCTGCAAGATAAGCAGGTTACTATGCGCAGCGCTGGCGGATTTATTTACGGCCAAGCTGCGGAAGCGGTAAAAAACCTACTAATATTTAAACAGATGGGCACAGCGCTCGCCGGAAAGGAGTGTTAATCATGATTCGCGAACAAATAGAAGAAAAGTTGCGTAACGCTTTCGAGCCTGCACATCTTGAAGTGCATGATGAAAGCTACCGTCATAACGTGCCCGCCGGTTCTGAAAGTCACTTTAAAGTGGTGATTGTCAGCGATCGATTTACCGGCCAGCGCTTTCTGCAACGTCATCGCGCTATTTATGGCGAACTGGCAACCGAATTAGCGGGCAGCGTACACGCGCTGGCACTGCATACTTACACGCAAAAAGAGTGGGATGGATTGCAGGATACGGTTTTGGCTTCACCGAATTGTCGCGGTGCTGGCACGCTTGCCTGAATTCCCTTCTAACACATCTCCAAAAACGGCCTGAGGGCCGTTTTCTTTTCATTTATTACACTCAAACGCGATCTACGGCGCAAAAAAGCAGCAAAACCGCTAAAAAGTGGTGAGTTTGCAGCCTCGACTCATTCCAGCGATGCCGCTATAATGCTGCGTCTATTTTTCCGGAATGTCTTCGGGACGCTTCTGGTGACAGGGATTAGGTTCTGCCTGCAGAGGCCGTCCCGGTTGTTGGATACGGCGCATTTTATGTGTGGTGTCTGAAGTTGACCGAGCACGTGATTTTTTGAGGTAACAAGATGACAGTTTCAGTAGAAACCACTCAGGGTCTGGGCCGTCGCATTTCGATTACTGTTGCAGCTGACAGCATCGAAAGCGCAGTGAAGAAAGAACTGGTGGAAGTGGCTAAGAAAGTCCGTATCGACGGTTTCCGTAAAGGCAAAGTGCCGGCACACATCATTTCTCAGCGCTACGGTGCTTCTGTTCGCCAGGACGTGCTGGGCGAGCTGATGACGCGCAACTTCGTTGACGCCATCATCAAAGAGAAAATCAATCCGGCTGGCGCACCTAACTATGTGCCGGGCGAATATAAAGAAGGCGAAGACTTCACCTACGCGGTTGAGTTCGAAGTGTATCCAGAAGTTGAGCTGAAAGGCTTGGACGCAATCGAAGTCGAGAAGCCAGTAGTAGAAGTGACTGACGCTGACGTTGATACCATGCTGGAAACCCTGCAGAAGCAGCAGGCGACCTGGAAAGAGAGCGATGCAGCTGCGACAGCTGAAGATCGCGCTACCATCGACTTCAGCGGTTCTGTTGACGGCGAAGAGTTTGAAGGCGGCAAAGCCTCTGACTTCGTGCTGGCAATGGGCCAGGGTCGTATGATCCCAGGCTTCGAAGAGGGCGTTGTTGGCCATAAAGCCGGCGAAACCTTCACTATCGACGTGAAATTCCCAGACGATTACCACGCAGAAAACCTGAAAGGGAAAGATGCGAAGTTCGAAATCGTGCTGAAGAAAGTTGAAACCCGCGAACTGCCAGAGCTGACTGAAGAGTTCATCAAGCGCTTTGGCGTGGAAGATGGTTCAGTTGCCGGTCTGCGTGCAGAAGTGCGTAAGAACATGGATCGCGAGCTGAAAGGTGCTATCCGTAACCGCGTGAAGACTCAGGCAATCGACGGTCTGGTTAACGCCAACGACATCGACGTTCCGGTTGCGCTGATCGACAGCGAAATCGACGTTCTGCGTCGTCAGGCTGCACAGCGTTTTGGTGGCAACGAGAAGCAAGCGCTGGAACTGCCACGTGAACTGTTCGAAGAGCAGGCTAAACGTCGCGTAGTTGTAGGTCTGCTGTTGGGCGAAGTGATTCGCATCAACGAACTGCAGGCCGACGAAGATCGCGTTAAGACGCTGATCGAAGAGATGGCTTCTGCGTACGAAGATCCGCAGGAAGTGATCGAGTTCTACAGCAAGAACAGCGAGCTGATGAACAACATGCGCAACGTGGCTCTGGAAGAGCAAGCGGTTGAAGCGGTACTGGCGAAAGCGAAAGTGACCGATAAAGCCACTAACTTCCAGGAACTGATGAACCAGACCTCTGCGGCCTGATTCATTCGTTAACCGTTAGTGCTAAGCCCGTGACTGAAAAGTCGCGGGCTTTTTCGTTTCTGGCGTTAAGTACACTGATTTGTCCTCTATTTGCTTAATTAATCGGCAAATTATCCGCTAAGCTCTTTTTCCGTGTTAGCGAATGGGCAAAAGGTTGTTATGCTTGAAACAACTGGGCAGCATCCCCAGATACAGGGAGAATGCATGAAAACAGTGAGACTGACTGATTAACCGGGTTGTTATTTCGGTTTGAGACCGTGGCACGTAGTGTTTGCGCCTCGGCTTACGTAAAATCGGTACAGAATGTTGCCAATGAAATTTATCAGGAGACGGTAATGTCATACAGTGGCGATCGTGAATTTACTGCACCGCACATGGCGCTGGTGCCAATGGTGGTCGAACAAACCTCGCGCGGCGAGCGTTCTTACGACATCTACTCTCGCCTGCTCAAAGAGCGTGTGATCTTCCTGACCGGTCAGGTTGAAGATCATATGGCTAACCTGATCGTGGCGCAGATGCTGTTTCTGGAAGCTGAGAATCCTGAAAAAGACATTTACCTCTACATTAACTCGCCAGGCGGCGTGATTACTGCTGGGATGTCGATTTATGACACAATGAAGTTTATCAAGCCCGATGTCAGCACCATCTGTATGGGTCAGGCTTGTTCAATGGGTGCGTTCCTGCTGACCGCAGGCACCAAAGGCAAACGCTTCTGCCTGCCTAATTCACGTGTGATGATTCATCAGCCGTTGGGCGGCTATCAGGGCCAGGCGACGGATATCGAAATCCATGCGCGCGAAATTCTGAAAGTGAAGCAGCGCATGAATGAGTTGATGGCTGAGCACACCGGCAAATCGCTGGAAGAGATTGAACGCGACACCGAGCGCGATCGTTTCCTCTCTGCGAGCGAAGCGGTTGAGTATGGTTTGGTTGACTCAATCCTGACGCATCGCCAATAAGACACATCTGTCTGCCCCTTACGCTATAGTTAACGGGGAGCAGGCAGATGGGTTGAATGCATATCGGCCGTTGATGTACGGCCAGCGCCGTACAACAAATTTGGTCTGAGAAAGAAAAGAGGTTAGCTGATGACAGATAAGCGCAAAGACGGTTCAGGTAAGTTGCTGTACTGCTCTTTCTGCGGCAAAAGCCAGCATGAAGTCCGTAAGCTAATTGCCGGGCCGTCAGTGTACATTTGCGATGAGTGCGTTGATCTTTGCAACGACATCATTCGTGAAGAGATTAAGGAAGTTGCGCCGCATCGCGAGCGTAGCTCACTGCCGACGCCGCATGAAATCCGCCATCACCTTGATGATTATGTTATTGGTCAGGAAAGGGCGAAGAAAGTGTTGGCAGTAGCGGTATATAACCACTACAAACGCTTGCGTAATGGCGATACCAGCAACGGCATTGAACTGGGCAAAAGTAACATTTTGCTGATCGGTCCAACCGGTAGCGGTAAAACACTGTTGGCAGAAACGCTGGCGCGCTTGCTGGATGTGCCATTCACCATGGCGGATGCCACCACGCTGACCGAAGCGGGTTACGTGGGTGAAGACGTTGAAAACATCATCCAGAAGCTGCTGCAGAAATGTGATTACGACGTGCAGAAAGCGCAACGCGGCATTGTCTACATCGATGAAATCGACAAGATTTCTCGTAAGTCTGACAACCCGTCGATCACTCGTGACGTCTCGGGCGAAGGCGTACAGCAAGCGCTGTTGAAATTAATTGAAGGCACCGTGGCTGCCGTACCGCCGCAGGGCGGACGCAAACATCCACAGCAGGAGTTCTTGCAGGTTGATACCTCCAAGATTCTGTTCATCTGTGGTGGCGCATTCGCCGGTCTCGATAAGGTGATTTCCCAGCGTGTTGAAACCGGATCCGGCATCGGCTTCGGCGCAACCGTGAAGGGCAAATCCCAGAAGGCGAGCGAAGGCGAATTGCTGTCGCAGGTTGAGCCAGAAGATTTGATCAAGTTTGGTCTGATTCCTGAGTTCATTGGTCGTCTGCCGGTTGTGGCAACGCTGAGCGAACTGAGTGAAGAAGCGCTGATTCAGATCCTGCGTGAGCCGAAGAACGCGCTGACCAAACAGTATCAGGCGCTGTTCAATCTGGAAGGTGTAGAACTGGAATTCCGCGACGAAGCCTTAACGGCGATCGCTAAAAAAGCGATGTCACGTAAAACCGGTGCGCGTGGTCTGCGTTCTATCGTTGAAGGTGCGTTACTTGAAACCATGTACGACCTGCCTTCAATGGATGACGTTGAAAAAGTAGTGATTGATGAATCAGTGATTGAAGGTCAATCCGAACCGATGTTGATTTATGGAAAGCATGAAGCCCAGGCTTCTGGTGAATAAATAAACAATCGCACCACGTTGTTATCTTAAAAAAGGGGAAAAATCTTTCCCCTTTTGTTTTTCTCTCGCCAGTGACATTGAATGTCGTACAAGCATCCCCATATACTCAATATCCTGTGGGTTTAACTGCAAAACCTCTATTGCGCGGTACCCATCACCTGGCGGACATTAAACTAAGAGAGAGCTCTATGAATCCTGAGCGTTCTGAACGCATTGAAATCCCCGTGTTGCCGTTGCGCGACGTGGTGGTTTATCCGCACATGGTAATTCCGTTGTTTGTTGGTCGGGAAAAATCGATTCGGTGCCTCGAAGCCGCGATGGATCATGATAAAAAGATCATGCTGGTTGCACAGAAAGAGGCTTCAACGGATGAACCTGGCATTAACGATCTCTTCTCAGTAGGGACCGTCGCTTCTGTATTGCAGATGCTGAAACTTCCAGACGGCACGGTAAAAGTGCTGGTTGAAGGTTTACAACGCGCGCACATCACCACGCTGGCTGATAATGGCGACCATTTCGTTGCCCAGGCCGAATACCTTGTCTCGCCAGAAATTGAAGAGCGCGAGCAGGAAGTGCTGGTACGCACGGCCATCAACCAGTTTGAAGGCTACATCAAGCTCAATAAAAAAATCCCACCTGAGGTCTTAACCTCCCTCAACAGCATCGATGATGCGGCCCGCCTGGCCGATACCGTCGCAGCGCATATGCCGCTGAAACTGGCTGATAAACAGTCCGTGCTGGAGATGTCCGACGTCAACGAACGTCTGGAATATCTGATGGCGATGATGGAATCTGAAATCGATCTGCTGCAGGTTGAGAAGCGCATTCGCAACCGCGTTAAAAAGCAGATGGAGAAAAGCCAGCGTGAGTACTATCTGAATGAGCAAATGAAAGCCATTCAGAAAGAGCTGGGCGAAATGGATGACGCGCCGGATGAGTACGAGGCGCTGAAACGTAAGATTGAAGCGGCCAAAATGCCGACCGAAGCGCGTGAAAAAGCTGAAGCTGAATTGCAGAAGCTGAAGATGATGTCGCCGATGTCTGCAGAAGCGACCGTGGTGCGTGGCTACATCGACTGGATGGTTCAGGTTCCGTGGGTGGCGCGCAGCAAGGTGAAAAAAGACCTGCGTAAAGCGCAGGAAACGCTGGATATAGACCATTACGGTCTGGAACGCGTCAAAGACCGTATCCTTGAGTATCTTGCGGTGCAGAGTCGCGTGAGCAAAATCAAAGGCCCAATTCTTTGCCTCGTTGGACCGCCAGGCGTGGGTAAAACCTCGCTGGGTCAGTCGATTGCTAAGGCCACCGGACGTAAATACGTGCGTATGGCGCTGGGTGGCGTGCGTGATGAAGCAGAAATCCGCGGACATCGTCGTACCTACATCGGTTCTATGCCTGGTAAGTTGATCCAGAAAATGGCAAAAGTGGGCGTCAAAAACCCGCTGTTCCTGCTGGATGAAATCGACAAAATGTCTTCTGACATGCGTGGCGATCCGGCTTCAGCGCTGCTTGAGGTGCTGGATCCCGAGCAGAACATCGCGTTTAACGATCACTATCTGGAAGTGGATTACGATCTCTCTGACGTTATGTTTGTGGCGACTTCAAACTCCATGAACATCCCGGCGCCGTTGCTTGACCGTATGGAAGTGATTCGTCTCTCCGGTTACACCGAAGATGAAAAGCTGAACATCGCGAAGCAACATTTGCTGCCGAAGCAGATTGAACGTAATGCACTGAAAGAGAAAGAGATCACCGTCGATGACAGCGCGATTGTTGGCATCATCCGCTATTACACCCGTGAAGCGGGCGTGCGTAGTTTGGAACGCGAACTCTCCAAGCTGTGCCGTAAAGCAGTTAAAACGCTGCTGATGGATAAATCGAAAAAGCACATCGTGATCAATGGCGATAACCTCAAGGATTTCCTTGGCGTGCAGCGCTTTGATTATGGTCGCGCAGAGAGCGAAAGCCGTGTTGGTCAGGTGACCGGTCTGGCGTGGACGGAAGTGGGCGGCGATCTGCTGACTATCGAAACCGCCTGCGTGCCAGGTAAAGGCAAGCTGACGTATACCGGTTCGCTGGGCGAAGTTATGCAGGAATCGATTCAGGCGGCGCTGACTGTGGTGCGCGCGCGTGCAGAGAAACTGGGCATCAACGGGGATTTCTACGAAAAACGCGACATCCACGTGCACGTACCCGAAGGTGCGACGCCGAAAGATGGTCCGAGCGCCGGTATCGCCATGTGCACCGCGCTGGTGTCATGCTTAACCGGTAACCCGGTGCGTTCTGATGTGGCGATGACCGGTGAAATCACCCTGCGTGGCTTGGTTCTGCCGATTGGTGGCCTGAAAGAGAAGTTGCTCGCGGCACACCGTGGCGGCATCAAAACCGTGCTGATCCCGGACGAAAACAAGCGCGATCTGGAAGATATTCCACAGAACGTGATTGCCGATCTGGAGATTCATCCGGTGAAGCGTATTGAAGAAGTGCTCAACCTGGCACTGGAAAATGCGCCTTACGGCATGCAGGTTGCGACCGCAAAATAGTGATTAGCGGCATAAACCGTTAAAAAGCGAAGCTGGCAGGCAAAATGGTGCTTGCCAGCTTTTTTTTGTGCCGCTAACTTAGTGGGCTGCTGGATCAACGATTAAGATGAATACCGTTGTTTCAGCTCCACAGGCTTGATATAACTGGCTGCGCGTTCGCACCGGGCGGGAAGCGCGGGTGCGATGTGAATAATAAAAGAGGGGATGAAGAGAGTGAATAAGTCACAGTTGATCGACAAAATTGCTGCAGATGCTGACATTTCTAAAGCAGCAGCGGGACGTGTTTTAGATGCATTCATGGACTCCGTTACCGAAGCTCTGAAAGGCGGTGATGAAGTGGCACTGGTTGGTTTCGGTACTTTCTCTGTACGTGAGCGTGCAGCTCGCACCGGCCGTAACCCACAAACGGGTAAAGAGCTCACCATTCCGGCTGGTAAAGTTCCGGGCTTCCGTGCAGGTAAAGCACTGAAAGATTCCGTCAATTAATGACCGCTGATACATCCATTGAAGCATTTTCTTCCGTGGATTGAGGACGCAAAAGCCGTTCTCATGTAACATACGGGCACATCATTTTTGATGTGCCTTTTTTATTCTTGATGCGCGGCGATAGCCTTTGGTTGTTGTCTCCGCATGGTTGCCAACTGCCAGCCTGAACAGCAGTTGCACGATGATGACATCGTGTTAGAGCTTTACATTCACACTACAGCGGAGTGTTGTCATACCATGATGGACAATTTACGCGCGGCGTCGAATCATGTCGTGCTCAAGATTATTCTGGGATTGATCATCCTGTCTTTCGTACTCACCGGGGTGGGCAACTACCTGATCGGCGGCGGCGGTGATTATGCTGCCAAAGTTAACGGCCACGAGATCAGTCGTGCAGAGCTGGAGCAGGGTTTTAACAACGAGCGCAATCGTCAGCAGCAGATGCTGGGCGATCAGTTCTCGCAGTTAGCCAGCAATGAAGGCTACATGCAGCAGATGCGTCAGCAGGCGCTGTCGCAGCTGATTGATCAGGCGTTACTTGATCAGTACATCAAAGATCTGCACATCGGCATCAGCGATGATCAGGTAAAACAGGCGATCTTCAATCAGAAAGCTTTCCAGACCAACGGTAAATTCGACAACGCCAAATACAGCGGCCTGATCACCAGCATGGGCTTCACGGCTGATCAGTATGCCGAAGCGCTGCGCAAGCAGCTGGCGACGCAGCAGCTGATCAACGCGATTGCTAACACTGATTTTATGCTGAAAGGCGAAACCAGCAAGCTGGTGGATCTGGTGTCACAGCAGCGCGAAGTGCGTCAGGCGGTGATTGATGTCAACGCGCTGGCGGCTAAACAGACGGTCAGCGACGACGAAATCAGCCAGTATTACCAGCAGCATCAGAATAGCTTCATGGCGCCTGAGCAGTTCCGTGTGAGCTACATCAAAATGGATGCCGCAAGCATGCAGGAAACGGCCAGTGAAGCGGACATTCAGAGCTGGTACGATCAACATAAAGCGGATTATTCACAGCCGCAGCGTAATCGCTACAGCGTGATCCAGACCAAGACGGAAGCCGATGCTAACGCCGTGGTTGATGCGCTGAAGAAAGGCGAAGATTTCGCCGCGCTGGCGAAAAGCAAATCTATCGACCCAATCTCAGCCCGCAAAGGTGGCGATATGGGTTGGCTGGAGCCGAGCACCACGCCAGACGAGCTGAAAAACGCCAATCTGACGCAGAAAGGCCAGCTTTCAGGCGCCATCAAATCATCGGTTGGCTACCTCGTGGTGCGCCTGGATGACATCCAGCCGGAGCAGGTTAAACCGTTGGCCGATGTTCATGACATCGTTGCCGATAAAGTGAAGCAAGAGAAAGCGGTTGATGCCTTCTACAAAATTCAGCAGAAAGTAAGCGAAGCAGCCAGCAACGATAACGAATCGTTGGCCGGCGCGGCGCAGGCTTCCGGCCTGAAAGTGGTAGAAACCAATTGGATCACCCGCGACAACCTGCCAGATGAGTTGAACTTCGATCAGGTTAAACAGGCGATCTTCAACGGTGGTTTAGTGGGCCAGAATGGTGCGCCGGGTAACAACTCCGACATCATCTCTGTGGATGGCGATCGTGCCTTTGTACTGCGTATCAGCGAGCACAAACCGGAAGCGGTGAAGCCGTTGGATCAGGTGAAAGCGCAGATCGTAGATTCGCTGAAGCATGATAAAGCAACGCAGCAGGCAAAATCGCAGGCAGACAAACTGCTGGCCGATTTGAAAGCCGGTAAAGCGGATGCATTGAAAGCCGCAGGCTTAACGCTCAGCGCCAGCAAATCGTTTGATCGCAATGCGCAGGATCCGGTGGCTCAGTCGGCCTTCAATCTGCCGCAACCTGCCGACAATAAACCGTCGTGGGGAGTGAGTGAAGATATGCAGGGCAATGTGGTGCTGATCGCGCTGGATAAAGTTAGCGCGGGCAACATGCCGCAGGCGCAGATCGATGAGATGGTGAAAGGCGTAACGCAAAATAACGCGCAAATCGCCTTTGAAGCGCTGCTGGAAAACCTGCGTAAAGAGGCGAAGATTAAGTACGGCGCCGCCGCACAAAACCAGTAAGCCTCACAAAAAAAGTTAAACCACTGCAATACCCTAAAGGCCGCTTATGCGGCCTTTTCCATTTCTGAGATTGTCCTTTTGAGCCTTGAATTGAGCTGTGACACCCTGCTGTTGCTGTCAAACACAAGGAGAAACACAGCATGGTGAAATCAACGTTTCAAGCCCTATGCATTACGCTGGCGCTGGGCGGCGCAGTTTATACCACCGGACTGGCGGCTGCCGAAAGTCCCAGTGAAACGCAGGCGACGCAAGTCTCCACGCCAAACGAAGGACAGGTCAGCATCAATTCAGCCACAGCCGAACAGCTCGCAGCCGGTATGAACGGCATCGGACTGAAGAAAGCGCAGGCCATTGTCAGTTATCGCGAGCAATACGGCCCGTTTACCGCCATTGAACAACTCAAGGAGGTGCCGGGTATCGGTAGCGCACTGATTGAGCGCAACAGCGCTCGGCTTAAACTGTGAAGCGTCTCGCGACTTTGAAGGATTGAAAAAGCCCGGATTCAGGCTGTGCTATGCTCAACAGGTCTTACCAGTTGTCATTCTCAGCCTGAACAGGAGCAATAATGCAAACCACAATTAAAGTGCGCGGTTATCATCTGGATGTTTATCAGCACGTGAATAACGCGCGCTATCTGGAGTTTCTGGAAGAGGCGCGCTGGCAGTGGCTGGAGGATGTCGATGCGTTTCATTGGCTGATTGAGCAGCAGCTGGCGTTTGTGGTGGTGAATATCAACATCAACTATCGTCGTCCGGCGGTATTGGGCGACGTACTGAATATTGAAAGTGAAGTATCACAGCTCGGCGGTAAAAGCGGTGTAATTGCCCAGCGTGTCTTGCTGGCGAGCGATAATTCGGTGGTAGCCGATGCCGCACTGACCTTTGTCTGTATCGATTTACGCACGCAAAAAGCGGTGCCGTTGGAAGGGGAGTTACACCAGCGTCTGGCGTCGTTGATGGTCGAAAATGAATAACTGGCGCCGATGACGCCAGTTTACCCTGCGGTCTGAATCAGTTGAGGCCGCTTTTCTCTTTCATCGCTGCCATCACCGCCGACGCGTTCGCCTGATAATCTGCCAGGCCACGGGCGCGTAAATGGCAAGCCGCGCATTCGCCGCAGCCATCACCTTTTACGCCGTTGTAGCAGGTAAGCGTCTCAGCGCGTACCAGCGGCAGTTGTTGCCAGTAATCGGCCAGCGCCCAGGTTTCTGCTTTGTTCAGCCACATCAGCGGCGTTTCAAAGCGAATATTGCGCGCCATGCCGAGGCTGACAGCGTTATTCAGTGCTTTAACAAACTCATCGCGGCAATCCGGATAGCCGGAGAAATCGGTTTCGCATACGCCGGTGATCACCGCTTCAGCTTCAACCTGATAGGCATAAATGGATGCCAGCGTCAGGAACAAAATATTGCGGCCCGGCACAAAGGTGCTCGGCAAACCGCTGGCATTCGGATCGTAGGTTGGCACGGGAATGTTGTCGCGCGTCAGGCTGCTGACGGCTAACTCGTTGAGCAGCGTAACGTCGAGCACTTTGTGCGCCCGTGCGCCCAGCTTCTGCGACAGCTCAGCCGCAACTTCGATCTCTTCGCGATGGCGCTGGCCGTAATCAAAAGTCACGCAATGCACTTCATCATAGTGTTGCAGCGCCTGAATTAAACAGGTGGTGGAGTCTTGTCCGCCACTGAATACCACAACGGCTCGTTTCATTTTTTCTTCCTCAAAAATCTGTGCGCTTATGGTAATGGCTCGAAGGAAGGCTGAACAGCGTTAGCTGTGGTTGGCGGCGGAATCCAGGCGCGAGTGAAATCAAACCAGCCCAGGCTATTTAGCTGGATGCCCTCCACGCCGGGCGGGGCAAAAACCTGATAGCGATAGTTAAACAGCGGCAGTAAATGGCCGTCGCACATCAGCTGCTGAAACAGTTGCTGAGTTAATTCACCACGCTGCAATGCATCAGATTGTTGGGCAATGGCGCTCAGCGGCTTTTGCAGTATTTTTTGGCGCAGCGGCTGCCAGACCGGGTCGTTCTCCAGCCAGTTCACCAGCGTAAACAGCGGCGCATCACCAATCAGTCGATCGCCCATCACCACATCGGCCTCACTGAGATCGATATCGTCACGCCAGCTTTTTACGTCATGGAAGATACAGGTGAGGGCGCAGCCATGTTGCGCCAGCAGTGGAATTAACGCCTGCGCCATCACATGCAGTTCGACCGGTAGGTGGTAATGCAGCGTTAGCGTCGGCGGCAGTGAAATTCTCACTCTTTCTGCGCGCGGTACCGGCCAGCCAGGCAGCAGTTCGTGGCTCGGTGTAATCAAACCCTCATCCAGCGGCAATTGTTGAATAACGCCGCTGCGCTGAATCAGGGCAATCAGCGATTGGGCCTGCTCGGCACTGAAGTGCGCCGAGATGCGTGGCGCCAGATAGCAAAATCCCAGGCTGATACTGCGATCAACCGGCCGCAGCGAACCGAGCTCTTCAGGATCGCCAATGGCGATTTGCACCGGATGGCTGCAGCTGGTGCCGAGATCACGATCAAACAGCTGCGGCGTGATCCAGTATTCCATCCGCTGGATCAGCGGGCGCTGCAGATGCCAGCGCGCATGGCTCTCCAGCCGCACCATTTCAGCGGTGAAATGCGTGAGTTTCCACGGCCCGCTACCGACATCGGCGAATTCAGGATGAGGTAACAGACAGAATTGATGCGCCAGCCGCTGCGGCAGCCAGTAATCGCTTTCACGTAGTTGAATATGTATCGCCAGCGGATGCGGCGCTTCAATGCGTTCAATCGCCGCCAGCAGCCGCGAGCCGCGCGGCGATTGCATGATCTGCTGCAGCTGCTCAACCAACTGCGCCGCCTGCACCGGTTCATCGTTATGCCAGCTGAGCTGCGGGCGCAGCCAGAAATACCAGTCACGGCCGCTGGCATCGTGCTGCCAATGGTGAGCGATATCGCCTTCAACATCGTTATCGCGAAAGCGCGTTAGCCCGGAGAAAACCTGGCGCGCCAGATGTTGCTCGGCGCGTCCGGTCAGCTGTAGCGGGCGCAACGGCTCCATCGCGCGGTAATAAGGAATGCGCAGCACCGGGGATTGGTTCTGCCACTGACCGCCCATCAGCGGCCGCAACATTTTCACTAACCGCTCGGGATGCAGATCCAGCACCTGCAATGCCTGCACCGCCTCGCCGGCATCGAGTTGCTGCGTTAAAAGCTGCTGGCGCAGCTGCTCCGGCGACAGCAGGAAAGTCAGCTCGCCCTGTTTGCCACGTCCGGATTCTCCGCGCCAGTTCAGCCAGCCGGCATCCTGCCACTGCCGCAGCAGCGTGCGCACATGGCGCTCGCTGCAAAAACAGTGTTGCGCCATCGCAGCGACGCTGAGGCGTTGTGTTTCGCCGTGGCTGAGTTGCCACAGGCGCTGAAATTGATTAACCCGATGAAGTTCGCGCATCGCTAAACCCGGAACAGTTTTTTAAAAGTATTCACTATTAGTTCCGTAATTACCAGGCGATAGTAACTGCCTCACTCAGACAGGAGAATTCGCATGGCTCGCCTCGCGGCATTTGATATGGATGGCACGCTGTTGCTTCCTTCGCATCGGTTAGGAAATGAAACGCTGACAAGCCTGCATGCGTTACATCAGCGCGGCGTCACGTTGGCGTTTGCCACCGGGCGTCATCTTATGGATATGCAGCGAGTACGCGAACAAATCACCTTGCCAGCTTGGCTGATTACTGGCAACGGCACGCGCATTCACGATCTGGAAGGCAATCAGCTTTACGGCTGCGATTTATCGCCATCAGTGGCGGAAGAGGTGATTCATACCCATTGGCAAACGCCAGCGTCGATTCATATTTTCAACGATGAAGGCTGGTTTACCGATAAACCGCTGCTCGGTGCGCTGGAAGCGCATGCGATGAGTGGCTTCCACTATCAGCTGCGTGATTTGCGTCAGATGTCGGCGCATGAAGTCACCAAAATCTGTTTTATTGCGCCGCATGAAATGTTGCAGGCGCTAAGAAGTGAATTGCAGGACGCGTTGGGCGAGCGGGCAAATATTTGTTTCTCAGCGTGGGATTGCCTGGAAGTGTTGCCGGTTGATTGCCACAAAGGCGCGGCGTTGGGACGTTTGTGCCAGCACCTTTCGCTGTCGCTGGCGGATTGTATGGCGTTTGGCGATGCCATGAACGATCGCGAAATGCTGGAGCGCGTTGGCAGCGGTTTCATTATGGGCAACGCCATGAATCAATTGAAAGCGTCGTTGCCCCATTTACCGATTATCGGACATTGCGAGACACAGGCGGTGTCTCACTACCTTAATCACTGGATGACCACACCACACCTCGATTATTCCCCCGAATGCTGAGGCTTACAGTGAACCGGACAGGACGTCCGGTTTTTTATTGCAGCTCTCGCACCCAAGGCGCAATGTCGCCGATATTCTGCGCTACCCACTGCGCGTTGTAATAGGTGTCCGGATAGCGCTCACCGCTGTCACACAGCAATGTCACCAAAGATCCTTGCTCGCCGTTTTCCCGCATGCGTTTTGCCACCTGCATCATGCCCCAGAAGTTGGTGCCGGTTGAGGCGCCAGGGCGACGTCCAAGCACCTTCTCCAGCTGCAGCATCGCGGCGATGGTCGCGCTATCCGGCACTTTCATCATCTCGTCAATGACATCGGGTAAAAACGACGGTTCGACGCGTGGACGACCAATGCCTTCAATCAGGCTGCCGCGTTCGCTGCGAAACGTTTTGTCGCGGCTGTGCCAGTAGTCAAAGAACACCGAATGTTGCGGATCGACCACCAGCAGGCGCGTGTCATGGCCCTGATAGCGGATATAGCGGCCCAGCGTTGCCGAGGTGCCGCCGGTACCTGCGCTCATGATCACCGTATGCGGCACCGGGAACGGTTCGTGTGACATCTGGCGGAAAATGCTTTCGGCAATATTGTTGTTGCCGCGCCAGTCGGTGGCGCGCTCGGCGTAGGTGAACTGGTCCATAAAGTGGCCATTCAGTTCACGTGCTAAACGCTCGGATTCGCTGTACAGCTGGCAGGGATCGGCAACGAAATGACACTCACCACCGTAAAAGCCAATCATCTCGATTTTGCGTTTCGCGGTGCTGGCCGGCATTACGGCGATAAACGGCAAACCGAGCAGACGCGCGAAGTAAGCTTCCGATACCGCAGTGCTGCCGGAAGAGGCTTCAATGATCGGCGTATTTTCATGGATCCAGCCATTCGCCAGGCCATAGAGAAACAGGGAACGCGCCAGGCGATGTTTTAAGCTGCCGCTGGGATGCGTGCTTTCATCTTTGAGATAGAAGTGAATGCCTGGAAAATCATCCAGCTTAAAGCGGATCAGATGCGTATCCGCGGAGCGCTGAAAATCGGCGTTAATTTCATTGATGGCGTGGCGAACCCAGGGCGTTTGCATGTGGCATTTCCGTAATCATTATTGCGCACAGTGTAAGGCACTGGCAGGAAAAAGAGGTTGCTAAAACCGCGCTATAATGGCGAGATTAGAGAAAAATTTTCTCCCGGAGTGGCAAATGTTAGATAAAACTGACCGCACTTTGCTGGCAATGCTGCAGCAGGATTGCACCTTGTCGCTGCAGACGTTAGCCGATGCGGTGAACCTCACCACCACGCCGTGCTGGAAACGCCTGAAAAAACTGGAAGATGATGGCATTATTCGTGCGCGCGTGGCGCTGGTGGACGGCGAAAAAATCGGTCTGTCACTCACCGCCTTTATGTTTGTCAAAACCCAGCAGCACAGCAGCGAGTGGTTTAAGCAATTTGTCGCCGTGGTGCAGCAAATGCCGGAAGTGATGGCGTTTTACCGCATGGCGGGCGAGTACGATTATTTGCTGCGCATTCAGGTCGCGGACATGAAGAGTTATGACAGCTTTTATAAGCGTCTGGTGAACGGCGTGCCAGGACTGATGGATGTGACCTCCAGTTTTGCCATGGAAGAGATTAAATACACCACCGCCTTGCCGGTAGCGCCCTAGCGGGCACAGAAAGAGACACGCTTGTGCAATTATTCAGCCAGTTAAGTTGGTATTTCCTGCGCGAGTGGCGGCGATATCTGGGCGCCGTCAGCTTGCTGATCGTTATTGCCTTATTGCAATTGCTGCCACCGCACGTGGTTGGCGTAATTGTCGACGGCGTCACCCAGCATAATTTAAGCGCCGGGCAGATCTTTATGTGGATCGGCGTGATGCTGGTGACGGCGGTGATCGTCTATCTGCTGCGCTACGTCTGGCGCGTACTGTTGTTTGGCGCATCCTACCAGTTAGCCGTTGAGCTACGTGAAGATTTCTATCGTCAGCTCAGCCGCCAGCATCCGGCATTTTATCTGCGCCATCGCACCGGCGATCTGATTGCCCGCGCCACCAATGATGTGGATCGCGTGGTGTTTGCCGCCGGTGAAGGCGTGCTGACGCTGGTGGATTCGCTGGTGATGGGATTGGTGGTGCTGATTGTGATGAGCACCCAAATCAGCTGGGAACTGACGTTACTGGCGCTGATCCCGATGCCGATTATGGCCTTCGCCATTCAGAAAGATGGCGCACGCCTGCATCAGCGTTTCAAAGTGGCGCAGGCGGCGTTCTCCAGTCTGAACGATCAAACCCAGGAAAGTCTGACCAGCATTCGCATGATCAAAGCCTTTGGCCTCGAAGATCATCAGTCGCAGCAGTTTGCTGGCATCGCTGCCGATACCGGCAAGAAAAACCTGCATGTGGCGCGCGTGGATGCGCGTTTCGATCCGATCATCTATATCGCCGTCGGCTTCTCCAACCTGCTGGCGATTGCCGGTGGCGGCTGGATGGTGTGGAACGGCAGTTTGACGCTCGGGCAGCTCACCAGCTTTGTGATGTACCTTGGCCTGATGATTTGGCCGATGCTGGCGCTGGCGTGGATGATCAATATCGTTGAGCGCGGCAGTGCGGCGTGGAGCCGTATCCGTTCCTTGCTGGCGGAAGCGCCTGCAGTTGAAGATGGAGCGAAAGTGTTGCCGCCCGAACCCGGCGTGATGCAGGTTGCCATTCGTGAGTTTCGCTATCCGGCCAGTTCTGGCCCGGTGCTGAGCCATGTTAACTTCCAGCTAAAACCGGGCCAGATGCTTGGCTTATGCGGGCCAACCGGCTGCGGCAAGAGCACGCTGCTGAGCCTGATTCAGCGCCACTTCGACATCGATCAAGGCGATATTCGCTACCACAATACGCCGCTGCCGCAGTTGCGGCTCGATAGCTGGCGCAGCCGGTTGGCGGTGGTCAGCCAGACGCCGTTCCTGTTCTCCGACACCATCGCCGCCAATCTGGCGCTGGGCCGTCCGAATGCGACGCAGCAAGAGCTGGAGCGCGTGGCAACCATGGCCTGCGTGCACGATGATATTCTGCGCCTGCCGCAAGGTTATGAGACTGAAGTGGGCGAACGCGGCGTGATGTTATCGGGCGGACAGAAGCAGCGCATTGCGATTGCACGCGCGCTGCTGCTGAATGCGGAAATCCTGATTCTGGATGATGCGCTGTCGGCGGTTGATGGTCGTACTGAACATGACATCCTGCATAACCTACGTCAGTGGGGCAAAGGCCGCACCTTGATTATCAGCGCGCATCGTCTGTCGGCGCTTACCGAAGCGAGTGAAATTCTGGTGCTGCAGCAGGGCGCCGTGGCGCAGCGTGGCGATCATGACACACTGGCCGCTAAAGAGGGCTGGTATCGCGATATGTACCGTTATCAGCAGCTGGAAGCCGCGCTGGATGACGATGAAGTGGCAGAAGGAGCAAGCCGTGGCTAAATCACAACGTTTATGGCCGACGCTGAAGCGTCTGCTGGCGTATGGCAAACCGTGGCGTAAATCGCTGTGGCTGGCGGTCGGCATGCTGTGGATTGCTGCGGCGGCCGAAGTGACCGGACCGGTGCTGGTGAGTTACTTCATCGATAATCTGGTGGCGAAACATCAAATGCCGTGGGGCATCGTCGCTGGTCTGCTGGTGGGCTTTATTCTACTGCAATTGCTGGCTGCCGGTTTGCACTATTTTCAGGCATTGCTGTTTAACCGCGCGGCGATTGGCGTGGTGCAGCAATTGCGCGTAGACGTGATGAACGCGGCGTTGCGCCAGCCTCTCAGCGCTTTCGATACGCAGCCGGTCGGACAAATTATCTCGCGCGTCACCAACGACACCGAAGTGATCAAAGATCTCTACGTCACCGTGGTAGCAACGGTGTTGCGCGCCGCCGCGTTGATTGGCGCGATGCTGGTGGCGATGTTCTCTCTCGACTGGCGTATGGCGCTGGTGGCGATCGTGATTTTCCCGCTGGTGCTGACGGTAATGCTGATTTATCAGCGCTTCAGCACGCCGATTGCGCGCCGCGTGCGCAGCTATCTGGCGGACATCAACAACGGCTTTAATGAAGTGATCAACGGCATGAGCGTGATCCAGCAGTTCCGCCAGCAGGCGCGCTTTGGTGAGCGCATGGGCGAAGCAAGCCGTTCGCACTATCTGGCGCGCATGGAAACGCTGCGGCTGGATGGCTTTTTATTGCGCCCGTTACTGAGTCTGTTTTCGGCGATGATTCTGTGCGGTTTGCTGATGCTGTTCAGCTTCGCCACGCCAGGCGTGTTTGAGGTTGGCGTGCTGTACGCCTTTATTACCTATCTTGGCCGTCTCAACGAACCGCTGATTGAACTCACCACGCAGCAGTCGATGCTGCAACAAGCGGTGGTGTCTGGCGAGCGCATCTTCGAACTGATGGATGCGGATCAGCAAGGTTACGGCAGCGATATTCAGCCGCTGGCCTCGGGCAGCATTTCGCTGCGCGATGTGAGCTTTGCCTATCGCGATAATCGCGATGTGCTCAGCAACATCAACCTTGAAGTGCCCGCGCGTAATTTTGTTGCGCTGGTGGGGCATACCGGCAGCGGGAAAAGCACGCTGGCGAATTTGCTGATGGGCTATTACCCGGTGACGCGCGGCAGCATCGAACTGGATGGTCGCCCGCTGCCGCAACTGTCGCACGCCGCTTTACGTCAAAGCGTTGCGATGGTGCAACAGGATCCGGTGGTGCTGGCGGATTCGCTGCTGGCCAACGTGCGCTTAGGGCGCGATATCCCGGAAGAGCAAGTGTGGCAGGCGCTGGAGACGGTGCAGCTGGCACCGCTGGCGCGCAGCATGGCGGATGGCATCCATACGCGTTTAGGCGAGCAGGGCAATAATCTGTCGGTTGGGCAGAAACAGCTACTGGCGCTGGCGCGCGTGTTGGTGTCATTGCCACAAATCCTGATCCTCGATGAAGCCACGGCCAATATCGATTCCGGTACGGAACAGGCGATTCAGCACGCGTTGCGTGCATTACGTCAGCACAGCACGCTGGTGGTGATTGCGCATCGCCTTTCCACCATCACCGAAGCCGATCAGATTTTAGTGCTGCATCGCGGTCAGGTGGTGGAGCGCGGTACGCATGCTGAGCTGCTGGCCGAGCAGGGCCGTTACTGGCAGATGTATCAGCTGCAGCAGGCCGGCGATGAACTCGCGGCGGGCATCCCCGTACAAGCTGAAGGGTGAATTGCACCTTTTTTGCACAGTTTTATCGGAATGTTCTGTATTGATGCACTTCTTTGAGGCTTGAAGCACCAAAGAAGTGCAATATTGCAACACCTTTCCTATTCCTGGTCCCCAATCTGCGCTGTGCTTCACATAACGAAGCGTGATGCAGCGCGCCTATGCTACTGACATTCCCCTTTTTTTATTTATGGCACAGCCTTTGCTTATATCCCTACGTGTCCGCGAAGACTCACTCAATTTCTTATCCGGAGGGGAACGTATGAAGCTGGTTACCGTGGTAATCAAACCATTTAAGCTGGAGGACGTGCGTGAAGCCTTATCCTCTATTGGCATTCAGGGACTGACAGTTACCGAGGTTAAAGGTTTCGGTCGCCAGAAAGGTCACGCAGAGCTTTATCGCGGTGCCGAGTACAGCGTTAACTTCCTGCCTAAAGTAAAAATTGATATCGCTATTGCGGACGACCAACTTGATGAAGTGGTCGATGTCATCAGCAAAGCCGCGTATACCGGCAAAATTGGCGACGGCAAGATTTTCGTCGCAGAACTGCAGCGCGTCATTCGTATTCGTACCGGCGAGACCGACGAAGCAGCACTGTAACTGGGGCTCTGAATTGTGATGGGATGGAAAGAAATGAATAAACTGATAACGAAGTTGGGCCTCACCAGCCTTGCGCTGTTACCTTCTCTGGCGATGGCGGCAGCGCCTGCCGTCGCGGATAAAGCCGATAACGCCTTTATGATGATCTGTACCGCGCTGGTACTGTTTATGTCGATTCCAGGCATTGCGCTGTTCTACGGCGGTTTGATCCGCGGTAAGAACGTGCTGTCGATGCTGACGCAGGTTGCAGTGACCTTCTCGCTGGTGTGCGTGCTGTGGGTGATTTACGGCTACTCGCTGGCCTTCAGTGAAGGCAACTCCTTCTTCGGTAGCTTCCAGTGGGCGATGCTGAAAAATATTGAGCTGAAAGCGGTGATGGGCAGCTTCTATCAGTACATTCACGTTGCGTTCCAGGCTTCCTTCGCCTGTATTACCGTCGGTCTGATTGTCGGTGCGCTGGCTGAACGTATTCGCTTCTCGGCGGTACTGATTTTCGTGGTGGTTTGGCTGACGCTGGCTTACCTGCCAATCGCACACATGGTTTGGGCGGGTGGCTTGCTGGCGCAAGATGGCGCGCTCGACTTCGCGGGCGGCACCGTGGTTCACATCAACGCCGCAGTTGCTGGCCTGGTGGGTGCTTATCTGGTGGGTAAACGTGCTGGTTTCGGCAAAGAAGCCTTCAAACCACACAACCTGCCGATGGTGTTCCTCGGTACCGCGATTCTGTATGTGGGCTGGTTCGGCTTCAACGCCGGTTCTGCTTCCTCAGCTAACGAAATCGCTGCGCTGGCGTTCCTGAATACCGTAGTGGCTACGGCGGGTGCGGTGCTGTCGTGGGTGTTCGGCGAGTGGGCGGTACGTGGTAAACCTTCTCTGCTCGGTGCCTGCTCAGGCTTCATCGCGGGTCTGGTGGCGATTACCCCAGCTTGTGGTTATGTCGGTGTCGGCGGCGCGTTGATTATCGGTCTGGCGGGTGGTTTAGCCGGTCTGTGGGGCGTAACTACCCTGAAGAAATGGCTGCGCGTTGATGACCCATGTGATGTTTTCGGTGTGCACGGCGTGTGTGGCATCCTCGGTTGTATCCTGACCGGCGTGTTCGCGTCCTCTTCACTGGGCGGCGTAGGCTACGCAGAAGGCGTGACCATGGGCCATCAGGTTTGGATTCAGCTGTTCAGCGTGGGCGTGACCATCGTCTGGACTGCAGTTGTGGCCTTCATTGGCTTCAAACTGGCAGATATGATTGTTGGCCTGCGTGTTCCGGAAGATCAGGAACGTGAAGGTCTGGATGTGAACAGCCACGGCGAGAACGCTTACAACCAGTAACAGCCGGGCTGAAGAAGAGCAGTGCGCTAAAATTATAAAAAGCAGAAGGGGCGATAATATCGCCCCTTTTTTTATGCGTCGCGTTGGCGCATCACGCCTTCCTGCACCGTGGTCGCCACCAGTCTGCCATCCTGCGTATAAAACTCGCCACGCACAAAACCGCGCGCGCCGGAGGCGGAGGTGCTCACCACGCTGTACAGCAGCCATTCAGACAAGTCGAACGGGCGATGGAACCACATTGAGTGATCGATGGTGGCAACCTGCATATCGGCTTCGAGGAAGCCTTTACCGTGCGGTTGCAGCGCCACCGGCAGGAAGTTGAGATCCGAGGCATATCCCAGCAGATATTGATGGATACGACGATCGGCCGGTAACTCGCCGTTGGCACGAATCCACACCTGACGCAGCGGCTCATCAACGTGGCCTTTCAGCGGGTTATGAATCTGTACTGGACGAATATCCAGCGGACGCTCGGCGAGGAATTTTTCTTTCAGCTTGAGTGGCAGATGGGCGGCCAGCTTTTTCGCCAAATCCTGTTCCGATGGCAGATTATCCGGGCCCGGCACCTGCGGCATGCTGTTCTGGTGCTCGAAGCCGCTTTCAGGTGCCTGGAACGAGGCGGTCATGTAGAAGATCGGTTGGCCATTCTGTACGGCGCTGACGCGGCGTGCGCTGAAGCTTTTGCCGTCACGCAGCGTTTCGACATCATAGATGATGGCTTTTTGGCTATCGCCCGGACGCAGAAAGTAGCTGTGGAAAGAGTGAATGATGCGCTCTTCCGGCACCGTTTGTTTCGCGGCATACAGCGCCTGGCCAACTACCTGGCCACCAAACACCTGGCGCAGACCAAGATCTTCGCTCTGACCACGAAACAGGCCTTCTTCCAGTTTTTCCAGATTTAATAAATTAAGCAGGTTGTGCAGTGCCTGGCTCATAGCGGATTCCTCAGCGTGACTAATCGCGTCAGTGTGAAAGATCCGACCAGTTTCCGTCAATGATTTTGCCGCGATTTCAGTGGGCTGGCTGAAGGTTTAGGCGCAATGCCGATATTTGTGCCAGAATTAAGGTCATTCGGCGGCTGAAAAGCTAAGTAATGAATTTACCGCCGACAATCATAGTGTTCATAAGGAGACGACATCGATGAAAATCTGGCAAGTTATTAGCGGTATGACCCTGGCTGCGGCGATTACCGGTTGTGCGGACCACAGCAAGCCGGTAGCCACACCTACACTCGGCTCAGCGGTAGCGGGGCAGCAGGCCGCCATTGCGCAGCCGAATGTCAGTGGTTCGGTGTATATCCGCCAGCGCATCGCGCTGCCACCGGATTCCGTGCTAACCGTAACGCTGTCTGATGCATCGCTGGCCGATGCGCCTTCAAAAGTCTTGTCGCAGCGCGTAGTGCGTACGGAAGGGAAACAGTCACCGTTCCAGTTTGTCTTGCCGTTCAATCCGGCTGACATCCAGCCAAACGCGCGCATTCTGTTAAGTGCGGCGATTTCAATTGATGGCAAGCTGGCGTTTATCACCGATACGGTGAAACCGGTGATTAATCAGGGCGGAACGAAAGCCGAACTGCTGTTGGTTCCCGTGACTAACGTCGCGATGCAAACCCAACCGGGTGCCGCAACAACAGTGCCTTCGACTTCACCTACACAGGTGACGCCATCGTCTTCGGTGCCGGCACCGACGAGTTTGTAACTTCGATTGATGGGACGAGAGAGCGCCGGAAGTCATCATTATTCCGTAAAGTCGCTGTCTCGTCCCTGATCGCTCGGCACACGCCATCCATGGCGTGTGACGCTTTACTCCACAACGATGACTTCCGGCGTGTTAAGTTCAGTACGGTTTGTGGCGGGTTTGGGCGCGACATATCGCACCGCTAAATTTCCCAACGATATTTTTCCAGCTCAATCTCCCCAGCATCGCTCACTTCAATCCCTTCCGCTTCCAGCGCATCCCGCTGACGAAACAGATCGTCGCCCTGCAGCGAAATCCTGCCGTGACGATTAATAACGCGAAACCAGGGTAACTTACTGCCTTCCGGCAAACGACGTAATACGCCACCCACCTGACGTGCCGCGCGTGGCGATCCGGCCAACTGGGCAACATCACCGTAAGTGGTGACCTTTCCTGGCGGAATGGCTGCAATGATTTGCCACACGCGCTCAGAGAAATTGTTTTGGTCGCTCATATGCGCACCTATTTTCATCAGGAAAGGGCAAACTTTAGCATGCAGAAGGGTAGACATCAGCGCATTGCTGTGTGCTTGTGCAAGAAACCAACGGTTGTCGGGCCTGCGCTTGCAATTGCCAGGGGCATACTTGATAATGCCTGCGCTCTCGAAATGAGGGCTTGTCAATGGGGGCCCTGTTGGTTCTCCCGCAATGCTAACTTGTGAACTCGGTCAGATCCGGAAGGAAGCAGCCGCAGCAGGCGACGCGTGTGCCGGGATGTAGCTGGCAGGGCCCCCACCATTTTGTATCCGCCTAATACTCCACAGAATTTTACGCACAGAGAAATCTGGCAATCCTTTGCCTGTGATTCAATCCTTGATTAATACGATGATGGTGCAGAGCGGCTGTTAGGGGAAAAACTTAGCGGACGAACTTCCAGACAGAAACCGGTACTTTATCGTAAAGCTTATTCATGGTCAGTTCAGCCAGACGATGATCGGCTGCCGAATAGAATACCGCGAGTTCATTATCAGGTAATTCATACTTGTTTTTTTCGATAACCCGTTCAAGGGTATCGATTGAGCGACAGCGGCGCAGTCGCATCAAATAATCTGTTTTGGTTAAGGCTTGGTTGCTCATAAATAAACCGGTCTCAGTCTGGTGCTAAAAGGAATGGCTAGGTTGTTGGAGATATGCACACTCTTCGGCAAACAGATTAAATAAACGTTTTGCTGAACGCTGCCACCGTTGTAGATCCTGAGTATTGATTCCATAGCTGCTGAACAGCATAAAGGTATCGTCAAGATATTCATCGATTTGCGTAATCAGGGCTTCATCTTCAACGTGCTTAATTTTGTAATTCATCGTGAAAGAAGCGATATGCTCAATCAAATCGTTGAGCTGTAAATTGCTTTCCGAAGTAGGATCATTAACCCAACCATGATGGCTATCAGTCAATGTCGCCATACTTTCGTCGAACAAGTTCTCACACAGGTATTTAAGCTGGGCAATATCATGCCGTTTCGGTGAGTATTCGTCCATCTTTTTCCCCTCCATAGCTAGCACAGTTACCGCAGCGCGGCGAGATTAGGAAAAGCTACCAGGAAGCGATCTCGAATAAAATTGAATTCAGCGACTCCTTAAATGTAATCCACAATCATTAGCTTTGCTCACCTCAATTACCAAATATTACAATTCGTCGGCAGGAGAGGGGCGCTCATTGTCAATCACTTCAAACACCAGCGCGCCGGGCGTTACCTGAAACAACACTTCTTCACGACGCTTAAACGTTTCATTTAAATCCAGGCAAGGATTAAATAAATTCCAGCTGAAATCGTAAAGCATTTTAAATCGATTGTTGTTGGTTGGTTGAATAGAAATAATCTGGAAGCTCTCGGGAACTAATTGCGCGTTTTGAGAATACCACTGTAAATCACCTGCTAATGCCTCGGCTATTTTGAGAATATTCCCCTGGATAATTCTTAGCAACTTTTCGCAATCGTCCTCATCCACAGCAATATCACAATGAATAATAGACGGCATTTTGTATCCAGTAAAAGAATGATGTTTCTATCATTGAGCTTATTGGGTGACATTGCAAGTCGCTAATAAACAGAAAGAGTAATCGTTGTGATGGGTTTCATAACTCAATCATGGCGAAACGGCGAATTACAGCGGTAATCGTCTTGAGCGATCAACTTTTGAAACACTTTTGCTCGGGCGTAATAGAGGAAGATTCGGGTAGTATAATTGTTATGTTATAACATTTTTTGGTTATTGAGTATGAATCACAGCGGTTTACTTCTTTCCCTTGGCGGCCGTTTGCTGGTTGCGCTGATGCTGATTGCCTTTCTGGCAATAGCCTTATGGTGGGGAATGCAGAAATGATGCATTTCAACCGCTTACAAGCAGGTTATCAAGGCCGTGCGGTGACGCCTGTCGTTAATGGTGAGCTGGCAACGGGCAGCATGACGGCGCTGATTGGCGCTAACGGCACCGGCAAATCGACCTTATTGAAAACCATTGCCGGCTTATTGCCGCCGATTTCTGGCAGCTGCGAATTGCAGATCCCACGTAAAGCACTGGGCTGGTTACCACAACGCAGTGAACTCGAAACCCGCTTTCCTCTTACTGCTTATGAACTGGTAGCGATGGGCTGCTGGCCACGCTGCGGCTGGTTTGGTGGCATTAATCGCGCCTTGCGTCTGGAAATTGATGCCGCGCTGGATGCGGTGCAAATGCGTGAATTTGCCGATGCGCAGCCAGCCACTTTATCTGGTGGACAACTGCAGCGCGTGCTGTTTGCGCGCTTAATGTTGCAGCGCAGTCAGCTCTGGCTGCTGGATGAACCCTTCAACGGCATTGATAGCCAAACCGTCACTTTACTGATGTCGATCCTCGAACAGCAGCAGCAGGCGGGCACCACATTGTTAGTTGTGCTGCACGATCGGCCGCTGGTGGCGCGCTATTTTCAGGATGTGTTATCGCTCGATGACGCTGATTCCGCACAAACGCCAACGTTGCGTAGGGTAGCGTCGTGACATTACTTCAACCCTTTATCGAATTTGGTTTCATGCGCCGTGCATTGGTGGCCTGCGTTGCATTAGCGATTAGCGCCACACCGCTGGGCGTTTTCCTCTCCCTGCGCCGCATGAGTCTGGTCGGCGATGCGTTATCACATGCGGTATTACCCGGCGCAGCGATTGGTTATCTGGTGTCGGGATTATCGCTGGTGGCGATGGGCATCGGCGGCCTGATTGCCGGTTTGGCGGTGGCGCTACTCTCGGGGGCGGTCAGCCGTTACACGCACCTCAAAGAGGATGCCAGTTTCTCGGGCTTCTACCTCGGATCTCTCGCACTCGGCGTCACGCTGGTATCACTGCGTGGTTCCAGCGTCGATCTGCTGCACGTGTTATTTGGATCGCTGCTGGCGGTAGATAACGCGGCAATTCTGCTGGTTGGCGGCATTGCCGCTACGACCTTGCTACTGCTGGCGGTGATCTTCCGTCCGCTGGTGATCGATGCCTTCGATCCCGATTTCCTGCGCGCACAGGGCAAATGGAGCGCACCGCTGGTGCACGGTCTGTTCCTGATGCTGGTGGTGCTTAATCTGGTGGCGGGCTTTCAGGTGCTGGGCACTCTGATGTCGGTGGGATTGATGATGCTGCCGGCCACCAGCGCACGCTTCTGGAGTCGCCATCTGGCTTGCATGCTTGGCATCGCCATGCTGCTGGCGATCATCTCTGCGTTTATCGGTTTGATTCTTTCGTGGCATTTCTCGCTGCCGGCTGGACCTGCGGTGGTGCTGAGTGCTGCGGTGCTGTTTCTGCTTTCTGTTTTGACAGGACCATGTGGCGGCCTGTTGCGCCGTCGATAACGAAACCAATAAGGGGATATGAATGAAAAAGTTACCGCTGAGTCTGGCGATTGGTGCCATGCTGATTAGCCCACTGTCGCTGGCGAAAAGCGTTGATGTTGTGGCGAGTTTTACCGTGCTGGCGGATATCGTTAAACAGGTTGGTGGCGATCACGTCAACGTGAAATCGCTGGTCGGGCCGAACGGTGATCCGCACACCTTCGAACCGACGCCGCAGGATAGCCAGGCGCTGTCGAAAGCGGATGTGGTGTTCGTTAGTGGTTTGGGCATGGAAGGTTGGATGGATCGCCTGATTAGCGCGTCAGGCTATAAAGGCACCATCGTAGTGGCCTCGAACGGCGTTAACACGCGCAAGATGGAAGAGGACGGTAAAAGCGTCACCGATCCCCACGCGTGGAACAGCATGCAAAACGGTGTGATCTACGCCACCAATGTGATGAATGCGCTGATCAAAGCCGATCCTGAAGATGCGGCGGATATTCGGAAAAGCGGTGAAAGTTACATTCAGCAGTTGCAAAAGCTAGATAGCTGGGCGAAAACCGCCTTTGCTGAAGTGCCGAAGAACAAGCGTAAGGTGCTGACCAGCCATGATGCCTTTGGCTACTTTGGCCAACGTTATGGCGTCAGTTTCCTTGCGCCGGTGGGCTTCTCTACTGAAGCGGAAGCCAGCGCCAGCGATGTGGCTTCGATCATCAAACAGCTGAAGGCCGAGCACATCAAAACTTACTTCATGGAGAATCAAACCGATCCACGTCTGGTAAAACAGATTGCCAGCGAAACCGGCGCACAGCCGGGCGGTGAACTCTATCCTGAAGCGTTGTCGGAAGCGAATGGCCCGGCAGCGACCTATGTGGCCGCGTTCAAACACAATGTTGACGCCATTCTGCACAGCATGAAGTAAAAAAAAGGCCGGGGAGCATCCCGGCCAATTATCACGACACTTTCCTACCTTTTTTTCTTTCTTCCCTGAACCGCCTTAAAGCGCGGGTTGGTTTTGCAAATCACATAAATGCGACCTTTACGACGCACGACTTTGCAATCTTTATGGCGCGTCTTTGCAGAGCGCAATGAACTCAATACCTGCATCTCTTCTCTCCAGCGTTACTTGTTGCGCGACAGGAAGCTGCCAAAACGCTGGTTGAAGCGCGCGGTGCTGCCTTCTTTGGCGAAATCTTTCTGCTTGCCGGTGTAGAACACGTGGGATTTTGACGATACATCCAGCGTGACATACGGCAGCACTTCACCTTCAAACTCAATGGTGCGCTCAGTCTTAATAGTGGAGCCGACTTTGAAGTATTCGTTGGCCGAGGTGTCGTGGAACACCACTGGGCGATAAAGTGGATGGATATTCGGTTTCATAGTAACCTCGCTATGTAATGTTATACTATAACAATATTATGAACCCGAGAGTGGCTGATTGCAACCGTGTAAAACGCAGGGATTTTGGCGGGGTAGCGAAGCAGCAATAAAAAAGGCCGCATCAGCGGCCTTTTAGGGAAGGGTAGAACTTAGTGTTTGTGCTCTACCGGATGACCTTGTTCGAGGTCACCTTTGTTCTTACTGAAGCGGCGACGTACCACCACGAAGAATACCGGAACGAAGAAGATAGCCAGCGCGGTCGCTGTTACCATCCCGCCCATTACGCCGGTACCTACCGCGTTCTGCGCGCCAGAGCCAGCACCGGTGCTGATCGCCAGGGGCATTACGCCGAGGATAAAGGCGAGCGAGGTCATCAGAATCGGACGCAGACGCATACGGGATGCTTCCAGCGTTGATTCAACCAGCCCTTTGCCTTCCTTCTCCATCAAATCCTTGGCGAATTCGACGATCAGGATGGCGTTCTTCGCCGACAATCCTATGGTGGTCAACAAGCCCACCACAAAGTAGACGTCGTTACTCAAGCCACGCGCCGTGGTGAAGATCAGTGCGCCGACAACACCCAGCGGTACCACTAACATTACCGAGAACGGAATCGACCAGCTCTCATACAGCGCGGCCAGACACAGGAACACCACAATCAGCGAGATAGCATACAGCGCCGGTGCCTGGTTACCTGACAAACGTTCCTGATAGGACATGCCGGTCCAGTCGTAACCGATACCCGCAGGCAGTTTTCCTGCCAACTGTTCCATCAGGTTCATGGCATCACCGGAGCTCTTGCCTGGTGCTGCCTGGCCGAGAATCTCCATTGATGGCAAGCCGTTGTAACGCTCCAGACGTGGTGAGCCATACTGCCACTTCGCCGAAGAGAAGGCGGAGAACGGAACCATGGTGCCGCCGCTGTTGCGCACGAACCACTTACTGATATCGTCCGGCAACATACGTGAATCGGCCTGGCCCATTACGTACACTTTCTTCACACGACCGCGGTCGATGAAGTCGTTGACGTAAGAACCGCCCCATGCGGCGCCCAGCGTGGTGTTGATGTCTGACAGCGACACACCCAGCGCCTGTGCTTTTTCCTGATCGATGATCAGTTTGTACTGTGGCGTATCTTCCATGCCGTTTGGACGCACGCCCACCAGCGTATCCGGATGCTGGGCAATCATGCCAAACAGCTGGTTACGTGCGGCGGTCAGTTTCTCGTGACCCAGGTTGCCCTGATCGGTCAGCATGAAGTCGAAGCCAGTGGCGTTACCCAGTTCGATAATCGCTGGCAGGTTGAACGGGAACACCATCGCATCTTTGATTTGACCGAGCGCCTGCATGGCACGACCGGCAATCGCAGGCACTTTCAGGCTGGCATCGCCACGCTCATCCCACGGCTTGAGGCTGACGAACGCGATACCGGTGTTCTGTCCACGACCGGCAAAGCCGAAGCCGTTAACGGTAAACACCGAATTCACGCTGTCTTTCTCTTTGTTCAGGAAGTAGTCAGTAACCTGATCCAGTACTTTCTGCGTACGTTCCTGAGTTGCACCGGCTGGCAATTGCGCCTGAGCCAGTAACAGACCCTGATCCTCTTCCGGCAGGAATGAGGTAGGCAGTTTTATGAACAGGTAAGCCATGCCGACGACGATTACCAGGTAAATCAGCAGGTAACGACCGGTGCTGCGAACGATGTGGCCCACACTATCAACATAGTGGTTGGTGCTCTTATCGAACACGCGGTTAAACCAACCAAAGAAGCCGGTAGTTTTACCATGGGTGCCTTTTTCCACCGGCTTCAGCAAGGTGGCACAAAGCGCTGGAGTCAGAATCAACGCCACCAGCACCGAGAGCGCCATCGCCGAAACGATGGTGATCGAGAACTGACGATAGATGACGCCGGTTGAACCGCCGAAGAATGCCATCGGAATAAATACCGCAGACAGCACCAGCGCGATACCCACCAACGCGCCTTGAATCTGCTCCATCGAACGTTTGGTGGCTTCTTTCGGCGGTAAACCCTCTTCAGCCATAACACGTTCAACGTTCTCGACCACCACGATGGCGTCATCCACTAACAGGCCGATGGCAAGTACCATCCCGAACATCGTTAGGGTGTTTATCGAGTAACCAAAGGCGCTGATGACGGCGAAAGTACCCAGCAAGACTACCGGTACGGCGATGGTTGGAATCAAGGTCGCACGGAAGTTTTGCAGGAACAGATACATCACCAGGAACACCAGTACGATCGCTTCAAACAGCGTTTTCACCACTTCGAAAATCGAAATTTTCACGAACGGCGTGGTGTCGTACGGATAAACCGTTTTCATGCCTGCCGGGAAGAACGGCTGCAGTTTCGCCAGTTCTGCTTTCACCGCATCGGCGGTGTCCAGCGCGTTAGCGCCGGTTGCCAGCTTAATACCGATACCGGAAGCCGGTTTGCCATTATAACGTGCGATGATCTCGT
The DNA here is from genome assembly GCF_900116775.1 of Pantoea sp. YR525. Classification (NCBI taxonomy): domain Bacteria; kingdom Pseudomonadati; phylum Pseudomonadota; class Gammaproteobacteria; order Enterobacterales; family Erwiniaceae; genus Pantoea; species Pantoea sp. YR525. The sequence continues at coordinate 127,907 of NZ_FPBU01000008.1, forward strand.
AGTTTTCACCACCGAGTTCAATCTTCGCCACGTCACGCAGGCGCACCTGAGAACCATCCTGATTCACTTTCAGCAAGATCTTGCCGAACTCATCTGTTGAAGTCAGACGGGTTTGCGCAATGATCGAGGCATTAAGCTGTTGACCCGGCACAGGTGGAGTACCGCCCAACTGACCGGCGGCGATTTGGGTGTTCTGGACTTTCAATGCGCTGATCACATCCACTGGCGTCAGTGAGTAGTTATTCAGCTTGTGTGGGTCCAGCCAGATACGCATCGCATACTGCGCACCAAACACCTGTGTATCACCCACGCCCGGCATACGGCTGACCGGATCTTTGATGTTCGAAGCAACATAGTCAGAAATATCGTTCTGCGTCATGTTGTCGTTATCGCTGACGAAACCTGCCACCATCAGGAAGCTGCTGGAGGATTTCTTAACCTGAATCCCCTGTTGCTGCACTTCTTGTGGCAGTAACGGCGTGGCCAGCTGCAGTTTGTTCTGCACCTGAACCTGCGCGATATCAGCGTCAGTACCGGATTGGAAGGTCAGCGTCAGCGTCAATGTGCCCGACGAATCACTGCTCGATGACATATACATCAGGCCATCGATACCGTTCATGTTTTGCTCGATGACCTGCGTCACCGAATCTTGCAGCGTTTTCGCATCAGCACCCGGATAGGTCGCCTGGATTTCAACTGCCGGCGGCGCAACATTGGGATATTGCTCAATCGGCAGGCTGATAATCGATAGCACACCAACCAACATGATGATGATGGCGAGCACCCACGCAAAAATGGGGCGATCAATAAAGAACTTAGCCATGTATCAGTGGCTCCTGTTATGACGATGATTTAGCAGACGGTGATTCTGGTGCAGCTTTGGCATCATCGGAGACTTCTTGTGGCGTCACCTGCGCACCCGGTTTGGCACGCTGGATACCGGTGGTGATCACCCGATCGCCTGCTTTAAGACCTTCCGTTACCAGCCATTTGTCACCAAATGCCTGATTAGCGGTGATGTTACGAGATTCCACTTTATTATCCGCGCCCACTACCATCGCCGTTGCCTGACCGGTTGGGGTACGTGTTACGCCCTGTTGCGGTACCAGCAATGCGGTTGGATTGGTGCCTTCATCCAGACGTGCGCGAACAAACATACCTGGCAGCAGGCGATTGTCCGGATTCGGGAAGATGGCACGCAGCGTGATTGAGCCGGTAGTTTCATCCACGCTCACATCAGAGAATTCCAATGTGCCTGTTTGCGGGTATGCGTTACCGTTTTGCATCAGCAGGGTGACGTTGGCCTTACCGTCGTTCTGTTTCAGCTGACCGGATTCCAGTTCTGCGCGCAAACGCAGGAATTCATCACTGGATTGGGTCACGTCGACATACATAGGATCGAGCTGTTGCACGGTCGCCAGCGCGGTAGTCTGCCCATTTGAAACCAGCGCACCTTCGGTGACTGACGATTTACCGATGCGACCGCTGATTGGCGAGGTCACTTTGGTATACGCCAGATTAATGCGTGCGGTTTCAACGTTGGCACGCGCAGCCTGTGCGGCTGCAGCAGTTTGGGCTGCTGTGCCTGCGGCGGTGTCATAGTCCTGCTGACTGATGTACTTGGTACCCAGCAGTGGCTTGTAGCGAGTGATGGTTAACTGCGCGACGCGAGCATTGGCTTCCGCCTGGGCTAAATCCGCTTTAGCGCTATCGTAGGCCGCCTGATAGGTGGCGGGATCGATCTGATACAGCGACTGACCGGCTTTTACATCACTACCTTCAACAAAATTACGTTTGAGAATAATACCTGACACCTGAGGGCGAACTTCCGCAACGCGGAAAGCCGAGGTACGGCCCGGCAGCTCAGTGGTAATTTGCAATGGTTCGTTTTTTAACGTCACAACACCCACTTCTGGGGGCTGCTGCTGGGCGGCTTGCTGGGATTTATTATCATCACATCCTGTTAACAAAAAGCTGCCTGAAAGCATCAGGACGGCCGCCAGAGGCGCTAATCCTCTGTTTTTATTCATAAATAAACCTCTAGTGTCCGATATCAAATGATCAATGGATCACAAACCGATAAACCCATTGCTGCGTTAAAACACGGGTCGTGCTATGGTACATACATTCACAAATGTATGTAAACTTACAAGTTTGTAAAAAAAGCCCAGCATGGCACGAAAAACCAAAGCGCAAGCTCTTGAAACACGGCATCAAATTCTTGACGCCGCATTAGCACACTTTTCCGAACATGGTGTGGCCGCCACGTCTCTGGCGGATATCGCAACAGCGGCCGGCGTCACGCGCGGGGCTATCTACTGGCATTTCAAAAACAAAGCCGATCTCTTACATGAAATCTGGCTACGTTGTGACGCTGGGCTGGACGATGTGGAACTTGAGTATCAGACAAAATACCCGGGTGATCCACTTTCTGTTGTACGTTCAATGTTGATCTATATCCTTGACGCCACAGCAAAGGATCCGCAAAGACGCGCATTAATGGAGATTATCTTCCATAAGTGTGAGTTTGTTGGCGAAATGTCGACGTTACAGGATATGCGCCAAAGCTTACTGCTGGAGTGTTACGACCGCATTGAAGTGGTGTTGAAAGAGTGTATTGAGGTCGGTCAGCTGCCCAACAACATCAACACGCGCCAGTCTGCACGTCTGATGTGTGGCTACATCAACGGCATGATGGAAAACTGGTTATTCAATCCGCAGGCTTATGATTTGGCTGCCGATGCGCCGCAGCTAGTCGATGCATTTTTGGATATGTTGCGCCTTAGTCCAACACTTACCACCGGGCCACGTTAAGCAGCATCTTCCGCCGCTTTCTTTTGTTGATAATCCCGCTGAACAATTGCCAGCGCGGCCAGCACGGTGGCGGTGGGAACATTATTCTCTTCAAGCAGTTGAATCAGATCGACGGCAAGCTTGATTTCGTCGGGTGCGCTGTCCAGTGACATTGTTTCTCCTAAATACGTAATTTCGCCGCGACCAGCAGCATTAACAGTGCACCCAGCAGCGCGCTGGCGAAACCGGCTGGATGCAAGGCGGCAAGGTCGCCGGTGGTGAAATAGGTAGCGATATAGCCGCCAATCAGCGCGCCAATCACCGCCAGCACCAGCGTAGGCACAAATCCTCCCGGACGACCGGGAAAAATCACCCGCTTAAGCCAGCCTGCCGCTAAACCAATTACAATCCAAAAAACCAGCGTCATGATTTTTCTCCTTTTTCTCACCGCACTGAGTATAGAGGAAAGAGCGCCGCGTTTAGCGTGGCATAGCCGGCAACTCCAGTTTGTAGATGGCGGCGCGGCAGCGTGCCAGACGCTCCTGCAGCTGATCGACTTCACGAATCAACTGCTGCTGAACGCTAAGGGTTTCGGCGCGCGCCAGATGCTGCTCGCGCTGTTGAATCATCGCCAGTAAGCGCTTTTCGTAGCCTTGATACTCTTCACGTTTGGTCTGGCGCGAATCGACGCGTGGCCGCTCGCGCTTAACCCGCAGCTGTTGGCTTTGGCATTCGCGCTGCAAGGCGGCAATCTGATCCAACACTTTCTCCGCCAGCCATTGACGACGCACCACATCGGTATCGGCTGCGGTTAGCTGTGTAATATTGCCTTCCAGTTCGCGCAGATAATCCGCCAGACGCGTGCCGCTGGTGCGAAACAGTTGAGAATCAAAGCGCGGCTGACGACAGGCACCATCCGGCTGCTGCGCAATCTGCTGGCGCAGTAGATCTAACATGGCGTGGAGACGCTGCTGTGCGGGCGCTTGGGGCATCACTCTGTTTCCGACTGTGTTAACGTAACGCTGTTTTGACTCATTCAGGCATCAGGCATGCAGCGCATTTTACTACTGAGCCTTGGCTGGCTGGCGATTGTGCTAGGTACGCTGGGCATTGTATTACCTTTATTACCTACGACGCCATTTGTGTTGCTGGCGGCCTGGTGTTTTGCCCGCTCGTCGCCGCGTTTCCACCATTGGCTGCTGTGGAAATCGCCGTTTGGCCGCTACATTCGTCACTGGCAGCAGCATCGTGCCATGCCGCCCGGTGCCAAGATTCGCGCCATGTTGCTGATTGTGATTACCTTTTCGATCTCGATTTATCTGGTGAACCTGCTGTGGGTACGCATTCTGTTAGGCGCGATGCTGTGCATGCTGCTGCTTTTCATGTGGCGCATTCCGGTTGTTGCCGAGGATGCCAGCCCGCCACAACAGTAGCGTGAGGGTTGCATTTAGCCGGTTATTTGCATAGATTTGGGCATCTTCGTGCGTGGCTTCCCTTATAAACGACTTCGCTTAACCCGGTTTCCGGGGTTTGGCGCTAGAGAAGCTGCGCGTATTAGATATTTTCTCCAGGCGTAACATTTATGACCGCAACTGCGCAGCAGCTTGAACTCATCAAAAACAGCATTAAAAGCATTCCTGACTATCCGAAGCCGGGCATTCTGTTCCGTGACGTAACCAGTCTGATGGAAGATCCGCAGGCGTATGCCGCGTCGATCGCTATTCTGGTTGAGCGTTATCGTAACAAAGGCATCACCAAGGTGGTGGGAACGGAAGCGCGTGGCTTCCTGTTTGGCGCACCGGTGGCGCTGGGTTTGGGTGTGGGTTTTGTGCCGGTGCGTAAGCCAGGTAAACTGCCGCGTGAAACCTTCAGCGAAAGCTATGAGCTGGAATACGGCACCGATGCGCTGGAACTGCACAAAGATGCCATCAAGCCAGGCGATGTGGTGCTGGTGGTGGACGATCTGCTGGCAACCGGCGGCACGCTGGAAGCAACGGTGAAACTGATCCGCCGCGCCGGTGGTGAAGTGAAAGACGCCGCATTCGTGATTAATCTGTTTGACCTGACCGGCGAAGCGCGCCTGACTGCCATGGGCGTCGAGTGCTTCAGCCTGGTGAATTTCCCCGGCCACTAAGGCCTGCGCGCTCCGCTATGCGGCGGGGCGCCACCTCTGCAAAGTTAGTGGTTGCTGATCCGCTGGTGGCTGTTAAACTACTGCCAAAATAAACAGGGTTTGCGAAGCTGCATTTTCTCCCTTCTCCCTAAATTCCAGTGATTGAATCCACATGAGCTATCAGGTACTTGCGCGAAAATGGCGTCCCCAGGCCTTCGCTGACGTAGTCGGTCAGGAACATGTGCTGACTGCGCTGGCTAACGGGTTGTCACTGGGACGAATCCATCATGCTTATCTCTTTTCTGGCACCCGCGGCGTGGGTAAAACCTCGATCGCCCGTCTGCTGGCGAAGGGCCTTAACTGTGAAACCGGCATCACGTCAACGCCGTGCGGACAATGCGACAACTGCCGCGAAATCGAGCAGGGCCGTTTTGTCGATCTGATTGAGATCGATGCCGCCTCACGCACCAAAGTGGAAGATACGCGCGATCTGCTCGATAACGTGCAGTACGCGCCCGCGCGCGGTCGCTTCAAGGTCTATCTGATCGATGAAGTGCACATGCTGTCGCGCCACAGCTTCAATGCGCTGCTGAAAACGCTGGAAGAGCCGCCATCGCACGTCAAATTCCTGCTGGCGACCACCGATCCGCAGAAGCTGCCGGTGACGATTCTGTCACGTTGCCTGCAATTCCATCTTAAAGCGCTCGACGTTGAGCAAATCCAGCAGCAGCTGGCGCATGTGTTGCAGCAGGAGCAGATTGCTGCCGAACCGCGCGCGCTGCATCTGCTGGCGCGCGCCGCTGACGGTAGTATGCGCGATGCGCTGAGCCTGACCGACCAGGCGATTGCCATGGGGCAGGGCAGCGTAACGCGTGACACCGTGGCACAAATGCTCGGCACACTCGACGACGAACAGCCGCTGGCGCTGATTGAAGCGCTGGTAGATGGTCAGGGCGAACAGGTGATGGCGCTGCTAAATCAGGCCGCATCGCGCGGGGTGGAGTGGGAAGCGCTGCTGGTTGAGATGCTGCGTTTGCTGCACCGCATTGCGATGGTGCAGCTATTGCCGAGCTCGCTCAGCGAGGACGATCTTAGCCAGGCCGATCGCCTGCGCGAGTTAGCGCGCGTGCTGCCACCGGCTGACGTGCAGCTCTATTACCAAACGCTGTTGATGGGACGTAAAGATCTGCCGCTGGCACCGGATCGGCGCTTAGGGGTAGAAATGACGCTGCTGCGCGCGCTGGCCTTCCATCCGCAGGCAACGATTGCCGAGCCGGTAGCGCGTCCCACCTTGATGCCACAAGCTGCTCCGCAGGTTGCTGCGCCACAAGCCGCACCAAAAGCCGCGCCCGCACCGGCTGCGCAGCCACAGATGGCACCGCCGAACCATGACGCGCCGCCAATGTCGGATGATTATCCAGACATGCAGCCTGCGCCCGATCCGTTACCCGACTCCACCAGCCAGTTGTTACAGGCGCGAACGCAGTTGCTGCGTCAGGGAGCCGGCAAAGCAAAAAAGAGTGAGCCGGCAGCGCGTTCCGCGCGGCCGGCGAATCCGGCGCTGGAACGACTCGCTAGCGTCACTGAACGTGTGCAACAACGTGCGTCTGAACCCACGGTAAAAGCGCCGGCCAAACCGGAAGCCTATCGCTGGAAAACGCAGCTGCCGGTGGAGGTTAAAGCGGAGCCGGTGGCGACGCCAAAAGCCTTGCGTTCGGCACTGGAGCATGAGAAAACGCCAGAGCTGGCGCTGCGTCTGGCGGAAGAAGCCCAGCAGCGCGATGCATGGGCCGCAGAAATCGCCGCGCTGACGCTGCCGAAACTGGTGCAGCAAGTGGCGCTCAATGCGTGGAAAGAGGTGGGCGAGAATGGCATTACGCTGCATCTGCGCAGCAGCCAGCGCCATCTGAATTCTGCGTCGTCAAAGCAAGCGCTGGCGGACGCGCTGAGTCAGTCTGCCGGTCAGCCGGTTGAATTGACCATTATTGAAGACGATAATCCTACGGTATTGACGCCACTGGAGTGGCGTCAGGCCATTTATGAAGAGAAGCTGTCGCAGGCGCGGCAGTCGATCGAAAGTGATACCCATATTCAGACATTGCGTCGATTCTTCGATGCCGATTTGGATGAAGAGAGTATTCGACCGGTGTGAACATGCTGCCGCGCGTCAACTGCGCGCAGCCCCAGCAGAGAGAGAAAACTATGTTTGGTAAAGGCGGATTGGGCAACCTGATGAAACAGGCCCAGCAGATGCAAGACAAAATGGCCAAAGTTCAGGAAGAGATCGCCGCGATCGAAGTGACCGGTGAATCAGGCGCTGGCTTGGTTAAAGTAACCATCAACGGTGCGCACAACTGCCGTCGTGTCGAAGTCGATCCAAGCTTGCTGGAAGATGACAAAGACATGTTGGAAGACCTGATTGCGGCAGCCTTCAACGATGCGGCACGTCGTATTGATGAAACGCAGAAAGAGAAGATGGCTGCTGTCTCTTCAGGTATGCAGCTGCCACCTGGCTTCAAGATGCCGTTCTGATGCAAACCAGTCCACTGCTTGAATCTTTGATGGAGTCGTTGCGCTGCCTGCCGGGCGTTGGCCCGAAGTCGGCGCAGCGCATGGCTTTTCAGCTGTTGCAGCGCGATCGTAGCGGTGGCATGCGTCTGGCGCAGGCGTTGACCCGCGCCATGTCGGAAATCGGCCACTGCGCTGATTGCCGTACCTTCACCGAGCAGGAAATCTGCACCATCTGCGCCAATCCGCGTCGTCAGCAAAACGGCCAGATTTGCGTGGTAGAGAGCCCGGCAGATATTCACGCCATTGAGCAGACCGGCCAGTTTGGCGGCCGCTACTTTGTGCTGATGGGCCACTTGTCACCGCTGGATGGCATTGGTCCACAGGATATCGGCCTGGATCGGCTGGAGCAGCGTCTCGAGCGCGAAACCTTAACCGAAGTGATCCTCGCTACCAATCCTACGGTGGAAGGGGAAGCCACGGCCAACTACATCGCCGAGCTGTGCGGACAATATGGCGTTGATGCCAGCCGCATTGCGCACGGTGTGCCGGTTGGCGGTGAGCTGGAAATGGTCGATGGCACCACGCTGTCGCACTCGCTCGCCGGACGCCACAAGATTAATTTCTAATCACTTGCCGATGTCTTCGCAGACATCGGCTTGAAATCCTGCCCTTCATCCCCATTTCTCTCTCAACGTATCATCAACCCCGATTCAGTTGAGGTAGCAATGACCATGAAAGGACAAGAGACGCGTGGCTTCCAGTCAGAGGTAAAACAACTTCTGCACCTGATGATCCATTCGCTCTATTCAAATAAAGAGATTTTCCTGCGCGAGCTGATTTCCAACGCTTCAGATGCCGCCGACAAACTGCGCTTCCGCGCGCTGTCGACGCCCGATCTGTATGAAGGCGACGGCGACCTGCGCGTACGTATCTCGGTCAACCCGGAAAACCGCACGCTGACGCTCAGCGATAACGGCATCGGTATGCGCCGTGACGAGGTGATTGAGAACCTCGGCACCATCGCGAAATCTGGTACCAAATCCTTCCTCGAATCCATGGGCTCCGACCAGGCGAAAGACAGCCAGTTGATCGGCCAGTTCGGCGTGGGCTTCTACTCGGCGTTCATCGTGGCGGATAAAGTCACCGTGCGCACCCGCGCCGCCGGCGCTAAAGCCGATGAAGCGGTGTTCTGGGAATCTGCCGGCGAAGGCGAATACACGCTGGCGGAGATCGAGAAAGCCGATCGCGGCACCGAAATCACGCTGCACTTCCGTGAAGGCGAGGACGATTTCCTCGATGCGTGGCGTGTACGTAACGTGATCAGCAAATACTCCGATCACATCGCGCTGCCGGTCGAAATCGAAAGCAAAGACGAAGAGAGCGACACCACCACCTGGGAAAAGATCAACAAAGCCCAGGCGCTGTGGACGCGTAATAAGTCCGAGATCAGCGACGACGAGTACAACGAGTTTTACAAACATATCGCCCATGATTTCAGCGATCCGGCGATCTGGAGCCATAACCGCGTGGAAGGTAAGCAGGAATACACCAGTTTGCTGTATCTGCCATCACGCGCGCCGTTTGACATGTTCAACCGCGACAGCAAGCACGGCCTGAAACTTTACGTGCAACGCGTGTTCATCATGGACGACGCCGAGCAGTTCATGCCGAACTACCTGCGCTTCGTGCGTGGTCTGATAGATTCCAACGATCTGCCGCTGAACGTATCGCGTGAAATCCTGCAGGACAGCCGCGTGACCCAGAGCCTGCGCGCCGCCCTGACCAAGCGTAGCCTGCAGATGCTGGAAAAACTGGCGAAAGACGACGCAGAAAAATATCAGCAGTTCTGGAAAGAGTTCGGTCTGGTGCTGAAAGAGGGCCCGGCAGAAGACAACGCTAACCAGCAACAGATTGCCAAACTGCTGCGCTTTGCCACCAGCCAGAGCGAAGGCGCCGAGCAGACCATTTCGCTCGACGACTACCTGACGCGCATGGTGGAAGGTCAGGATAAGATTTATTACATCACCGCCGACAGCTATGCCGCCGCGAAGAGCAGCCCGCATCTGGAACTGTTCCGCAAGAAAGGCATCGAGGTGCTGCTGCTCTCCGATCGCATCGACGAATGGATGATGAGCTACCTCACCGAGTTCGACGGCAAAACCTTCCAGTCAGTCAGCAAAGCGGATGATTCGCTGAGCAAACTGGCTGACGAAGAGACCGAAGAGCAGAAAGAAGCGGAGAAGGCGCTGGAGCCATTCGTTGAGCGCGTGAAAACCCTGCTGGGCGAGCGCGTGAAAGAGGTGCGTCTGACGCATCGTCTCACCGACACGCCAGCGATCGTTACCACCGATGCCAACGAAATGACCACGCAAATGGCGAAACTGTTTGCCGCAGCGGGTCAGGACGTGCCGGAAGTGAAGTACATCTTCGAGATCAATCCGGATCACACTCTGGTGAAACGCGTGGCCGATACCCAGGACGAAACGCACTTTGCCGAGTGGGTTGAGCTGCTGCTGGATCAGGCGCTGCTGGCCGAGCGCGGTACGCTGGACGATCCAAACCAGTTTATCCGTCGCATGAACCAGTTGCTGACGGCGTAAACGCACCAAACCCGTAGGGTCGCCATTCATGGCGACCTTTTTATTATCTGCTCTTAAATCTGCGCCTGATCCCGCAACCAATCGCGAAACAACGTAATCTCCGCATCGTGCTGGCGCGAAGTCTTGGTCATCATCAACGTCGCGCGATCAACACGCACAAAGCCCAGCGGTGCAATTAAGGTGCCGTCACTCAACTCCTGACGCACCAGCAAGCGCGGCGCCATAATCACGCCCAATCCATTTCTCGCCGCCTGAATGCCTAACGTCAAATTATCGAAATGCTTGCCGATCCAGTAATTGCCGCGCACGCCGCTGGTTTTCGCCCATTCGGCCCACGCATGCAGCCGCGTATCGGCGTGCAGCAGCGGCAGCGAGGCGAGATCCTGCTCACTCTGAAAACGGGCAGCAAACTGCGGGGCGCACAGCGGGCCGATGTAATCATCGCTGATCAAAGTGGCATCAATATCGTCATCTGGCGACTGCTCGGCGCTGAGAATCAGCACATCGGTGTGCTCGCTGCGCAGTTGATCGATCTCCACCAGCGACTGAAACTGCACTTCTATATCGGGATAGCGCTGATAAAAGCTGGCGATACGCGGAATCAGCCATTGTGAGAGAAAGCTGGGGGCGCAGGAGACGCTAAGGTGATGGCGCATGCCGGTACGGATGCTTTCGCAGGTAGTTGAGAGTTCGCTAAAAGCTTTCTGACAGCTCACCAGCAAACGTTCACCGTGTGAGGTTAATTTGACGCGTCCATTGGTACGCACAAACAGCGGCTTCCCCATCCAGCTCTCCAGCTGTCGAACCTGATGGCTAATGGCGCTATGGGTCACATGCAGACGTTCGGCCGCAACGCTAAAACTGCTATACAGTGCCGCCTGGTGAAAATAGTGCAGTGCACGTAACGATGGAAGCGCGGTCATACTCGTCCCCTGTGTAAAAACCTAACAGGGATTGTCAGTTTATATCATTTTAATGTCCAGCCGCATTGGCCTAACCTTTCCCCCAGATTCTGGCGGGTTGACGGCTCCGGCTCTCTGTGTTTCACGCCGACTATCACCGCAAGTTTCACCTCCCACACACAGCACAATAATAAGAGACCTATCACGCGATGGCTCCACAACTTGCTACTGCCAGGGCGGCGGCGGCGCGCGATAAGCTTCGCGGCTTGCTTTCCCGTCATTACCGGCTTGAAAACTACGATCTTTTCTTCGCACCCTCTTTGCATATCTCGCGGGTGCTGCTTTCCCAGCTGTTTCTCCGTCAGGAACAATCACGTAATCAAACGCGCTATGCCTCTCACCATCCGGTCAGCGAACTCAGCGTGCTGCCCACTTTGCCGATGACGGCGGGCAATATTGCGTTGGTAGATCATGTCGATATGCAGCAGGGACGGGTGCGGGCGCTAAGTGAATGCCAAAGCCACGGCGTTACCGATGCATCGGAGTCGTTTGCCACGCAGCTACATAAGCGACTGGTGAGCGATGCGCGCCTATTTGTTGCTCGCCTCGATCGTCATGCGGCGTTATGCGGCGATCTGGTGTTGATCGCGTTGCGCACCGCCGATTTCAGCACGCTGGTGCGCAGTGAACTGCGTCTATTTGAGCAGGGATTAGCGCTTCGTGACGCACCAGAACAGGCGCTGACGATGATGGAGGACAGCGAATGGCGTCCGTTCAATATTGCGATGGTGGAAAATATCGCACTCGACTCGCCTTTCATCCTGCATTCCATTCAGCAACCGGGTTTACCCTTTGCGCTTTTTCCGCTGCCGAACGGCCTCAATGCCAGTGAATTGCCGCAGGATATTCAGGTGTTGCCGCAACAGGCACGTTTACGCTTGCGCGCCGACGTGCGCGGCGGCGTCAACAAACAGCTGAACGTCACGCCTGTACTTAAAAAACGTCTCAAAGACGCACTCATGCTTAGCCGTGATTCCTAAAAACGGGCACTCTGCTGGTATTTGCTGACAAAGCAGGTCAAAGTAGACCTTTCGTGGCGAGCGCGCCCGTTTCCTTGTGGTGCGCGGGCCATAATGGTATGTTCTTCGCCTTCTCAGATTGAACAATGCGATTCGCAAGGGGAATTACGCAATGCGTATTATTCTGCTCGGAGCTCCGGGCGCAGGTAAAGGCACTCAGGCTCAATTCATCATGGAGAAATACGGTATTCCGCAAATCTCCACCGGTGACATGTTACGTGCGGCAGTTAAAGCAGGTACGGAACTGGGCCAACAGGCAAAAGCGATCATGGATGCCGGTAAACTGGTGACTGACGAGCTGGTGATTGCGCTGGTTAAAGAGCGTATCGCGCAGGAAGACTGCAAAAACGGTTTTCTGCTCGATGGCTTCCCACGCACCATCCCGCAGGCTGACGCCATGAAAGAAGCGGGCATCAAGGTTGACTACGTGCTGGAGTTCGCTGTACCGGACGAGCTGATTGTGGATCGTATTGTTGGTCGTCGCGTACACACGCCATCAGGCCGCGTTTATCACGTCACTTACAATCCGCCGAAAGTGGAAGGTAAAGATGACCTGACCGGCGAAGAGCTGACCACGCGTAAAGATGACCAGGAAGAGACCGTGCGTAAGCGTCTGGTGGAATACCATCAGCTGACCGCGCCGCTGATTGCCTACTACGGCAAAGAAGCGCAAGACGGCAACACCGAATATCACAAAATCGACGGCACCCGTCCTGTCGCTGAAGTGAGCACGCAATTGGCTACGATTCTCGGTTAATGCGTTGATAGGGCCGGTTGTCCGGCCCTTTTGCAGCAATTGCTTTCCCCTCCCTCGATTTCCGCTACAATTTCCCCCTGATTTTGCATTCGACCCATTCGTTTCGACATCAAGGAAATACAATGAGGCAAGAAAAGCCCGGGGTTTTGCTGGTTAACTTAGGCACACCAGACGCACCCACAACACCTGCGGTTAAACGCTATCTGAAACAATTCCTCGGCGATCCACGAGTGGTTGATACACCGCGCTTATTGTGGTGGCCGATTCTCAATTTCATCATCGTGCCTTTCCGTTCGCCACGCGTGTCGAAACTTTATGCTTCCGTGTGGATGGATGAAGGTTCACCACTGATGGTGTTCAGCAAGCGTCAACGTGACGCATTGGCGCAGCGCCTCGATATGCCGGTTGAACTTGGCATGAGCTACGGCCAGCCAAGCCTCGACAGCGCGTTAAAACGCTTGCTGGATCAAGGTGTGAACAAACTCATCGTGCTGCCGCTCTATCCGCAGTTCTCCTGCTCGACGGTTGCCGCAGTTTGGGATGGCTTAGCCACCAGCTTCAAACCGCTGCGTTCACTGCCGGAAGTGGCGTTTATCCGCGATTACGCCGAGCATCCGGCTTACATCGCCGCGCTGAAAGCCTCGGTTGAGCGCTCGTTTGCACTGCATGGCGAACCGGATCTGCTGGTGCTGTCGTATCACGGCATTCCGCAGCGTTTCGCCAATGAAGGCGACGATTATCCGCTGCGCTGCAAAGACACCACCGACGCGCTGGCCGCGGCATTGGGTATTGCGCCGCACAAGATCATGATGACCTTCCAGTCGCGCTTTGGTCGCGAGCCATGGCTGACGCCGTATACCGACGAAACCATGAAGAGCTTGCCGGCCAAAGGCATTAAGCACGTGCAGGTGATGAGTCCAGGCTTTGCGGCGGATTGCCTCGAAACGCTGGAGGAGATCAGCGGTGAGAACTGTGAAATCTTCCTGCATGCTGGCGGCGAAAAGTTCGAGTACATTCCTGCGCTCAATGACGATGCTGAACACATTGAAATGATGGTGCAGCTGGTCAACGCGCGTCGTTAAGGGTGTGGCAGAGAGTGTGATATCATTCTCTGCCTGATTTTCCCTGACGGCACTCTCGATGAAATTTCCCGGCAAACGCAAATCCAAACACTATTTCCCGGTCAACGCGCGCGATCCGCTGCTGCAAGCAACGCAGCAAGAGCAGGAAGAGGGCAGTTGGGTAGTGGGTATCGACCAGACGCTGGTGGATATCGAAGCTAAAGTCGACGACGACTTTCTGCAGCGTTACGGCTTAAGCGCCGGTCACTCGCTGGTGATCGATGATGCTACCGCCGAGGCGCTCTACAACGAGCTGATGCGCGAAGAGCTCATCAGCCATCAATTTGCCGGTGGCACCATCGGAAATACCCTGCATAACTACTCGGTGCTGGCGGATGATCGCTCGGTGCTGCTCGGCGTGATGTGCAATAACATCCAGATCGGCGGCTACGCTTATCGCTACCTGTGCAACACCTCCAGCCGCATGGATCTCAATTTCCTGCAGGGCGTCGATGGCGCGATTGGCCGCTGCTTCACGCTAATTGGTGAGCAGGGCGAACGTACCTTCGCCATCAGTCCCGGCTTGATGAACCAGCTGCAGGCTAACAGTATTCCGGAAGAGGTGATTGCGGGCGCATCGGCGCTGGTGCTGACCTCGTATCTGGTACGTTGCCAGCCGGGCGAACCGATGCCGGAAGCCACCTTGCGCGCCATCGAATACGCCAAAAAGCACAATGTGCCGGTGGTATTGACGCTCGGCACCAAATACGTGATTCAGGATAACCCGCAGTTCTGGCGCGATTTCCTGCGCGATCATGTCTCGATTGTGGCGATGAATGAAGAAGAAGCCTTTGCGCTGACCGGTGAACAGGATCCGCTTCTGGCGTCGAATATGGCGCTGGATTGGGTGGATTTGGTGCTGTGCACCGCCGGGCCAACCGGTTTGTACATGGCCGGTTTCACCGAAGAAGAGTACAAACGTAAAACCAATCATCCGCTGCTGCCGGGCGCGCTGGCTGAGTTCAACCAATATGAATTTAGCCGCGCGATGCGCCACAAGGATTGCGATCAGCCGCTGCGCATCTTCTCGCATATCGCACCTTATATGGGCGGGCCAGAGAAGATCATGAACACCAACGGCGCGGGCGATGGTGCGCTGGCGGCGCTGCTGCATGACATCACCGCCAACAACTTTCACCGCCAAAAAGTGCCTAACTCCAGTAAACACGGCCGCGCCTACCTGACCTATTCGTCACTGGCACAGGTGTGTAAATACGCGAACCGGGTAAGTTATCAGGTGCTGAACCAGCATTCACCGCGTCTCACGCGCGGCCTGCCGGAGCGGGAAGACAGCTTAGAAGAGTCATACTGGGACAGGTAATCCCGTAGGGTCGCCATTAATGGCGACCTTCTCAATGACCGCACTCACTTAAATCGGGCACTCACGCACAATCGGATTCTGCGCAATCTCCTCTTCCAGCACATGCAACATGCTGTTGGCGATCTCACGCTCGCCCATCACTACACGATTCGCGCCGCGCTCCATAATGTAGGTCACTTCATCGTCATAATGCGCACGCGCAATAATCTCTATATCCGGACGCTTCTCGCGCGCCGCCGTCACCACTTCACCGGCTTCGTAGCCATTTGGAATGGTTAGCAGCAGCCAGCGGGCGCAGTCGAGGCGGGCGAGATCCATGGTATCGACGCGCGCCGCATTACCCAGCACCGCTTTGATCCCTTGCTCGCGCAGCGCTTCAACGCGCGGGCGCGAGTTCTCCACCACCACCAGCGGTACATCCGCTTCCATCAGCTTTTGCCCCAGCAGGCTGCCGACGCGACCATAACCAACCAGCACCGCGTGATTGCAGATATCCACCGGAATCTGCTTCTCTTCTTCGATAGCTTCTTCCAGCGTCTGCTCTTCGATGGTCTCAGTTTTGTCGAGGTAACGTTCCAGCACGCTGAACAGAATCGGGTTAAGCATGATGGAGAGAATCGCCGCCGCCAGCACCAGATTGCGTCCTTCCTCGCTCAGCATGCCGAGCGAGATGCCGAGACCGGCCAGAATAAAGGCGAATTCACCAATCTGCGCCAGGCTCACCGAAATGGTCATCGCGGTACGACGTGAATGGCCCAACAGCGTTACCAGCAGCCAGGCGGCAATGGATTTGCCCAGTACGATAATTGCCAGCGCGCCAAGTACTGCCAGCGGTTGCTCAATCAGGATCATTGGGTCAAACAGCATGCCGACCGACACAAAGAACAGCACGGCAAACGCATCGCGCAGCGGCAAGGTATCGTGCGCCGCGCGGTGGCTGAGTTCAGATTCGTTCAGCACCATGCCGGCAAAGAAAGCGCCGAGTGCGAAGGAGACATCAAAGAATTCAACGGCGCCAAAGGCAATACCGAGCGCCAGCGCTAACACGGCAAGGGTAAACAGCTCACGCGAACCGGTCGCGGCGCTTTTTGCCAGAATCCACGGCACCACGCGACGGCCTACCACCATCATCAGCACCATAAAGGCGACGACTTTACCGATGGTCAGCAGCAGATCCCACAACAGCAGCGTTGGGCTGGCGTTGCCTTGTTCCAGCATGCCCGCAATCGCTGGCAGCAGCACCAGCGTCAGCACCATCACCAAATCTTCCACAATCAACCAGCCAATGGCGATTTGCCCGCGCTGGCTATCAATCAGCTGACGCTCTTCCAGCGCGCGCAGCAGCACCACGGTACTGGCAGTGGAAAGACACAGACCAAATACCAGACCGGTCATCCACGACCAGCCCATTGTCCAGGAAAGCCCCATTCCCAGCAGCGTTGCCACGGCGATTTGCGCGATGGCGCCAGGAATGGCGATGGACTTTACCGACATCAAATCCTTCAGCGAGAAGTGCAAACCGACGCCGAACATCAGCAGAATGACGCCGAGTTCAGCCAGTTCTGGAGCAAGGTTGGTATCCGCAACAAAGCCTGGTGTGAAAGGGCCGGCCAATACGCCAGCTAATAGGTAACCGACCAGCGGTGAGATGCGCAGGCGGTTTGCCAGCATACCAAGGAGAAATGCGAGGACCAGCCCCCCGACAATGGTAGTGATCAACGGTGTGGTGTGATGCATGCCTGTCTCCTTGTGTGCAAATGTATCCGCTTGTAACAACCTAGTGTAATGCACAATCACTGACCGCGTTTAAACATTTGAGCGGTAAAAACGCACTAAATTGAAAAAATGAGACTAAAACGCAGCTGAAGCTCCATTTTCGTCAGTTATCTCACTATATCGGCTGGAAATACGCAGAATGAAGGGTGGCGCGGAAAAATAGTTGCGACGGGAAACTGGCTTCGCAGCAGGTGTTGTTGCGGTTAAAGCGGTCCTAAGTCGATAAAGTCGCCGCCAAACGTAGAATTGGGTTATCCAATTAAGCGCCAGGCGGTTTTGCAGCTTGTTTGATTGATGCTTTGCCAGTTTCATCTTGAGTTAGCCAGCCATCTGTGCGAAACAGAAGGGCGATAACGCACATTAAGTCCACCGCTCAGTGGAAAAACGCAGAATAAGGAGATCGGCTTTGTTTTTATCACCGCGAAAGGGGCGCTGGCTGGCGCTGACAGTGTTACTGCTGCCGATGCTGGCGCAGGCGTGGCAAACGGATCGCAGTTATCGTTTTAGTATTCTGCATACCAACGATCATCATGGTCGCTACTGGACCAACGCGCAGGGCGAATATGGCCTCGCCGCGCAGAAAACCCTGATGGATCAACAGCGCTATGATGTGCAGGCCAAAGGCGGCGGCGCGCTGATCCTGTCGGCGGGCGATGTGAACACCGGCGTGCCCGAGTCAGACATGCTGGATGCTGAACCCGACATTCGCGGCATGAACCTGGTGGGCTATGACGCGATGGCGTTGGGTAATCACGAATTCGATAAACCGCTTAGCGTGCTGCAAAAGCAGCAGAAGTGGGCCAAGTTTCCTTTCCTTTCGGCCAACATCTATCAAAAAGGCACCGACACGCGCTTATTCAAGCCGTGGGCGACCTTTAACCGCATGGGGCTGAAGATTGCGGTGATCGGCCTGACCACCACCGACACGCTGCGTATTTCCAATCCAGAAAACATTGCGACCATTGATATTCGCGATCCGGTGAAAGAGACCGAAAAAGCGGTGGCGGAATTACGCGCCAGCGAAAAGCCTGACGTAATCATCGCGCTGACGCACATGGGCCATTACGACGACGGCCAGCACGGCAGCAATGCGCCGGGTGACGTGGAGCTGGCGCGCAGCCTGCCGCCAGGCACCATCAACGTGATCATTGGCGGTCATTCGCAGGATGCGGTGTGCATGGAGAAAGAGAACGTTAGCGTAAAAGATTATCAGCCGGGCCAGCCTTGCCAGCCGGATCGTCAAAACGGCGTGTGGATCATGCAGGCGAAAGAGTGGGGCAAATTTGTTGGACGCGGCGACTTCACCTTCCGCAATGGCGAGCTGACGCTCGAGAATTACCAGCTGATCCCGGTCAACCTCAAGCACAAAGTGAAGAATCTGGATGGCAGTGAATCCTGGCTCACCTGGCAGGAACAGATCCCGCCGAACAGCGCGATGATGAAGCTGTTAACGCCTTTCCAGCTGCGTGCCGGCAAGAAGCTGGATGTCAAAGTCGGCAGCAGCGACGGCGTGTTTGTCGGCGAGCGCGACAAAGTTCGCTTTGAGCAGACCAATCTTGGGCAGCTGATTTTGCGCGCGCAGATGGCGGCGACCAAAGCGGACTTTGCGGTGATGAGCGGCGGCGGCATTCGCACTTCGCTGGCGCAGGGCAATCTCAGCTGGCGCGATTTGCTGCAGGTGCAGCCGTTCGGCAATCAGGTGGTCTCCGTTACGCTGAGCGGCAATGAGCTGCTGAGTTATCTAGCGACGGTGGCCAATATCAAAGTGGATTCCGGCGGCTTCGCGCAGTTCAGCAACATCAGTCTGGTGGCGGATGGCAAAGGCGTCAGCGACGTGAAGATTAACGGCGAACCGCTGCAAAAGGATAAAACCTACCGCATGGCGACCAACAGTTTTAACGCCAGCGGCGGGGACGGCTATCCGAATATTGAAACGCATGCCGGTTTCAGCAACAGCGGGCAGCGCGATGCGGATGTGTTGCGTGACTACGTTAGCCAGCATTCGCCGTTGAAGGTAATTGATTATCAACCGAGCGGCATTGTGCATCTGACTGCAGCGCAAATTGAAGAGCGCAATAAAGCACAGGAGAAGCAGCGCAAGCCAAGCTATCCGCAGATGATTCTGGCGTGGATCTGGCCGCGCGCCGCACAGCATTGAACTCTGCGCACGTAAGGTCGCCATTCATGGCGACCTTTTTCCAGATGCACCTCAAGCCTGACAGGATTTCTGCGTCACCCAACGGTGGCGCAACTTATCCCACATCCAGTTGTAAACCATGGTGTAGGGCAGGAAGAACAGGAAGAACGCCACTTCCAGCACAAAGGCTTCCAGCAGCGAAATATTCAGCATCCAGGCGGCAATCGGCAAGCCAATCAGGATAAACCCGCCTTCAAAACCCAGCGCATGCATCGCGCGTAAACCGAATCCGCGTTTGACCTGCGGCGGCCAGATGCGATCAAAACCGCTGTTATAGATCATGTTCCACAGCATGGCGACGGTCGACAGCATGATCGCCAGCGCGCCCATCTGAAACAGCGGTTTCTCCATGATCCAGGCAGCCAGCGGCGCAACAGTGATAAGTGCCAACCCTTCAAAGCCTGCGGCATGACAAAAACGTTCTTTCAGCGAACGGGTACGCATATAAACCTCCTTATTAGTGATAACCCGCATTTTCGCACTGTGTGATGCTAAGATAAAATGATCACCTATCGATAAAAGCGATGGTTCACCATGAAGTATTCCCCGGAATCCCTTGAAGCGTTTGTACAAACCGTGGCCAGCGGATCCTTTTCGGCGGCGGCGCGTGCATTGGCTAAAAGCCAGTCCACCATCAGTAACGCGATCGCGAATCTGGAAGATGATCTCGGTTTCACGCTGTTTGATCGCAGCGGACGTAATCCGGTATTAACCGAATATGGTCAGCGCGCCTTTGCGCAGGTGCAGCAAATTCTGGCCGCCAGTCAGCGGCTGGACGAACTGGCAGAATGCCTTACCGATGGCGTCGAGCCGCGTCTGAGTCTGGCAATTTCCGACTTTTGGCAAGCCGATCATCACGTCACTTTGCTCACCCGTTTTGCTGAGCTTTATCCCGAGATCGCCTTCGAATGCATGATCGCCGAGGATGAAGATGTACTCGATCTGTTACAGGCTGGACGCGTGCATCTTGGCGTGGTGCGGGCGCAGCCGAAGCTGCCGACCGATTTGGCGATGGCGCGTTTACAGGTTGGCGCGCAGATGGCGATCTATCTGCATCAGGATCATGTTTTATCGCAGCTGGAGCAGGTGAGTGACGAGCAGCTAAGCCAATTACGTCAGCTGCGGCTCAATACCTGGGTGCAAAATCGCGACCCTTTGCCCGCCGGACGCGTGTGGTCGGCGCCATCTTATTTGTTGCTGTTGGAGATGGCAGAGCAGGGTTTTGGCTGGAGTATATTGCCGCGCTGGCTGGTGGAGCAGTTTGGGCATCAGGTGTTGAAGGAGTTGCCGGTGCCTGGCTGGCCGCAGCATATTGCGGTTGATGTGGTGTGGTCACGACGTAATCCGCCGGGACCGGCCGGGCGCTGGATGATCGATCAACTCTGCGCCCAGCAGCCCGATTAATCGCGCCGCGCGATGTCGGCCAGCGGCGCGTCCAGCAGGCGAGACAAATCTTGTGCCGCCAACTCCAGATCCAAGCCGCGTTTGCCGCCGGAGATAAAGATGGTGGCAAACTCCGCCGCTTGCTGATCGATCACCGTTGGCAGACGTTTTTTCTGTCCTAACGGGCTGATGCCGCCCACCAGATAACCGGTCACGCGCTGTGCCAGCTGCGGATCGGCCATATCCGCTTTCTTCGCGCCCAGCGCTTTGGCGACCTTTTTTAGATCCAGCTGAGTTGAGACTGGCGTCACCGCAACCGCCAGCGCTTTGGCATCGCCGTTGAGCGACACCAGCAAGGTTTTGAACACCTGACGTGCATCCAGATTCAGCTTACGCACCGCTTCATCACCAAAATTGGTTTCATGGCTATCGTGGTCGTACGGATGCAGGGTAAAGGTGACTTTTTGTTTTTCCAGAAGTTTTACCGCAGGCGTCATGATCGGTCCTTGTTAGGAAAATTCTTATTTCAGTTTTGATGGAAAAACAGTGGCGAAATTCTGAACTTTGCGCGAGAATTGGCCCGCGCCAGCAAGAGATTGTTGGTGATAACCAAAATCATAAACAAATTCCTCTTTGACGGGCCAATATAATTATTGGCCTTCTTTTTTTGTATTTTGAGCACATCTGGAATGTAGGTCGCCATTAATGGCGACCCTACGGATGTTTGGTGCGTTTTTGTAGAGGCGCCATTTATGGCGACCAATAAGTTAACCCTTCAGCAAATCCGGCAGATTATCATCGCCATACAGATGTAGCGCGCCCACCGCCACCACATAACGCCCTTTCGGTAACGCCAGCAGCAACTCGCGCCAGTGCTGATTACGATTGCGCATCAGTGTGTCGTTCAGCTCGCTGCTGAAAGTGGTTGGCAGCGCGACCGGTTGCTGGGTCGGCGGCGCATCCAGCCACCAGCTGATCATGGTTTGCAGCAGACGCGCGTTGGTATGCCAGTGTTCCAGCGTATCCAGCAACAGCGGCAAGCCATCCTGCGGCAGCGATTTCAGCAGGGCGATCTGCGTTTCCGGACCTTCCAGCTCGATAATGCGTTTGTTGGCCGCTTTGGCCGCCTGCAACAGCTGATAATCGATACCAAACTGCGGGCGCAATCCCAGCCGCTGCGCCTGTTGCGCCTGCAACATCAGCGCGATCTGCCAGAACGGCAGCGTATCGAACAGGCTCAATGACAGCGAAAGTTCATCGCATAAGGCCTGCAGACGCTGTAGCACCTCGTCGTCGAGCCGCATGGCCAGCGGCGGATGTTCATCATCATTGCTGAACGGCGATCCGCCTTGAGTGATATCGGCTTCGACAATCAGCGCGTCGGCTTTATGCAGCTGACGCAACAGCCCGGCAGGTAACGGCTGCATGTCGCGTGTGCCCATATGAATGCTGCCCGCCAGATGCAAACGACGATCGCCCAGCTGGATATCCATCGCCGGCCAGCTGTAGCTAGCCGGGAAAAGGGTCGCGATCCGTTGTTGGATGCTGTGCCACAGACCGTGTCTCATTCCCTGTCCTTTTTAAGGCAAAAAACCATGCTAGCGATTTCATCCGATGAAAAACAGGGCTGTAATGGCTATTGCCGTTGCGCGGGTTTGAAGCGCAACAATCGGTTGGCGTTGCTCACCACGGTAATTGATGACAGCGCCATCGCCGCGCCCGCGACAATCGGGCTCAGCAGCATGCCGGTAAACGGATAGAGCACGCCCGCCGCAATTGGAATTCCCAGGCTGTTGTAAATAAAGGCACCCAACAGGTTTTGCCGCATATTGCGCAGTGTGGCGCTGGAGATCGACAGCGCATCGGCGACGCAGTGCAGATCGTTTCGCATCAACGTCATGGCGGCGGTTTCTACTGCCACATCGCTGCCGCCGCCCATCGCAATGCCGACATCGGCTTGCGCCAGCGCGGGCGCATCATTGATGCCATCGCCGACCATCACCACTTTGCGGCCTTGCTGCTGAAGCTGCGTAATGGCCTGCGCTTTGCCATCCGGCAATACGCCAGCGATCACTTCATCCATACCCGCTTCGGCGGCAATCGCCTGCGCGGTTTTCTGGTGATCGCCGGTCAGCATAATCAGGCGATAACCTTGCTGATGCAGACGCTGCAGCGCTGCTTTGCTCTCGGGACGCAAGCTGTCTCGCAGTGCGATCAATCCCATTAGCTGCTGATTATCGGCCAGCAGCACCGGCGTTGCGCCTTGTGCGGCGAAGCGTTCGATGTCGGCCTGCGCGGCGCGATAATTAATCTGCTGCTCATCCAGCAGCGCCTGATTTCCCAGCAGCAGCGTTCTGTCGGCCACTGTAGCGCTGATACCTTTGCCGCGTATTGTACGAAATTGCTTAACCGCTTCGGCGTTCACCGCTGGCGCAGCATCGAGAATGGCTTTAGCCAGCGGATGGCTGGAGCCTTGCTCCATCTGCGCCGCCGCGCTGAGCACCTGTTCGCGATTCCAATCACCATACAGCACGACATCACTGACCTGCGGTGTGCCGCGTGTCAGGGTGCCGGTTTTATCAAACACAATGGTATCGACTTCGCTGGCCCGCTGAAGCGCATCGGCGTCACGCACCAGCACGCCCAGCTCAGCGGCACGTCCGACGCCTGCAATCACTGACATCGGCGTGGCTAAACCCAAAGCGCAAGGGCAGGCGATGATCAGCACTGTCGTCACAATCACCAATGTGTAAGCCAGCTGCGGCTGCGGACCCGCCAGATACCAAATCAAACCACTTAGCAGCGCGATCGCCACCACCACCGGTACAAACACCGCGGAGATACGGTCGGCCAGCCGGCCAATATCCGGTTTGCTGCTTTGCGCCTGGCGCACCAGATTGATAATGCGCGCCAGCGTGGTGTGGCTGCCGGTGGCGCGCGCCACAAAGTGCAGCGTGCCGTCTTGCACCAGCGTACCAGCAAAGATTTTATCGCCCGGCTGTTTGACCTGCGGCACCGCTTCACCAGTCAGCATCGCTTCATCCAGCCAGGCTTCGCCGCTGGCGACGTCACCGTCCACCGGGACGCGATCGCCGGTCACCAGTTTTAGCGTCATGCCGGACTCAACTTCGCTGAGTGGCAGCAGCGTTTCACCTTGATCGCTAATGACCCGCGCCTGCGCCGGGGTTAAATCCAGTAATCGTTCCAGCGCCTTCGAGGCGCGCTGGCGTGCGCGCTGCTCAAGCGCGTGGCCGAGATTGATCAGACCAACGATCATCACGCTGGCTTCGAAATAGAGATGACGCGCCTGATGCGGGAAGAATTCGGGCCACAGGGCGACGCTCATCGAGTAGAGCCACGCCGCGCCAGTTCCCAGCGCCACCAATGTGTCCATGGTGGCGGTACCGTGACGCAAACTGCGCCACGCGCTGCGGTAGAAGTGCCCACCGGCAATCACCATCACCAGTAAGGTGATGACGCCGAGCGTGCGCCACAGCGTTTGGTTATCTGCGCTCAGCATCATGTTGTCGCCGAGCATGCCCCAAATCATCATCGGCACGCCGAGCAGCAATGCCAGCGCTGATTGCCAGCTAAAGCGGCGCATGGCTTGCTGCGCACTGACCTGCTGGCGCTCGCGCCGGGTTTGTTCGTCATCGATCACTTCAGCGGAATAACCGGCCTGATCGACAGCGCTCACCAGCGCTTCGGCGCTTGCATCGCCGATGATCAGCGCGCTGCGTTCACCGAGATTGACGCGTGCCTGACTGACGCCCGACACCTTTTGCAGCGCCTGTTCCACGCGACTCACGCAGCTGGCGCAGCTCATGCCTCCAATCAGTAAGTGATGCACCGCTTCAGTGGATGGTGTCGGTTGCGACTCCGTTGTCAGCGCCTCCGGCGGCGGCTCTGTAGCTGTCAACGGATCAGGCTTTGGGCTGGTTGCGCCGTCTTTTAGTACTGCGTGATAACCGGCTTGTTCAACCGTAGCGATCAGATCGCTGGCGCTCGCCGCACCGGTGACGCGCGCTTCTTGCTGCGTGACGTCCGCCTGTTCTACATCGCTGCGATGCTCCAGCGCTTCTTTGACGCGTTTAACGCAGTGGCCACAGGATAAGCCGTCCAGCGCCAGCAGTTGGGTATGTGACATGGTTAACTCCTCAGGTAATGATTTTGACTGCATGCAAAATTTGCATTAGAACTAAAGCCTAAACCTTCCCCTGAATGGAAGGTCAAGGGGGAAAAATGAATATCAGCGATGTGGCAAAAAAAACCGGACTCACCAGCAAAGCGATTCGCTTCTACGAAGAGAAGGGCGTAGTGACGCCGCCGTCGCGCAGCGACAATGGTTATCGTCATTATGCGGCGCATCATATTGATGAGCTGAATCTGCTGCGTCAGGCGCGTCAGGTGGGATTTACGCTGGAAGAGTGCCGTGAACTGGTGACGTTGTTCAACGATCCCGCGCGCCACAGCGCCGATGTGAAAGCGCGCACCTTGCAGAAAGCCGACGAGATTGCTGCGCACATTGAAGAGTTACATGCGATGCGCGCGCGCTTGCTGGAGCTGGCGGAAGCTTGTCCCGGCGATGACAGTGCCGAGTGCCCGATCATCAATCATCTGGCCGGTTGCTGCCATCAGGCCGATGGAAAGCGCGGCTGAATCATCAGCGTAATGCCGACCACGCCGGTGACAATCACTGGCGTGCCCGCTGGCAGATCGCTATCCGCCTGCACGCGCCAGCTGCTGTCGCCGATGCGCACGTGACCAAGGCCATTTTTCAGCGCGTTATCCAGCGTCAGCTGCATGCCCATTAACTGGTTGCCGCGTTGGTTAAGCGTGTTGGCGACCTGCGACGATTCGCGATAGCGCATCCAACGATGCCAGAAAAACGCGCTGAGCAGCGTCATCACCGCAAACACAATGCCCTGGCTGGTCCATGAAATGGGAAACAACCATTCAATCAGCGCCACCGCGACGGCGGCTAAGCCACTCCACAGCAGATAACCGCTGGTGCCGAGCATTTCGGCGGCCAGCAGCAGGCCGCCCAACGTCAGCCAGAACCAATGTGGATGCGCAATCAGCTCCATCAGGATCATGGTCGGCGCTCCGTCCGGCTCTCCTTCAGCAACTCACTGATACCGGCAATTGAACCGAGCAGGCTGCTGGCGTCCAGCGGCATCATCACCACTTTGCTGTTGTTGGCTTCGCCAATTTTTTGCAGCGCGTCGGTGTATTTCTGCGCCACGAAGTAGTTCACCGCCTGAATATCGCCGGCGGCTATCGCCTCAGAAACCATGCGCGTCGCCGTGGCTTCTGCTTCCGCCTGACGCTCGCGCGCTTCGGCTTGCAGGAAGGCAGAGGTGCGTTCACCTTCGGCTTTGAGGATCTGCGACTGCTTGTCACCTTCGGCACGCAGAATCGCCGCCTGACGTACGCCTTCTGCGGCAAGAATGTCGGCGCGTTTGGTACGTTCCGCCTTCATCTGCGCGTTCATCGCGGCGATCAATTCCTGCGGCGGGCGCACATCGCGGATTTCGATACGGGTGATTTTCACGCCCCACGGATTGGTGGCTTCATCGACGATATGCAACAGACGCGTGTTGATGTTGTCGCGCTGCGACAGCATCTCATCCAATTCCATGCTGCCGAGCACGGTGCGGATATTGGTCATGGTCAGATTGAGGATCGAGAGTTCAAGGTTGCTGACTTCATAGGCGGCACGCGCCGGATCGACAACCTGGATAAAGCACACCGCATCAATGGTGACGTTGGCGTTGTCTTTGGAGATGATTTCCTGAGAAGGGATATCGAGCACCTGTTCCATCATATTGATTTTACGACCAATACGATCCATAAACGGCACAAGCAGATTGAGGCCAGGCTCCAGCGTTTTGGTATAACGGCCAAAGCGCTCTACCGTCCACTGATAGCCTTGTGGAACAATTTTTACACCGGCCCACACGGTAACGAGTGCGAGCACAATGATGACGGGAATTACCGTTAACATATAACCTCCTGGCTGTCAGATTGTCGGGCCGAGTCGTTCGGCCCGTTTAACGCGCGGTACCGATCAGTACAGCAGCGAGTAAAGCTGGCGGCGATAGCGCGTGGCGAGGGTGTCGCCGGTGCCGAGTGCGGCCAAAATCTCCTGGAACATTTTACGCACCTGGCCGTCACCGACGCTGAGATCGCTTTTCAGGAAGCTGAACAACAACTCCAGCGCTTCCTCATTGCGGCCAACCTGATGCAACTGTAACGACAGTTTAGCAGCCAGCTCGGCATTGGTTGGATCGCTGGCTAACTGCTCCTGCAACAGCTGAATTTCTGGCGTATCGGCGGCCTGCTTTAACAGGTCGATTTGCGAAACCAGGCTCTGATAACGTGTGTCCTGATCCTGCAACGGCACCGCATCCAGCACGGTTTCTGCTTCGTCGCTGCGGTTCAGGGTGATCAGCACTTCCGCCAGCAGGAAACCAATTTCGCTGTTTTTGTTGCTCAGCTGCCAGGCGTCTTTCAGCAGCGGCAGCGCTTCCAGCGGTTTGCCTTCGTGCATCAATTGCATCGCCTGCTGCGCTTTAACCTCTTCTTCACGCGGCAACACTTTTTGCAGCAGGGCGCGAATCGCCTCTTCCGGCTGCGGTCCCTGGAAGCCGTCCACCGGCTGACCGTTCTGGAACAGGTAAACGGTTGGAATGGAGCGCAGGCCAAACTGCGATGCCACCATCTGCTCTTTATCGCAATCCAGCTTCGCCAAAATAAACTGACCCGCATACTCCTGCGCCAGGCGATCCAGCACCGGCGTCAGTTCCAGACAGTGCTGACTGCGTTCGGACCAGAAATAAAACAGCACCGGCAGCTGCATCGACTGTTCTAAGGTCTGCTGCAGGTTGGATTCGTTGATGTCGATAATCAAAGCGTGTGACATGAATACGTCTCTTGTCAGAAAGTGTGTTGAGGATATGGGGGCAAGCTGCCCCGGTTCAAGTTTGATTCTGTGTTGCAGCTTAGTTGCTGCGCAAAATGCGATCCAGTATCCAACCTGGCAGCAGACGTTTCAGCAGACTCATCGCCCAGGCGACCAGCGTCACCGGATAGCGCAGGCGTGGATGTTTGCTCTCTAGCGCGTGGCGCAGCTTCGGCAGAATCGCTTCTGGCGGCAGGGTAAAACGCGCGGCGATGCCCGGATTGCGTACCGGTTTATCCTGCTGGCCCTGATGCACGTTATCGGTGAAACGGGTGCTAATCGGGCCTGGCTCAATCAGGCTGACGCGCACGCCTGAGTCGCGCACTTCGAGACGCAGCGCATCGCTCCAGGCTTCCAGCGCCCATTTGCTGGCGGCATAAGCACCACGACCCGGCGTGGAGATCAGTCCCAGCACCGAGCTGGTATTGACGATGCGCCCGTTGCCGCTGGCTTGCAGCGCGGGCAGCAGGCGCATGGTCAGTTGATGAGTGCCAAACAGGTTGGTGGAAAACTGCTTCTCTAACTGCTGACGCGAAACGCTGCTGAGCGGCCCATATTGACCAAAACCACCGTTGTTAAACAGCGCGTGCAGGCGATGATCGGTGAGTTCCAGCACGCGATCGGCGGCGGCATCGACGCTGGCGGCATCATCCAGATCCAGCTGCACGCCAATAAATCCCAGCGCTTCCATACGTGCCACATCGTCGGCGCGGCGACAGGCGGCAATCACGCGATAGCCGCGCGATAAAAGGTCATTTGCGGCGACCAAACCAATGCCGCTCGAGCAGCCGGTGATGAGAATTGTTCTTTGCATTTTTTTACCCGTTAAAAATCACACGTCTGCATTAATCATGCTTTACTAACGGAGCCAGTTCGGTCGCCATCAAATTGGCGATAAACGGCTGAGCATCCGGATTGGGGTGAATTCCATCCTGCTGCATCCACTCCGGCTTCAGGTAGACCTGCTCCATAAAGAAGGGCACCAGAGGAATGTCGTACTGCTGTGCCAGGCGCGGATAGATCGCGCTAAACGCCTCCGTATAACGACGTCCATAATTGGCCGGTAGACGAATCTGCATCAGCAGCGGCTGCGCTTTAGCGGCCTTCACTTCGTCGATCACTTTGGTCAGATCGGCGGCGATATTCTGCGGTGGGAAACCGCGCAGGCCATCGTTACCGCCCAATTCGATTAACACCCAGCGGGGTTGATGCTGTTTTAATAGGCCCGGTAAACGCGCCAGCCCTTGTCCGGCGGTATCTCCGCTGATGCTGGCGTTCACCACTTTGGGCTGCTGTTGCCACTCTTTATTCAGCAGGCTCGGCCAGGCCGCCGTGGCCGACATGCGATACCCGGCGCTCAGGCTGTCGCCCAATACCAGCAAGGTATCGGCGGCGGCGATGCGGGACACCAGCAGAAGCAATAACAACAGGAAGGGATAATGCCAGCGGAAAACATTGTTGCAGTTCATCATCTTACTAAGTCCGTCGGTCAGGGAGAGCATCAGCTGACCATCCTTACCGGAGTTGAGCTGGTTGTCAAACCAGCTGAGACCATCGCCCTGATTGGCGAGTCCGGCTCTGGCAAATCCACGCTGCTGGGCATTCTGGCCGGACTGGATGACGGCAGCAGCGGCGAAGTGCATCTGCTTGGCCAGCCGCTGCACAGCATGAATGAAGAGCAGCGTGCGGCACTGCGCGCACGCGAAGTGGGCTTTGTGTTTCAATCCTTTATGCTGGTGCCGACGCTGAACGCGCTGGAAAACGTGCAACTCCCGGCGCTGTTGCGTGGCGACAGCGATCGCGAAAGTCGTGCGCAATCGGTGGAGTTGTTAACTTTATTGGGCTTGAAAGATCGTCTGCACCATCTGCCAGCCCAACTCTCTGGCGGCGAGCAGCAGCGTGTGGCGCTGGCGCGTGCCTTTAGCGGCCGTCCCGGTTTACTGTTTGCCGATGAACCCACCGGTAACCTCGACCGTAAAACCGGCGATCGCATCGCCGATCTGCTGTTCTCCCTCAACCGCGATTTTGCCACCACGCTAATTCTGGTGACGCACGATGAACAACTGGCGGCGCGCTGTGACCGCCGCTTACGGCTGCGCGACGGCAAGTTGTGGGAGGAGTCATGATTTGGCGCTGGTTCTGGCGCGAGTGGCGTTCGCCCTCGCTGCTGATTGTCTGGTTGGCGCTCACCCTTGCGGTGGCCTGCGTGCTGGCGTTGGGATCGATCAGCGATCGTATGGAGAAAGGCTTAAGCCAGCAGAGCCGCGACTTTATGGCGGGGGATCGCACACTGCGCACCACCTCGCCCGCGCCGGACGCGTGGCTGAATAAAGCGCGTGAAGAAGGGTTGTCGGTTAGCAGCCAGCTGCACTTTATGACCATGACGTTCGCACAAGAGACGCCGCAGCTGGCGGACGTTAAAGCGGTGGATGATGCCTATCCAATGTTTGGCACGCTGCAAACCGATCCGCCAGGCTTGCGTCCACAAGCGGGCACGGTGTTGGCTGCGCCGCGTTTGCTGGCGCTGCTGAATCTGAAAGTGGGTGATAGCGTGGATGTCGGCGACACCACGCTGCGCATTGCTGGTGAAGTGATTCAGGAGCCGGATGGCGGCTTCAATCCGTTCCAGACCGCGCCGCGTCTGCTGATGAATCTGGCTGACGTGGAGAAAACTGGCGCGGTGCAGCCGGGCAGTCGCCTGAGCTGGCGCTACAAATTCTCCGGCGAACCGGCACCGCTGGCGCGCTATGACAGCTGGATCGAACCACAGCTGAAAGCCGATCAGCGCTGGATCAGCGTTGATAACTCGGAAGATGCGCTGGGCCGCTCAATGCAGCGCGCGCAGCAATTTTTACTGCTATCGGCTTTGCTGACGCTGATGCTGGCGATTGCTGCGGTAGCGGTGGCGATGAGTCATTACTGCCGCAGTCGCTACGATTTGGTGGCGGTGCTGAAAACGTTGGGCGCAACCCGTAAAGCGCTGCAGCGGCTGATTATCGGCCAGTGGCTGGCGGTGCTGCTGCTGGCGGCGATTGTTGGAAGCGCGTTGGGGCAGGGCATTGAAGTGATTCTGCTGCTGATGCTGAAACCGGTGCTGCCGGGCGCGCTGCCTGCGGCGAGTTTCTGGCCGTGGCTGTGGGCGATTGGCGCGATGTTTGTTATTTCGCTGCTGGTGGGTTTGCGTCCGTATCGCTTGCTGATGGCAACGCAACCGCTACGCGTACTGCGCCGGGATGCGGTGGCGAACGTCTGGCCGCTGCGCATCTATCTACCTGCGATGGCGCTGGTGGTGATTGGCTTGCTGGCGCTGCTGATGGGCGGCAGCAAAATGTTGTGGGCGTTGCTGGCGGGCGTGGTGATGCTGGCGCTGCTGCTGGCGTTGCTCGGCTGGGGCACCTTGCTGCTGCTGCGTCGGCTGGTGGTGCGTAATCTGGCGCTGCGCTTGGCGATCAATCGTCTGCTGCGCCAACCGGCGATGACGCTCAGCCAACTGGCGGCGTTTTCACTGTCATTTATGCTGCTGGCGCTGCTGCTGGTGATGCGCGGCGATCTGCTGGATCGCTGGCAACAACAACTGCCGCCAGATAGCCCGAACTATTTCCTGCTGAACATCACCAAAGAGCAGGTGCCACAGGTGCGCGACTTCCTGAGCGGACATCAGCTCAAGCCGGAAACCTTCTATCCGATTGTGCGTGCGCGTCTGACTGAGCTAAATGGCAAAGAGGCCGATCCCAAGCTGGATAACGCGCTAAATCGCGAACTCAATCTGACTTGGCAAGCGGAGCGTCCGGATCACAATCCGCTGATTTCCGGTAACTGGCCGCCGCAGGCCGGTGAAGTATCGATGGAAGTGGAGTTAGCGGATCGTCTGGGCGTGAAGCTCGGCGATACCTTAACCTTCAGCGGCGACACGCAGCAGTTCAGCGCCAAAATTACCAGCTTGCGTAAGGTGGATTGGGAAAGTCTGCGGCCGAACTTCTTCTTTATCTTCCCGCCGGGTGCGCTCGATCAACAGCCACAAACCTGGCTGACCAGCTTCCGCATGGAGAGCAATCCGGCGCTGCTGGCGCAGCTTAATCGCGCATTCCCGACGCTGAGCCTATTGGATATCGGCAGCATGATGCGCCAGATCGGCCAGGTGCTGACGCAGGTGAGTCAGGCGCTGGAAGTGATGGTGGTGCTGGTGACGGTATGCGGCGTGCTGCTGCTGCTGGCGCAGATTCAGGTTGGCATGCGCCAGCGTCGGCAGGAGTTGGTGGTCTATCGCACGCTCGGTGCTAGCAAGCGCCTGCTGCGCGGCACGTTATGGTGCGAGTTTGCGCTGCTTGGCGTGGTGTCGGGGATTGCGGCAGCGCTAGGTGCGGAAGCGGCGCTGTGGGGCTTGCAGCGCAAGATCTTCGATTTCCCGTGGCAGCCAGACTGGACGCTGTGGATCGCCTTGCCGATCGGCGGCGCGCTGCTGCTCTCGCTGTGCGGTGCCTGGTTGGGTATTCGACTGTTAAAACAGAAGGCGCTGTTCAGAAGCTTCAGTGCCGGATAAGCAAAACGACTTGTCTTAAATTTAAGTTCTGGTCTGTGTGAGTCGACTCATCAAAGCAGACCAGACTTATTTAAGGCTAAACATGTCATCTCCACTTATCGTCAAATCCGTTGTTGAAATCGGCTGCTGTAAAGTCTGCCAGGGCGAAGCCACGCTGTATGGTGTGACCGATTTCAATACCATCTGTCATTCGGAAAATGCCAGTCGTTACACTTATCCGCTCACCGGCGTGGCGATTTATTATCATCAATGTCAGACCTGTGGTTTGGTTTATACCCACGCGTGCGATGACTGGACGTCAGCGGATTATGCACAGCACATGTATAACGAGGATTACGGGCAGTTTGATCCTAACTATGAGATCAATCGACCGATGAGAAATCGCGATCTGATTTTGACGTTATTCAAAAAGTATCACGGCAAAAAAATGCTGGATTACGGTGGAGGCACCGGCACGCTGGCGCGCTTAATGCAGGAAGTGGGCATTGATATGGTGGCGTGGGATCCGTTTGTGCCCGGCGATTATCCAGAACTGAATTCTTATGAATTTATGACCAGTTTTGAGGTGTTTGAGCATACGCCGGATCCGCATAAAACGCTGGCAGAAGTGTCAGGTTTTTTGAAAAAAGGCGGGTTTTTTTTCTTCAGCACAGCGACCACTGACGAAGTGAGTCATTTGGGGATGACTGACTGGTATATTGCGCCGCGCACCGGTCATATTACGATTCATTCGGAAGCGTCGTTGAATGCATTGTTCAGTGCACATGGTTTCCAGATTACGCATCTGAATCGCTGGAGCCATGTGGCGATGAAGATGGTGGCATAAAGGAGAGGCCTGATGCCCTCACCCCGGCCCTCTCCCACAGGGAGAGGGAGACAACATGTTAGCTCGATCGGTTCCCTCTCCCTTCGGGAGAGGGCTAGGGTGAGGGAAAAACAGCTGCACTATAACTTCTCAACCGCCCACGCAATTCCGCTCGCATACGCTTCCGGCAGCAGCGGCACCAGCGCATTCAGCGCTGACGCAAGGCGCCCATGATCGCTATCGGTCAGATTAAGATGCCCAACCTTGCGGCCTTCGCGCACCTCTTTGTCGTACCAATGCAGATGCACCAGCGGCTGTTGCAACCACGCCAGGTTCACATCGGTACCAATCAGATTCACCATCACCGACGGCGCAAACACCACCGGTTTTGGCAGCGCCAAACCCAAAACCGCACGCAGATGCAGCTCGAACTGGCTGATTGACGCGCCATTCTGCGTCCAGTGACCGCTGTTGTGTACGCGTGGAGCCAGTTCGTTGATCAGCAAACCTTCGGGCGTAATGAAACACTCCATCGCCATCACGCCAACATACTTCAGCTCATGCATGATGGCGCTGAGCATCGCTTCTGCCTGCTGTTGCTGTGCGGCATCGGCCTGTGGGAACGCCACGCTGGTGCGCAGAATGCCGTCCTGATGCAGGTTATGCGTCAGCGGATAAAACACCGTGCTGCCATCGTGTCCACGCGCGCCGACCAGCGACACTTCGCCGCTGAAATTAATGCCTTGCTCAACGATGCATTCGCCGTAGCACTCATCTGGCAGCGTGTCGGTTTCATTGGCGCGCAAACGCCACTGACCGCGGCCGTCATAGCCGCCGGTACGACGCTTCACAATCGCCAGTTCGCCCAAGGTGCTGAACACGTTTGGCCACTCGGCTTTATCGGCCAGCAGCTGCCACGGCGCGGTGGCGAGGTTCAGCTGATCGAGCAGCTGTTTTTGCGTCAGGCGATCGGCGAGACGCGGGAAAATATCGCGATTCACAAATGCCGGATGGCTCGCCAGTTCGCGGGTTAACGCGGTTTCCGGCCAGCGCTCAATCTCGGCGGTAATCACGCTTTCAGCGATCGGCAGCGCAGAAGGTTCTGCATCCAGACCCACCGGATAGACCGCGATGCCCAGCGGTTCACCTGCCTGGCGCAGCATGCGGCCTAACTGACCATTTCCTAATACGCAAACCGGCTTCATGCGTCCTCCCGCGGATCCGGGTTGTTCAGCACTTCATCGGTTTGTGTTTGACGCCAGTTGGCGATGCGCGTTGACAGCGCGCTGTCGTGGATCGCCAGAATCTGTGCCGCCAGCAGGGCGGCGTTAGCGGCACCGGCTTTACCAATCGCCAGCGTTCCGACCGGAATACCGCGCGGCATCTGCACGATGGAATAGAGGCTATCGACACCGCTCAGCGCCGCACTTTGCACTGGCACGCCCAGCACCGGCACCAGCGTTTTCGCGGCCAGCATGCCCGGCAAATGGGCGGCACCGCCAGCACCGGCGATGATCACCTGAAAACCATTATCGGCTGCGGTTTCCGCGAAGCTGAACAGTTTGTCAGGCGTACGGTGAGCTGAGACCACTTCAACGTGGAAGGGAACATCCAGGCTGTTAAGAATTTCCTCGGCGAACTGCATGGTAGCCCAGTCACTTTTGGAACCCATGACAATGGCGATACGGGCCGGGGCGGCGTTGGATGACATGCGGTCAACTCCTGTGAATATGCAAACGAACCTGGCCGGGCGGGCAGGCGAAGAAGGGCACAGAGAATAGCATGAGATGGCAGCAAGGAAAACGGTTGCGTAGGCGGAAAACGGGCATTTACGCCCGGATTTCAGAAGGGGAATTCGATCAGGCTTACGCCGCTGGCATCAAGCTGAATCATCGATCCGTTCTCATGCCAGGCACCGAGCACCGCGCGCTGGGCGTTTTCGCCGTGCAGCGTGAAGGGATGAATGGCGGGACGATGCGTGTGGCCGTGAATCAGAATCGGCACCTGCTGGCGCGTCATCGCGGCTTCCACTGCGGACTGATTAACGTCCATGATGCTGACCGACTTGTGCTGATTCGCCTGCTTGCTGCCATTGCGCATACGCGCGGCAATGCGCATGCGCAGACGCAGCGGTAACGCGAGAAACAGGCGCTGCAACCAGCGCTGATGCACTTTGGCGCGAAAACGCTGATAGCCTTCATCGTCGGTGCACAAGGTATCGCCGTGCATGATCAACACGCGATGTCCGTAGAGATCGAGTACCTTTTCTTCCGGCAGCAGCATCATGCCGCTAGCCCGCGCAAAACGCTGGCCGAGCAGGAAGTCGCGATTACCGTGGATGAAAAATTTCGGTACCGGCAGCGCCTTGAGCGCCGCAGCGATTTGCTGATGCAGCGGATTAGGATCGTCGTCGCCGATCCAGGCTTCAAACAGATCGCCGAGGATGTAAAGTGCATCGCAGGAACGCGCTTCACCCTGCAAAAAATGCAGAAAACCGGCAGTAATTGCCGGTTCTTCATTACACAGATGCAGATCTGCGATAAACAGCGTGCGCGACATTACTCGCTAACAGTCACTTTCTGGATGACAACGTCTTCAACCGGAACGTCCTGATGCATGCCGCTGCGGCCGGTTTTCACCGCTTTGATTTTCTCAACCACGTCCATGCCTTCAACCACTTCAGCGAACACGCAGTAACCCCAGCCTTGCAGGCTTTCGTCACGGAAGTTCAGGAAGTCGTTGTCTGCCACGTTGATGAAGAACTGGGCAGTGGCAGAGTGTGGAGCCTGAGTACGCGCCATCGCCAGGGTGCCTTTGGTGTTTTTCAGGCCGTTGTTCGCTTCGTTGCGGATGTCTGCTTTGGTATCTTTCTGCTTCATGCCAGGCTCAAAACCGCCGCCCTGAATCATGAAACCGTTGATTACGCGATGGAAGATAGTGTTATCGTAAAAACCTTCCGCGCAGTATTCCAGGAAGTTCTTCACGGTAGCCGGCGCTTTGTCATCGAAAGTTTTAATTACGATATCGCCATGGTTCGTCTGGAAAGTGACCATTATTTTCTTCCTGTCAAGGTTGTCGTCAGTGTCGCTGCCGCGCCTGCAAGGCGGCGAGGCATTTTTGTAGACGCTTCTTATATCACAATTTCCAATAACGCGTCAGTAACCGGACGGCAGTTGGCAACCGAGCGATGCACAAGTCAGAAAAATACGGCACAATAACCGGCTGGTTAGGTTACGTAGGGTCGCCATTTATGGTGACCGTATTAAACCAAATGCACATTTATCACGTTCGAATCCCGCACACGTAAATAAACGGAACCGTTCAATGCTAAAGATTTATAACACCCTGAGTCGACAGAAAGAGGAATTCAAACCCATCCATGCCGGTCAAATCGGTATGTACGTGTGTGGTATCACGGTTTACGACCTCTGTCATATCGGCCATGGGCGTACGTTTGTGGCATTCGACGTGGTGGCGCGTTATCTGCGTTATATGGGCTATCAGCTGAAGTATGTGCGTAACATCACCGATATCGATGACAAAATCATCAAACGTGCCAATCAAAACGGTGAAAGTATTGAAACGCTGACCAACCGCATGATCGCCGAGATGCACAAAGATTTCGCCGCGCTCGGCATTCTGCCGCCGGATCTGGAGCCGCGCGCGACCCGCCATATCGATGAGATCATCGAACTGGTCGGCACGCTGATTGAACGCAATCATGCGTACGTGGCGGACAACGGCGACGTGATGTTCGACGTGCTGAGCGACAAAGATTACGGCGCGCTGTCGCGTCAGGATCTGGAGCAGCTGCAGGCTGGTGCGCGCGTCGAAGTAGCAGATGTGAAGCGCAATCCGATGGACTTCGTGCTGTGGAAGATGTCCAAAGCCGACGAACCAGCGTGGAATTCGCCGTGGGGCAACGGTCGTCCAGGCTGGCACATCGAATGTTCGGCGATGAACTGCAAGCAGCTCGGCACCCATTTCGACATTCACGGCGGCGGTTCGGATCTGATGTTCCCGCACCATGAAAACGAAGTGGCGCAATCCACCTGTGCGCACAATGGTCCGTATGTGAATTACTGGATGCACTCCGGCATGGTGATGGTTGATCGCGAGAAGATGTCGAAATCGCTGGATAACTTCTTCACCGTGCGCGATGTGTTACAGCACTACGATGCTGAAACCGTGCGTTACTTCCTGATGTCGGGCCACTATCGCAGCCAGCTCAACTACGGCGAAGATAACCTCAACCAGGCGCGTGCCGCGCTTGAGCGTTTGTACACCGCGCTGCGTCATACCGATGCCAACGCCACGGCGGCGGGTGGCGAAGAGTTTGAGGCGCGTTTCCGTCTTGCGATGGATGACGACTTCAACACGCCGGAAGCCTATTCGGTGTTGTTCGATATGGCGCGTGAAGTCAATCGCCTGAAAACCGAAGACAAAACCTCCGCTGATGCGCTGGCGGCGAAACTGCGCCAGATCGCTAACGTGCTTGGCATTCTGCAGCAGGATCCCGAGCAGTTCCTGCAAAGCGGTGCGCAGGTAAATGACGATGAAGTGGCGGAAATCGAGCATTGGGTGAAAGCCCGTTCCGATGCGCGTGCAGCCAAAGATTGGGCGCAGGCGGATGTGGCGCGCGATAAGCTCAATGAGTTGGGCGTTATCGTTGAGGATGGACCGCAAGGTTCAAGCTGGCGACGCAAATAACCGGAGAGGGCGAGAAATCGCCCTTTTTTATTGATGGCGATTGAACAGATTCACATTCACGGCTTCCGCTCGGTGCGCGACCTGACACTGCCGCTGCAACAGCTCAACGTGGTAAGCGGCCCAAACGGCTGCGGCAAATCCAACCTGTATAAAGCGGTGCGACTGCTACACGAAGCGGCGAGCGGACGCTTAGCGCTGGCGTTGGCGGAAGAGGGCGGCATCCAGAAAGCGATGTGGGCGGGCGGATTGCGGCGCGGCGATCGTCGCCACGATCCCAAACGTTTGGCATTGGCGGTGGTGATGGACGATATGGATTATCAACTCGATATCGGTTTTCCTGAGCCGCTCGTCACCAGCATGTTCAATCTCGATCCGCTGGTGAAAGAGGAGCGTTTATGGATGAGCGGCCAACGGCGGCGTCCTTCCTCCTGCATCATGCAGCGGCAAAATCAGACCGCCTTTTTGCATAACGTGCAAGGCGAGCGCGTAGCCTATCCGGCGGTGCTGCATCCCGAAGAGTCGCTGTTTGGGCAACTGGGGGAACCGCATCTGTATCCGGAGCTTTCACAGGTGCGTGAAAGGCTACGTCAGTGGCGTTTCTATCATGAATTTGCTGTGTGGCCTGGTTCACCGATTCGTGCGCCGCAGATTGGCGTACGCGCGCCGGTGCTGAGCCATGATGGCAGTAATCTGGCGACGGCCTGGGCCACTATCGTTGAACGCGGTCATTCCGAATTACTGATTGAAGTGATGGCCGAAGCTTTCCCCGACACCGAATTTCACGTTGATGTGCAGAACGGACGTTTTCAGATGCTGATGTCACGGCGTGGGATTTTGCGTCCGCTGGAGAGCGCCGAGTTCTCGGATGGCACGCTGCGGTTTCTTTGCTTGGTGGTGGCGCTGCTCAGCCCGCGTCCGCCAGCGTTTATGGCGCTGAATGAACCGGAGAACAGTTTGCATGAAGACTTGTTGCCCGCATTGGCGCGACTGATTGCTGAAGCCAGCCAGTTCAGCCAACTGTGGATCACCAGCCATTCACCGAAACTGGCCACGCTGATTGCGCAGCATACGGCGGTGAATCATATCGAGCTGGAGCAAATAGAAGGGGAAAGTAGGGTCGCCATTCATGGCGACCGTGCCAATGACTGCACTTAACGTGACGGCGCCACTAATGGCGACCGCCACCTAATTACGCAACAACCGTAATTTTAAAACCTGCAAACTCAACCTTCTGGCCTTCAACAATCTTGCAGCGCTTACGCGTTTCAACTGCGCCATCGACGCGCACTTCGCCTTCCGCGATCACGGCTTTCGCCTGCGCACCGCTTTGCACCCAACCTTCGAGTTTCAGCAGGTCGCACAAATCAACGTGGGCATGTTTACCGAGAGAAAAACTGGCCATTATGCCTCCTCAATGTCGTGAAATTCTTCACACGCCGTCAGCGTGTTTTGGATTAATGTAGCGACCGTCATTGGACCGACGCCGCCTGGAACCGGCGTGATGTACGAGGCGCGCTCAGCAGCTGCTTCGAACTCCACATCGCCCACCACTTTGCCGCTGTCGAGACGATTGATACCCACATCAATGACTACCGCGCCCGGCTTGATCCAGTCGCCCGGAATAAAGCCCGGCTTGCCGACTGCAACCACCAGCAGATCGGCGTGCTCAACGTGATGACGCAGATCTTTGGTGAAACGGTGCGTCACGGTGGTGGTGCAACCGGCGAGCAGCAGCTCCATGCTCATCGGACGGCCAACAATATTCGATGCGCCAACCACCACGGCGTTCAGGCCGTAAGTATCGATATTGTAGCGCTCCAGCAAGGTGACGATGCCGCGCGGCGTACACGGACGCAGTTTCGGCGCGCGCTGGCACAGACGACCGACGTTGTACGGATGGAAGCCATCCACGTCTTTGTCCGGCACGATGCGCTCCAGCACTTTGACGTTATCGATGCCGGCTGGCAGCGGCAGCTGCACCAGAATGCCGTCGATATCGTTGTCGTTGTTGAGCGTATCAATCAGCTCCAGCAGCTCGGCTTCGCTGGTGGTGGCGGGCAGATCGTATGAGCGAGAGATGAAGCCCACTTCATCACAAGCACGACGTTTGCTGGCGACATAGATCTGCGAAGCCGGGTTTTCACCCACCAGCACAACTGCCAAACCGGGTGCACGTTTACCGGCCGCCAGACGCTGCTGTACTTTTTCGGCAACCTCAAGGCGCACCTGCTGCGCAATCGTTTTACCGTCAATAATTTTTGCTGCCATCAGAGAGGAAATCCATCTGTAGAGGGTTAGATCGGGGATGGCGTCTATTCTGTCAGAAGCGCGTGCGGCTGTCAGGTAGAGATTCGCCATCAACGCCGCTTTCCCGATTTTTCGCCGTGGCGCCAGCCCGCATTAGCGCTTATGATGCCCGGCAGTGAATGAGATGGATGACGTGATGATTTGGTTAATTCTCGCCACGCTGGCGGTGGTGTTCGTGGTAGGTTTTCAGCTGCTGACGGCCAGCTCGCGCCATGCGGTGCAGGCGCTCAATAAACGGTTGCAGCTGCCGCCGGTGCATATCGAATCGATGTTGTCGCTGATGGGCAAAGAGGCGGCAAAAGAGTTTACCGACTACATTGCGGGCGATAACGACACGCATCTGCACAATGGCGCAGCGGTGCTGCTGATTTGGCAGGTGTTGATTGTCGATGGCAGCGACGAAAATAGGCAGCGCTGGCACGGCATTTTGAGCCGCGCGGGGTTTTCAGCGTTGATATCGAGGCAACAGCTGTTGCTGGCGTTGGGGTTCTTGCGCCAGCTGGAGCCAGACAGCCAGGAACTGCATGCGCTGCGCGACCAGTACAATGCGCACTTCACTCAGCAAGGGATTGAGCTGGAAGGCGAAACAGAACAGGGCGGGAATCTGGTGTCGTTAAGCGAGTGGCGCAAGCGGCATTAAGGGGTTTTGGTTAATCTGGCAGCACTCCGCTGCTGGTGGGAGGCAAAAACGTTGACGCGCGAGCCGCTGGACGTATAATCCGACCCAATCACTATGCGCCCTTAGCTCAGTTGGATAGAGCACCGGCCTTCTAAGCCGTAGGTCACAGGTTCGAATCCTGTAGGGCGTACCATACAAATCAACGAGTTATCACTCTACTCCCGCTTTCAAATTTTCCCCATGGGACAGATTTGAGACACGACTGCCAAAAATCGCGTCAATTTGTCTCGCATGTTCCGTTAAGTGGTTCGGTGCCAGGTGAGCATAACGCTGCACCATTTCTGTACTCTCCCAGCCGCCCATTTCCTGTAATGCCGACAATGGCACCCCAGCCTGAATAAGCCAACTTGCCCAGATGTGTCTTAGGTCGTAGAAACGGAAATCTCAGATTCCCGTTCTCTTTAAAGCACCCCGCCATGCAGTATTGGAATCAACCCGCAATTTACGCACGTTAGTGGGGGGCGTTTAAAAAGCCCTTCACCGACTGTTGCTCGCTGGCTAGTTTGCTTATGGTTGGCGGCTGGGGGTTATCTCTAACCCGCTAGATAGCATGATGAACCTGCATCGTCTGTTCTTTAGTTTAAGACTGCGTCAGTGAGGGCATCCGCCAGATGGAGCTGAGTTTGCTGAGCAGA
This sequence comes from Pantoea sp. YR525, assembly GCF_900116775.1. NCBI lineage: Bacteria > Pseudomonadati > Pseudomonadota > Gammaproteobacteria > Enterobacterales > Erwiniaceae > Pantoea > Pantoea sp. YR525. The sequence goes on from NZ_FPBU01000008.1 coordinate 169,100, forward strand.
ATTAAGGCGGGATTTGAGAGATTCGCAAAAACTCAAAAGGGCATTAACTTTTTCTACTATTACCATCTGCATTGATAAAGGCGGAAATGTTAGTTTTAAATTTGATAGCTCAGATGAATTAATATTTTTAACACCCGTAGTTGTTCTGACTGGTTTCTCTATTTGGTTGCGAATTAAAACAGCCTTTGTCATTAATGAGATATATTCAGCACACACAAAGTTATTGTGCATTTTTGCTCGAATTAAATAACCAGCATAAGCGTGGTTAACTAAATCTTGTCTTAGCAAAGTACATTGACCAACAATATTAAGACTTCCATTGGAACGAATGAAAATTAAATCATCTTTTTCTAAAGACAACTCCTTCACTTCATGCTCTGATAACTTTCCAAACTTCATGTCTTCTAGAGAAACTTCTCCCCCAACCACGTTGGGAATTCTCAGAACAGGATACCCATTAGTTAAATAATCACACTTTTGAGAAGTCCCGTACTTCAACTCTGCCAAGATTTCACCGAACCGAATCCACTCCCAACCCGAAGGTAATTCAAAAGGCTTCTCCTCGTCACTGATTGGCGGCAATGGTTTTTGCTTTTTAATTTTGCCTTCTTTCACTAGCTGCGCTTTTTCCTGCTCAATACGTTTGAGCAATTCGGATGCGGGTTCATCGTTCGGATCTTGCGGCACCAGTCTACCCATTACCGCCAGTTGCAGGATGGTTTGCTTAAGCGAATTGATACTCGCTTCGGTGGTAAACAGCGTGTCGAAATGCTGGCTAATTCGCGCCCAGTTTTCGTCAAGCTCTTCTACATTCTGGCTGTCGATCAGGGTTGCCAGCAGGGTTTCTACTAGTTGCTGATGTGCATTGTGACTAGTTAAAGATTGCTGTTCCAGTAGGTCGCAGAGGGACATGAGCTCTGCTGTTTTTTCGTTTATCCTTTCCTGTTCCCTTTGCGGAGGGAATGGAGCTAAGAAAGAAGTAACAACAGAAGAATTTAATTCTGCCTGATTTGTTGTGCCAGATAATAATGTATTCGAGTGCTTTGGATCGAAGCGATTCTGAATCCCATAAGTGGAAATATAGTTACTAATAAACTTTCCATTATCTCTAATGGTTCGAATTAACGTGACATGGCTGTCGACAACTAGTTTTTCTTTCACTACAGGCAGATAAATACACCTACCTGCCGTACCACCAGCACCTGTTGAGTTCCAAAGAACATCCCCATCCTTCAAAAAGCGATCTTCAGTATATGAATGGATAGATTCATCCGTAATCCAACGAGATTGTTCTAATTTAAAACCGTTCCATTGCACACATTTCTGAGACACAACTTTTACAGAACCTTGTTCAGAATACTTTGGGCCTTTTCCTCGTTGTATGTACTCACTAATATCATTCAACCGCACCCACTCCCATCCATCCGGCAGCTCAAACGGCTTCTCATCTTCGCTAATATCAGGAAGCAGCTTCTGCTTTTTAATCTTACCCTGCTTAACCAGGTCGGCTTTCTCGGCAGCGATACGCTTTAGTAGCTCAGATGCCGGTTCATCATTTTGATCCTGCTGCACCAGTTTACCGCGTACTGCTAATTCCAGAATCAGCTCGCGCAGTTTCTTAATGCCATAGAGGTCTATCTTGCCGTTACTGCCACGCCCCGCCGTGGAGCGGGTTTGTAGCGCAGAGGACCAGGTATCGATATGATCGGTGATCAGCTTCTCAACGGTCATCAGTTCACCCCCTTGTTGGCTGCCAGTGCGGCACCAAGGATGTCACGCAATTGGTTACGCAGTTCGCTGATTTCCGCCTGCTGTGTCTGATACTGCGCCAGCAATTCATCCGGGTCATGGCTGATAATTTCGCCTTGATACGGGTTCCTGATATCCAGGTTGAAGTTGCGCGCGATGATGTCGTCGATGCTGATTTTCCATGCCTGGTTGCTCTCCTCACGGCTGGCAAAGCCGTCGGCTTCATTGCCCCACCAATCGATTTCCGTCTGGAACTCTTCAAACTTCATCGGTTTGGTTTTGCTGTAGTTCTTCACACCATCTGGGTAAGGATGTTCGTAGAACCAAATATCCTTAGTCGGCTGGCCTTTGGTGAAGAACAGAATATTGGTTTTAATACCGGTATACGGGTTAAACACGCCGTTCGGCAAACGCACGATGGTGTGCAGGTTACACTCTTCCGTCAGCAGCTTTTTAATCTTGGTTTTAACACCCTCGCCAAATAGCGTGCCATCCGGCAGAACGACAGCAGCGCGACCTTTATCCGCTAACACTTCCACAATCAGTTGCAGAAAGAGATCAGCGGTTTCGCGCGTTTGCATTTCAGAAGGGAAATTTTTCTCAATACCGTCTTCTTCTGTACCACCAAACGGCGGGTTGGTAACGATGACATCGAATTGCTCGTCCCAGGAGGAGAGCGGCTTACTCAGCGTGTTGTCATGGCGAATCTGCACCGGGACTTCAATACCGTGCAGCAGCATATTGGTGGTACAAAGCAAGTGCGGGAGCTGTTTCTTCTCAACACCGTGAATCTGCTTCTGCAGCGTTTGGTGATCGTCGGTGTTGTGGACGTAATTATCTCGGATGTGATCAACGGAACAGGCCAGAAATCCGCCGGTGCCGCAGGCAGGATCAATAACACGCTCGCCCAATTTAGGGTCGATGCGGTTAACCATAAAACGGGTTACGGCACGTGGTGTATAAAATTCACCAGCGTTACCTGCGCTCTGCTAATCCCGCAGAATTTGTTCGTAGATGTCGCCAAACATATGGCGTTCATTACTGTCACCGAAATTGATCTCGTTAAGTTTATTGATCACCTGACGCAACAGCGTACCGTTTTTCATGTAGTTATAGGCATCGCTGAAGGCCTCCCGCACCACAAAGCCGCGCGGATTTTTATCGCGAGGTGCAGTCAGGTTTTTCAGGGCAGGGAAGAGATCATCATTCACAAACTCAAGCAGCGCGTCGCCCGTGATGCCTTCTGCATCAGCTGCCCAGTTGCGCCAAAGATATCTTGCGGGAACAGGCAGACGATACTCTTCAGCATCCATTTCCAGCTCAAGCTCTTCTTCCTGAGTATCGAAAATTTTCAAAAACAGTAGCCATGAAAGCTGACCCAAGCGCTGCGCATCGCCATCCACACCGGCATCTTTTCGCATGATGTCCTGTAAGGACTTGATTACTGAACTGATAGACATGTTTGTTGCGGTTTCCGTAATAAAAAAGTCTGCCATCGTGCATTTACCACGATGACAGACATTGAAAGAGGATCATGCCGAGCGAGGGGGGAGATCGTAGATTTCTTTTTCCAAATCGCTAACGGCACTCATGTAGCTTTCCTTGTCACCAAAGTTCTTTTTGATGATTTCTAAAGGGCGGCCCATGGTATCAAAAGGACGGAGCTTCAGTACCTGGATATCTTCGATTTCTTTCACACCAGCATCGGCATATTTGTCGAGCAAGCTACTCAGCACAGCTTGCGCTGATTCAGAATACTTAGTGAAGTAGTTGCGCTTGCGTACGTTGTCCGCGCGTTCACGGCGGGTAAGCGGCGGCTGTCCATAAACGACATGGCAAAGCATATCAAAGGGATCCAGATCTTTGCCGACTTCTTCGGTCAGTACATCCCAGATAATGCCTTGCTGTTCCAGCTCTTCGATAATGGCCTGCTTACGCTCAGCACCTTGCCAACGCTGAATAAAGTCATCTAATGAAGCGTATTCTTTCATCAGTGTGCGGCGGGTGTAGTCCTGGAAAGATTCGGTGACCAGTTTGCCGTCAGCGTCGTAATACTGAACACGTTTAGAAAGAACGTTAACAACAACACCTCTTACGTAAAACTTCTTACGTCGTTCTTCGTCAGACTCCGGCAGTTCACCTTCAGGTTCCGCTTCCGTTGCCGAGTCAGATGGATAACTTGGTGATATATCTTCTGCATGATCAGGTTGACTACCGGCATCCAGCGCTTCGTCTTCTAGTTGTTCATCAAAATCGGAATCAGGATCGGCAACCTCTTCTTGCGTAGTGGTTATAACTTTCACTGGCAATCCATCAAAGCGCTCATCTGCGAACAGTTCAGTCGCTTTTCGGAAATCAAGAATGGTAAACCACAGCTTGTTGTAGCGTTCATCGATGCGTGTACCGCGTCCAATGATCTGCTTGAACTTGGTCATCGACTGGATATTCTGCTCAAGCACTACCAGCTTACAGGTTTTGGCATCTACCCCAGTTGTCATCAATTCCGATGTTACGGTGATGACCGGATATGGCTTTTTCGGATTAATAAAATTATCGAGCTGTTTTTTGCCCTCAATCTCATCACCTGTGATGCGCATGATGTATTTGTCGTTTTCTTTCATTTGCGCTGCGTTGAGATTCACCAGTGCACGCCGCATCCGCTCTGCATGGGGAATGTCATTACAAAAGACGATGGTTTTATCCATTGGATTGGTGCGCTTGAGGTAATCCGTGATGGTTTCCGCTACCAGTTGGGTGCGCTCATCAATGACTAAGTTGCGATCGAAATCTTTTTGGTTATAGATGCGGTCTTCTATCAACTCACCATTTTTATCGACTTCCCCTTTCGATGGACGCCAACCTTGCAAGTCTACATTGATATCGACGCGTACCACTTTATAAGGAGCGAGGAAGCCATCTTCAATGCCTTGCTTAAGCGAATAGGTATAAACCGGCTCACCGAAGTAATCGGTGTTTGAGACCTCATGCGTTTCCTTCGGTGTGGCCGTTAAACCAACCTGGGTTGCGCTACTGAAATATTCCAGTATTTCGCGCCATGCACTATCTTCAGCCGCGCTGCCACGATGACATTCGTCAATGATGATCAGGTCGAAAAAGTCACGGGCAACTTGCTTATACGCCTTATCTTGCTCTTCGGGTCCAGTTAATGCCTGATACAGCGCCAGATGAATTTCAAAAGCGGGATCAACCGTGCGGCCAGTTATTTTTGTCATCGCTTGGCCGAAAGGCTGGAAATCGTTGATGCGGGTTTGATCTACCAGAATGTTACGATCGGCTAGAAATAGAATTCGTTTCTTATGTTTGCCTTTCCACAATCGCCAGATGATTTGGAACGCTGTATACGTTTTTCCGGTTCCAGTAGCCATCACCAACAATATGCGGCTTTGGCCTGCTGAGATAGCCTCAAGGGTTTTATTGATTGCCTGAAGCTGATAATAGCGTGGTGACTTATCGGAACCATCATCATGGTAATCCTGGGAGATGATAGGCAACTGTTCGGCGGTATAACCTTTCCAGATACAGAACTTTTCCCATAACTCAGCAGGAGTGGGGAAATCATCAAGCGTAATTTCACGTTCAAGCTGAGTAGGGTGGGTTTTATCGTGAAAAATGAAGCCATCGCCGTTGGAGGCGAATATGAATGGCACTTCTAACAAAGCGGCATAGCCCAATCCTTGTTGCATGCCTTTGCCAATTTCATGCTGGTTGGCTTTCGCTTCAATGACTGCCAACGGTATACCGGGCTTGTGATAAAGAACAATGTCGGCAGATTTCACTTTTTGGCGGGATGCTAACTTGCCACGAACGACGACTTTGCCATCTCGTAGCTTCACCTCCTGACGAATCTGCGTCATGTCATCCCAACCAACCGCCTTGATGGCTGGTAGGATGAATTTCGTTACGATGTCGGTTTCAGTCAGTTGAGCTTTGTTCACGCCAGCCATAGCATTTCCGGTTAGGTTGAGTTCATGAAAGTGTGATGATTTTACACAAATTAGGCGTTTCGTTAATGTATTTCAATCATACAATTGGAGTTGGGCATTTTTACAAAATTAAGCCAAATTTAAAGCTACTTATCATTAAAGATACATTAAAGTTCAGTAGTTACCAGGCGCAATATTACTATCGTCTGGGTGGTGCATTCCAGGATCGTAACCCTCTGAACGATTAATCATAAAAGTGATGTAGCATTTGCGTGTCTGTGCGCAAATATTTATTCTGCCAGTTCAGCTTCTGTTGTTGTTTTGTCTGAATATCAGCTTCCTCACGCAATTTTTGTTGTAGCCATGGAGAAAATGTTCTGTAAAAAATTCTTGCTCTTCTGAATCTTTCAAACTGACTCATCATGAAAAGGAACCAAAACACATTTAAAAAATAGGCTGACATAGCGAGCACAATGAAAAACACTTGTTCGGTTCCAGATGAGGTTTTAGCTATTTCTGCAAATATAAATAAAGCAGTGAGAAGAATCAGCGAAATGATACTGATGAATGCGAGTTGAAGACCTCTTAACTTTCTGTACCGTTTATTGTAACTATTAAACGAGTCGTTCTGAATGTCCTTGATGCAAGGGGTTTTAATGAAGCCTTGAAAGTCTCGATCTTCATAGCTGATATTTCGCTCTCTGAGGAATGTCAAAAGCAGCTCGTTTACTTTTACCGAGTACTGCATTCCTATTACATCATATAGTGCCTTAACAGCATTCTCCGTGGCAGTATTTATACTTTTTGTGTACAACTCGGAAATGCAGCTAAGTGCTTTTGCTCTTTTTTCAGTGATAGTTGCCTTCTCAGCATAATGAATGCCTGCCAATCTTTTTATAAGTGGCCACGCGGCTTTTATTAACCCTGGAATAAGTACACCTAGAGATAGCTTAAGCGACTCGTTGCTTATTAAAGTTGAGAAGTTAATTGTTGAGTTTATTTCTTCCATTTATTCACTCTCGATGTTTATGTTATTTAACATTACTTTCTCGCAGCTTTCCCACTTTGATGTGCACCGTTTCCGGCATCGCGCTCCGATTATCCTCCCTCAACCCCAGCATCATGTTGTATCCATTAAACAACCCGGCATCGCCCAGCCGCGGCATTGGCAGCAATTTGGTGGGAATCGTCAGCCAAAACCGTAAATCATAGTCGCAGCCCAGATACGTGCGCAGTAGCGCCATCACGTCCTGCCTGAGTTGCCCGTTAGGCATCCAACCCTTTGCCTCATCAGGATCGTCTGTTGAAAGCTCAACCCGTGAGCAGTAATCAGCCACGCGAGTTTCATCACCCAGGATCGGATTCTGATCAAGTGTCATGCCACCTTTAAGTGAAAGTCGGGCGCGTTTTGCCACCGGCATCGTCACCGGATGGTGTGCGAAAACCTCAACTTTGGTGTTCGGTGCCTGGCTGTTGATCACCGCTGCAATACCTTCAGCAGTGTGCGTGGTATGCAGCAACGGTTTAAGTATCGCTAGCAGGCGTGATGAAGGTTGGTCGCCGCTGTGGGCAATGCCGGTTAGCGCCATCAGGCTTTGCGAAACCGCATCGGTACCGCCCGGCTCAAAGGTGGCAGGATAGCTGTACTTGCGCCAGATGCGGTAAAACTGCGTCATCAACCGATGATTGAAGATATCCAGAAACGCCGCCATCGCATCCGCACCATCGCGGCCTTGGTTGATATCATCAATGATGCTGGTGGGCAGCGGTGAATCCACACCGTACAGGCCGAAGAAGTTGGTTCTGACCGTTGGTATCGCATCCGGGTTATCGACGTCAATTTCCGTGCGTTTTAGCTCTCCAGCGGGAAAGCCCAAATGCGGATTGGGACGAAATCGCACCGGATCACTCTCTGGCGTGTGGCCCGTGCCAAGACGGCTGCCGGTCGTCTGTTCAAGCAACCGGCAGAAGCGGTAAAAGTTATACTGCGCCGTCTGGTCACGGCCTTTGTCGTCCAGCCAGAACGGTTTCTTGTTTTCGTCGCTCACATCAGCACCCTGTCAATGCGCCGCTCTGGCCAGGCCCACTCGGTGCCCGAAGCGGTCAGCAGCACCGTCAGCTGGGTAAAGCGCACAACGCTGGCGTACTGCGTCAGGAACTGTTCCAGCAACTCGCAGAACAGGCGGGCATCGCCGGTACCGCTGAACTGGGTTTCATCGAGCGCCACGCGAATACGCACGCCGTGCCAGTGATACGAGGCGTTATAGTCCTGACGCCAGCTGACGTGACGAATACCGCTGATGCGACGGCGGTTGTTATCGTCATTGCTCCAGTCAAACAGCGCCAGCACGGCTCGGAGGCTTGCAGCGTCGTTAATCATCTGGCTCAGGGCGCGCGGATGCAGCAGCGACATCACATGCCACTGAAATAATTGCGTAGTTGGCGGGTAATAAGGCATAGAAGGGGGATGACGCGTTGTGCACTGCAACGTCAGGTTGCCGGTGACCGCGCTTCCATCAAATACGGCTTTCTCCAGCGCCATGCGCGGATAGTTACCATTGGTGCAGGTGATGTTCATAAACAGCGTGGCATCATCCTCGCCCCGATCGGTCTCGCTTTCATCGCCACCCAGCATCAGCAAGGTTTCATAAAGACCGCTGACACCACGCCAAACACGCGTATGGAAATATCGCTCCGGCCAGGACTCTTTGCGTTGCAACATGCCACCTTTTTGCCGGAAGTGCCGATACGGCACATAACGCCGCTTATCCAGTGTTTCGCTGGCGGCAACTTCATCAACACTGTAAATCTCAGTGTGCTGATCGCGCAGGCGGTGCGGACGCAGACGATAATCGAGCACTGCAGGCTTCACCTTCAGCGGCTCGGCGTTCAGCGTAAACAGGTTAATCACCGGCACGCAGTGAATACGCAGCGCGTCCGCCGGCAGGGAAATATCACGAGGAAGTGGCTGACTAAGGTGAATATCGAGAATCACCTCGCGGCAGCTTTCGTTGAAGAGAAGCGTGTTGAGCCCCGATAAAGTAAAGAAGGCGTAGCGAGCCGGGAAACTGAAATATTCCAGCAGCGGGCGCACTTCGCCGCACAAGGCTGGGCTATCGCTTTCCGGCCAGACCGAGTGCCAGTGCTGCTGCCAGCGGGCACGGATGTCGCCACTAAAGGGTTTTGGATCACAGTTATCGCTCTGCGGCTGGCGAACAGTAATTCTTTCAATATGGTTGGTTAGGGCCTGATACATCAGCGACTGCACCGGGCGATCTCCGTGGATATAGAGCGGGATATCGCTGAGATCGATTTGGCTCGGATCTGCCTGAGGGCTGAGTGAAAACCGCAGGGAGATCATCTGGTGTCCATCAGGATGGAAGGGCGTCGTTATCTCGCCCAGCGTCAGCGGATGCAATTTCAGCGCATCGGTAGTGCGATACGGGCAGCGCAGGCCAGTAATATCCATCGGTCGGGTCAGCAGCGTTGTGCCTGCCGGCAGCACCGCGTCACGTACCTGAGCGACCCTATCGGGCGTAAGTTCCACCACAGACATTGATGGCAGCGTGCGGTTGACCACGGGCAGCAGATGCCCGAGCAGCGGCTCCGTCAGCTCCGGAATACCGTCATCAATCTTGCGACGCATCTGCGCCATCATCAGCGAGAAGCCTTGAAACAGTTGCTCGACCGAGTCATCCATCTTCAGAGATTTGCCGTCGACACCCAGTCGCCGTCCCGCCTCCGGATATTCCTCAGCAAACTCCTGCGCAGCAGCTTTCAGATAACGCATTTCGCTGTCGAAATATTTTAGAAAATCATGAGCGTTCATTGTTCACCTACTCAGCCAGCGTGAGTGCCTGATAAATCACTGAGCAGAGTGAAACCATCCACAGCACCAGTAGTGAGATCATTGCCCGGTAAAACATGACTCTTGTTCCGTGCAGGCGATCTGCCAGAGAACGCGGGCGGGAAAATTTTTTCGGCCACAGCTGCGCCATGCCCCGGTCAAACTCAGCAAGATCGTCTTCGTTATTGAGCAAAGCGAAGAGCCGTTCATCAAGCCATAAACGCCAGCAGTAGTAGTGTGTGATGAAGAACAACAACATTAACGGCAGACTCAGCGCGGAGTAGAGAAGGCTGAGTATCAGCGCCAACGGTGGCAGTGTCAGCGCGGCAAAGTAGCGCCAGCTTGCCAGATGAATTTGCACAATTCGGTTGGTCATCATGATGTCTGACATAGCTGTTCCTTGCTGAAGGCTTCCAGTATTTCAATGTGTGCAGGGGTGAGAACAATCTGCGGGCGTCGGGAATGGATGAGTTCAACGGCCTGAGCGACAGACGTCGCATGCCCTTCCGCCAGCAGCCACGCCGCAATCACCGTGGCACTGCGCGATAAACCCAGCGCGCAGCAAACCAACACCTTGTCACTTTCCCGGTGCAGTTGCTGGAGCTGTCTTACTGAAGTGCGCAAATGCTCAATGTCTGGCACCAGCAGATCCATTAGCGGATAGGCCTGCCAACTCTGTGCGTTCCGGTTGCCTTTGTGTAATTCTGCGGTCAGATCAAAAACTGCCAAATCTTGCTGCGCCTTGTCCGGAAACCTGCCCAGCGATACGCCAGCGGCAATCTCATTACATTGCGCGGTATGCCGGGAAAACCAGCAGCGGGAAATCTTCGCGCCTATCAGATAGGGTAAAAGCAGCAGGCGGGCGGAGAGAGATAAGTTGCCGTGGTTGCTTTTCTGGAATACCGTCACGCCCAAGCCGGCATAGCCCGCAGCCACTGACAGCAGCGCTACGGCAGGCCACAGCAGTAAATAACCACTGGGAATCGCTGCGCCCGCCATTAAAAACAGCATTCCTCCCAGGCAGTATTTACCCGCAAGACGTCGCGCGTGCCAAGTGGGCCGCTGCCAGCGCCATTCCCCTCTAATCGGAATCAGGTAGCTGATGATGACCGCGACCACAATCCCGCTAATTACATCGATAACATGGTGTTGCCAGGTGGTCAGTACGGAGACAGCAATCAGCAGGAACCAACCGCCCGCAACGATTCTCGCATTGCTATTTAGATGCTGGCGAAAGCGCAGCCAGAGCAGCCAGGTCAGAATGATGTGCAGCGAAGGTGCCTGGTTATAGGGCAAATCAAACTGTTCAAGCTGGCGGAACAACCAGCCGAACGCACCCTGGGTTTCCGGGCGCGTGAAGGTAAACTTCAGCGGGAAAAGTAAAAAAGCAGCACACGCCACCAGCGATGCAGCAAGCAGGCGATAGCCGTGACGCATCAGCTCTTGTCTTGATGTGCAGATGAACAGCGAAATACCATAAAGCACGTCGATGCTCCAGTAAGGCACAATAGTCCAGGGAACAAACGGGATCGAGCGTTCCCAGGCAAATACCAGGCTTGCCACATCATCGCGGGTCGCGGTGAAAGTGTTAACCTGCCCGTAGCTGAGAAAAAACAGTGGCCCCAGCAACATCAGCCAGCAAAGCCCCTGTTTCCAGGGGCGAAAAGAGCGTTGTGTCAGCAACGATTCAGCCATGCTATTTTCTTACCGCCAGCGACACGGTAAAGATGCCAAACTCATCAATTAGCTGATGGCACTTCTCAAATCCAGCTTCTTCGACCAGCGTATCCATCTCTTTCTGGCTGCGTACGCGCATCAGCCAGGGAATACCGTTCTGGTGGCTGGTTAAGGTCCATGCGATGGTTTTTAACTGCGGATGCCACGGTTGCCCGGTATAAACCAGTACGCCGCCCGACGGAATGGCTGCTGCCAACCCGGCCAACGATGTTTTGATTAATTGGTTGCTCGGAAACAGTTCATACAGGCCGGAGACAATGCCCAGCGTCGGCGCAGGCGCGAGTGTGGCCAGCGAGTCATAATCAAAGGCATTGCCTTTTTTAAACTGCGCGAGGTGGCCTAAATGACGCGCTTCAATCAGCGCCTGGCCTTTTTCCACATTCAGATCGCTGTAATCGCGCAGCAGGATGCTTTCAATTCCCGGCTGTTTCTCCAGCGCATCAAGAACGTAGCGGCCATGTCCGGCGGCGATATCGACTACGCGAATCGGCAAGTTGTGCTCTTGCAGTTTTGCTACGGCCTGCGCAATCACCTGCTGGATATTTTCTTTGCGCATGCGAATGCCGCGCCAGCCAATGCTGTTGAGGTACTGCCTGTCGATGATACGGCCAACAATGCCGGTGCCTTCAGGCGTGTTGCGGTAGACATAATCCAGCGTGCTGCCAGAGTCGAAGCCAGTTTCATATCCCAGGCGCATGCCTTTAGACAGCCTGCCAATGGTTTTCATGCCAAAACTTAATGAAGCGTAAGACATGCCTTGTAGTGAGCTGCGCTTAGGTGGTGCCTGCAACTCACGGTACGCATCAGCGCCCGGACTCCACTGATCTTCATGGCTGTAATCGAAGGTGTAAGGTGCAGCGTGGTAAAGCTGTTCGATAAACGCCTTCATTTTATCGAAAGCAAGCTGGCGATCCTTTTCACCCAGCGTGTCGTGATAAAAACCGGGCAGAATATGCTGCTCTTTAATGGCGCTACGCAGACCCTGATAGAACTTTTTCTGCGGTTTGGAGTGCACTACAAAATCATCGCCGGAAATCAGCAGTTGTGTTGGCACGGTGATGGCGGAAGAGTCAGAAACAATGCGTTCCGCCGTTTTATACAGATCCAGCAGAATATTCACCGCAATCTGGCGGGCGATGAGTTTATCCTGCTCAAAGCTGCTAATGCGCTCTGGGTCGTGGCTGAGAAATTTCCCTTTGACGTAAGAGTTCACGTAAAACAGACCGCGAATACGTTGCAGCAAACCTAAACCCGCGCGTGCGAAAGGCACATACAGCTTCACCTTAAACGCTGGAGATGCCAGCACCATACCGCGAATTTTAGGCGCGTAATCATGCACCCAGGTAGCAACCAGCACCGCGCCGACGCTTTGCGCAATCACAACAATATCTTCAATGCTCACCTTGGCTTGTTCAGCGACAAAGCGAACAAATTCATCGACGTCCTGCACCGAGCGAGCCAGGCTTGGGCTGTAACCTCGCTCTCCCGGCGAATGTCCGTGTCCACGCGTATCCCAGGCGTAAAAATGGGCATCCGGCATCTGTAACTCATCGACAACATGCTGCAAACGTCCTGAGTGCTCATGCCCGCGATGAAATAGCACAATCACTTTTTTGCTCTGCGCATCCTGCGCGGGCCAGTGGCGAAAATAGAGTGATTCACCGTCGCTGGTTGAAAAAGCTCCTTCCTGAAATAAACGTGCTTCCTGGCTCATGATGATTTCCTTATGGCTTGCTGTTGTAATTCGACAAAACGATTTAATAACGCGCTTTTAAATTCGGCCTTGTTGTCCTGATAACGCAGCGGATCGTCGATATAAATATCGATAAAGAACGGCACCGGTATTTTCTGACCTTTACCCATTGAGCGATCCAGCCCGTGCATATAGACCGGAATGATGGGCACATCCGGGCACTGCTGGCTGAGATGCCACAGGCCAGATTTAATTTCTGACAGTTTCCCCGGCTCGCCGCGCGTGCCTTCCGGGAAAATAATCACGATTTTCTTTTCCGCCAGTGCATCGACGCAGGCCTGCAACGGATTAGCCTGATGCGCCCCGCGATATACCGGGATGATGCCAATCACCTTGAGCGCAAACCAACCCACCACTTTGTTTTTCAGGAAGTAATCAGCCGCAGCAACCGGCTGTACATTCACCAGCGTCGAAAGGGGAAACAGCGTGAACAGCGTCAGCACATCCAGATGGCTGTTATGGTTCGCCACAATGATCGCCGGGCCTGTTTTCGGTAGCTTCTTGCGGTTGGCAACGGCGACACCCAGCCAGATCCACACCACCGGATAAGCGATGCAAAGGGTAAAGATCCAGCGCAGCATTCGGTTCATGTGCGCCTCCTACACGTAGAAGTAGTAATAGAAGTGGAAGAACAGCGGCGCGGTGTAGATGAGTGAATCGAGTCGATCCAAAATGCCACCGTGTCCGGGCAGCAATTTGCCGGAATCCTTCACACCAAAATCGCGCTTGATCGCCGACATCACCACATCGCCGCAAAAGCCGCTTGCACCAATAATCAACCCAGCACCCAGCGAGTGGAGATAACTCATCGGAGTAAGTAGCGGGCCAAGAATCACAGCCAGCAACATGGTGGTAAGGATGCCACCCAGCAGACCGGCCAGCGTTTTATTTGGGCTGACTTTGGGCGTTACTCGAATCCTGCCCAGCGATTTTCCCCACAGATACTGGGCAATATCATTCAGCTCAGTCAGCGCAACGAGGAAGAACACCAGCAGCGCACCGGCACTGGCGTCGGCACCGGGTAAAGTCATCAGGTAGGCAACGTGGCTCAGAGCGAACACGGTGGTCATCATGCCCCAGTGCATCACCGACGCAGAGTGCAGAAAACCTTTGGTATCACCGGCAATCACCATGCGAGCCGGCAGGAACAGGAAGACGTAAACCGGGATAAAAATGATGAACATGCCGTACCAGGCCATGCCGGTCCAGAGATATTGCACCGGGATCGCGGCATACATCCACAGCAGCGGCATACTGTCATAACGCCGCGTGGGTGCTAGCGTCAGATACTCTTTTAACGACAGGAAGCTGATGAAGCCGAAAAAGGTCAGCGCCAGCCACTTCGGCGACAGCATTGCTAACGAGAACAGGCAGATAATGACCCACCAGCTATTAACGCGCTGCTGCAATTCCACCCAGTTGCGTTGTGGGCGGCACTTTCTCAGCACAAAAATAATCAGCGTCGCCAGAATGAGAACGCCGAAGATACCGCCCAGGCAGTAATAAAGCACTTGTGTGGAGTCAGCCATTTTTCGCCTCCATCGCATTGCGGCAGCGATTCAGGCTGGTCCAACACAGCAACAGGGCGGCAATGGCATACACTGCGTCAGCGTAAACGATATACTGCGGCCACAGCGCAATCACCAGGCCGAGAGCACCAAAGAGTAATGCGCGGTCACTTTTGCCCAACGGACCACGGTAGCTACGGATGCCGTTCAGCGTCTGGCACATCACACCGCAAAATTCGCTCAGCCAGGAAAGTAGCACGACCAGCACAACCAACCAGGGAGAGATGCCTGTAACAAAGGCAAAAGCGAGGTAGAGTGCGGCATCGGAGATAATGTCACCCACCTCGTTGAGGATCGCCCCGATGGTGGATTGCTGATTGAATTCCCTGGCTAACATGCCATCAATGGCGTTTAACGCCATGCGGAAAAACAGGAAAACGGGCAGGGTGATAAAAAAGCGTGGATCGGGGAAACACATCAACAATGCGCCCAATACCACAGAGGTGAGCATGGCAAACAACGTTACCTGGTTCGCGGTGATACCCTGCGCATGTAACCTGACGACCAGCGGTCTTAATAAATTCTGAAACTTCGGTTTTATTTCGTATAGCGTCACTTTGTGGCTCCTGCCGTTAAATTGAATAGTTACTTCAATAATTCCAAATTCAGGGTGTTATCCCTTACTTCAATTGTGCGTGGTGAATCCGGATCAAGCTCCTCACGGCTCAGCACCCGTTTCCATGTGCCGCGCTCCCGGTCCGGTTGGCGGAACAAGCCCACGACCGCGACAAACTGCGCCTGCTTCTCCATTGGCATATCCAGGCTGACGCTTTGTCCCGGCATGACGCTGAGCTGCCGCTGCGCCACCAGACTCTCTTTCAGCACCAAATCTGGCTGTGCCAGCAGGCTGCTGTATTCGGCGTTATCGAAACTTTGACGCGTGCTGAGCTGCAAAATAATCAGCCGCAAGGGCATCGACTGCTGGGCATCGTCCTGATTAATCGCTGTACGTGCAGTGAAGGTCAGGTGCAGGGTGTTGACCTGGCGATAAAACACGGCATCTGCAATGCTTGCTGTTCCCTGTTTGGTTTTTTGCCAGGCTCCACAACTGCTCAGCAACATTGCCGAGAGGCAAATCAACAACACATGGGCGAAACGAACCCTCATTGTTCACCTCCCTGATACGCAACTTCACTCTGCGTAGCGGAAATAAATATCCGCGCAGGCATGCGGAAGCCACGCAACTCGAGAAGCGCCAGCGGGCCACTGCCAAGTTCTGTGCGAATCTGATAGTTCAATGCCAGCCCGTCCGGCGTCGGCCAAACAACACGGTAGATGTTGTTCCCCAGATCGGTGATGCGGGCTTTATCCAGCAGGCGGATCAGGCCCCAGCTTCCAGGGTGATCGGCATAAATGCGGGTTCCAGTATGGGTGCTGCGCCATGTCAGCATGGTTTGTGGTTGCCAGCGGTTGTCTGGCCAGTTCAGCGTTTTCCAGTTCTCTTCCTGGTTAAAATATTGCAGCTTCTGGCGATCCACCGTCAGCTCCGATTCCACCACGTCGCGGGAAGGTTTTGCCATCATCTGGAAATGCAGTTCCACATCTCCCCGGACAAATGCGGTGTTCGCGATGTGCGTCAGTTTATTAAGCGCGCTGAGAAAAGCAGGATCGAACGTCAGTCCCTGGCTGTTCATGGCATCCGGCACCCAGCGATCGCCTTCGAGCCGCAGCAGGCCACCGAGGCGACTGTTGACGAACTGCGCGATACGTCCGGTGTCGGTACGCATAAACTGCGCTAAATGCGGTAAGGAGACATCGCTTTGTCGGTTAGCAAACGGGTAGCGGTCGGCAAACGATTGATCCCAAGGCGTTACAATATCGTTCTGCCACTGGCTGTTAATGCTTTCAGCGGTGGGGCTGAGCACTTGCTCCCACGCCTGCACCATCGGTTCGACAAATACCGCCTGACCAAACCCGCTCCACTCCTGTCCGAGGCTGGCGGCAATCAAACTGCCGTAATCGCGGGTGTCAGTGAGATCAACGGCTTTGCCCTGAAACACCGTCAATGCTAACGACTGCATCATGGCCTGCGGATCCGGCGCGTTGGTTACCTGCTGCAGTCGCAGACGAACACGGGTGATACGTGTCAGGAATGTTTGCAGGCTGAGGCTATCTTTAGCCGCTGCGCCGGAATCGGTCAGCGCCAGCAAAGGTCCAAAGGCGTCATCCATTGGGCCACGTGCACCTTGTGGTCTGGCGATGGCCCTGGTTTTGTCGCTGCTGAGCAGATTCTTTGCAGAGCTCACCAGCGAATCGGTCAAATCGCCGCCTGTTTGCCCCGTTCGGCCCTGAGCATTCAGCGTGTTCATCAGCGCAATCAAAGGTGACTGGCGTATATCGGCCAGCAGGGTTAACTGTTCAATCGATTCCGACAGGCTCTCCGCCCGCTGCCATTGCAGGCTGTTGAGGAATTTCAGCCAGGCTCCGGCGTAATCGGAGAAATAGCGATCTGTCAGCCGCGCTTTCAGCGTTTCCGGAGAGACATCATTATTGCTGGCAGTTTTGTTATCGCTCAGCACCCAGTCGATTTCATCGCGCCGCACTTTAGCCGTTTGCTCAATCGCCGGTTGCACTGCCTCTTCCCATGCTTTGCGTGTAAAGACGCCAGGCACGGTTTCATCGGTATTGAACAACCTGCTGCTGTCGGTGCCGCTGACCATCTCACTGAGCGTCATATCAGCATAATCACGGGACACCTGCTCGATGAGCTTCTGATAGCGCGAGGTCTCTGCATTGCTGGCACCAATCTGACGCAGCAGCTCTGAGCGCATACTGCTGACCAGTCGCATATCCGGTTGTAACTGCCACTCTGGGTGCGCAGGCAGATTCGTCATCATAAAGGCCAGCATAGCGCCGCCATTATTAAGCCAGTTGGCGTCCTGAATGCCATCACGCAGTTGCCAGACCTTCATTAGCGTGGTGCTGAAAAATGCCGGATCGGATTGTTCGGGATGCGCCAGCATCAGGTACGCCTTGAGCAGGTCATACATGCTTTTGGCATCATCGGCCCGCAGCGGGCTGTCGGGCGGCAGGTTACGCCAGCCGCTCATCAGCGTAGTCAGGCGCTTGACAGATGCATCACGCAGTAGCGGCATTGCCGCCTGCTGCCATTGTTGCCACATAGAATCCAACAGTGCGTCATTCTGGCTGAGGCCAAAACGCATATACCAGGGCGCACCATATTGCTGGCGATGCTGCAGACGCTCGATCTCTTTCTGTAACTCGCGCAAAGCTGAAAGTTGCTGCTGCAGCGGCTGACGGGAATCTGTTGCGGCGGCGGCAAGATGCTGATCTGCCTGTATAAGGCGAATATTGGCAATCCAGGAAAAAACCAGGCAGGCCATCCACACCGCCAGCAGGCAGGAGCAGAGCGTCAGCAACGTTTTCCGCCATGAGGCCCCGTTAGTTACCGGCCTGCGCCAGCGTAGCGCCAGTAAATCCAGCCAGGCTTTTCCCGGCTGCCAGGCATGACGCAATGAAGCGCTTCCGGTGGTCTCCGGCTGGCTGAGTACCACGCCAGCCAGCGGCAGCGCCCTTGCACCTACGGAGAGCTGCGACAAGGTTCGTGTCAGGCGAGCAGATCCACCGCTGCGCAGCGCGTGCGCCAGCTCCAGTAAGAAACTGTGCTGGCGATTACGCTCAGTCTGCTGCATGCCGCGCTCAACCAACTGGTGCTCAAGATCATCGAGTGACTGACGGTAATCGTCCGCACTATCACCTTGCGCGATGGTGAATCCGATCCCCTGCGCGGTGGCGCTATGCAGAGAGGGCGCGTGAATTTCCCATAGCCAAAGCGGGATATCCTGGCCCAACAGGCTGTAGCGCTTCTGCATCTGGCGAGCCGTGGTATCCAGCACATCCTGGGTCATTTCCGCTTCGGCGTTCACTACCCAGACCACCGCATCTGCCAGCTGGCGGCGAATTTTAAGCAACGCCCGCAGCTGCGCGGGTAGCGGATCTTCCTGCGGGCTGCCGTGCCAGAGCAGCAAGGTATGATGCCCCTCAAGCCAGTGTTGAGTTGTCAGGCCAGGGATACTCTGTTCAACCAGATGCTCATCGCCGACCACCAGCAGAATGCGCACCCGGCTGCGCCAGCGCCACCGATACTGGTAGCGCATCTGGGTAATAATGTCCTGCACCCACGAATATTCTGCAGGACGCTGTTTCTGCGAATCTGCTGCGCCTGTTGCTTCACGCGCGTTGAGTCGCACCAGCCCGCGCCAGGCGAGAATAAACAGTGGGCAGAACCACACCAGCGCCAGCCAGACCATCAATGACCAGAAAGCAATCTGGCGCGGCAGAGCCTCCGGAAAGTCAATGCTGCTGCCTGCGAAGTAATAGAGCCCTGCGCCAGTCAGCACCAGCAGGGTTACGGCAAGCAAATAGCCACAAACCAGCCAGAACAGCGAGTGCCGGTGATTAGTGCGGGATGTTTCCACGGGGAATACAAACTCCTGTAATGTATTGAGATTCCATTTCTGCGGCGATCCAGCCGCAGGACTGGCCGTTGAGCGCCGAGAGCAGCGCCAGCGACCGTAACGTAAACGGTGTTATTTGCCCGGCATTGCCGAGCCACGGGGCAAGTACGTGATCCAACGCGGACCAGCCGCCATCCAGCAACGCTTCCATGGCGGGGGCATCCGCCGCGATCACCATATCCGGCGTATCACTTAATCCGGAATAACGGGAAAGCTGTGCGACGGCCAGAGTGGCCGTTTCACCCAACGCCGGTTGCCAGCGCTCCGATCGATGCATCAGCGCAGTCCCCTGTGCAGAGCAGAGCCAGACAAAGGCCGTTTCCCCGGCAACCGGGGTGAAATCAGACAATCCTTCGCCGCTTCCGGCACACAGCAGCAAAGCCGGAGCTGAATTGGCGAGGAGATCGATAACATTGTCTGCGCCATCAATTGCACTAAGTCGAATGGTTTCTTCAGGCAAAACCATGCCCGCTGCCAGCAAGGTTTCGCGAAAGGCGAGCAGACTTTGGTCATCACCCAGCCAACAGAGATGCGTGATCGGGCGTGTTTCACCTGACTGGCGAAGATGCGTCACCAGGCGATTGGCGAGATAAACCGCCAGCATTTCTGGGCGATTGCGCGTGCTGTTTAGCACCAGCGGGCAACGCAACTCCGCGTAACCTGCTGCATTGATGCCCGGTTGTGGAGAGTCCGCAGGGTGCGACAACAGCGCCAGATGTTCCGACGCGTCGTCTCCAACTGGCGTCACCAGCAACACGGCTTCAACCGGCAAGGCCTGGCTGCGCTTTCGCCACCAGGCATCGAGCGCCAGCGAGGTTTCTACATAGTGCGTCTGGCTGTTATCGCTAGATTGCAGCCACACCAGCCAGCGCAGCGTCACCGCCAGCAACCAGCACAGCAGCGGCAAGACCAGCGCCCAGAACCAGAAAAGCGGCGAACGGGTCGGCTTTCCCTCCGGCCATAACAGCATGGTGGTCATCGCCAATATAAACAGCAGCACGGGCAATGCCACCCACCAGCGCCGCCAGCGGACCGGGTAAATGGTGGCGTAATCGGCATAAACCGGCGGTTGATTCATCCGCAGACATCCATATCAGGTAGGGAACTGACCAGTGTGCAACCGCAGGCACATTTATGCCCATCGAGCGCCACCGCTTTACCGTTTACGGTGCTATTGGTTGCTCCCTGAATGAGGGTGGTCATGCCGTGCTCGTTGCATTTCGCTTTGTCATTGACGCAGGCCACCGGCTTGCCATACGCGTCAAAGCTCCCGCTGAGCACTTCACCACCGTAAGGTTTGAGCGTATCGCCAACACGCACCAGTTTTTTAAGTGTCATACCACTCGCGCTCCCGATGATTTCAGCATATCGATGGCAGAGGTCATCATGGCCTGATGTTGTTCGCTCACCACACTGGTGCGAGCCAGGGCAACTACGGCGCCTGGTTGGGTGGTTGCCTCTGGTGGAGTAAGTGTCTGAACGACACCGGTCGACATATCCTTCACTTTATAAGTCACATTGTTATAAGCGGTTTTTGGCTCGATAAAATAGATGACGTTATTGGAGGTTGGCGCGGCGTTGATAACTTTGCCTTCGACGGAAATCAAACGGAGGTTCTTATTGGTCTGGTTGCCGCAGTAAAGCATGCGATAGCGGAAATAACCGCCCCAGGGTTCACGTCCCCCCAATGCACTTTGCATAAACCAGGCGCGGGAATCGTGGATTTGTTCATCGTAAAGGGCTAACAAGTCAGCACGCGGTTGAGTACGAATGCCGTTGCCCAGCTTGTCGATAAACAGCTGCGGATAACGACGATTGCCATCGGTTTTCATCTGCGCGTATTCCGCGTCTTCATCGTCACCGTTGATCAGGAAGATGGCGTGCTTGGGGATCACATCCAGAACGATCTGCGCAGTTTTATCTATCAAGCCACCATTAATGTCTCGCCGCCACAGCTTATAGTCGTGTTGGAATTCACGCGCAGCTTCGCGGAGTTGATATTGAGCGTTAGTCGGATCAAGATCGGGTTTGCCTTGTAAACTTTCGTCCAGCGGCAGGCGGCTCTTTTTGGCCTCTGCTCGGCGTGAGTTAAGCGCTTTTACCGCTGCTTTATGATCTTCTGCTTCTTTTTTAAGCCCTTCAGGAGTTAGCTGAGGTGCTTTGTTAAAGAAACTGTTGGCAAACTTATCGCCCTGAGGAAGCATGCTGCCGTGAGCATAACGACCAATGCGCCAGGCGGTGATCCAGCCAATTTGATCGATTAGCGCGCTTTCAAGTGTCTGAGAAAGTTGATAGGCGCGATAACCTTCCGATGTATCTCCAGCCTCTTCGCTGCCTTGCAGAGTGGTGTTGAGCAGGGTTTGACGCCAGATGTTGAGGCGCCTGACCAGCGTTTTACTGAAGTCGAATTCTCCTTGTGATTCAGGAGACATAGCTCTTGATGGTGAAACGTCCTTTATTAGTGCAGAGATACTTTTAGGTAAAACTGCTAATGGTGCACCCGCCTCAAATGCCGCAACATACATATCGTGAAGAACAATTTGCGATAATAATTCTCCAGTGCCATTGCATGATTTCCCTTGATCCCCTGGAGGATAACCGCCGCCAACATCTGAGTGCATCCCGGGATAAATGACCTCCTGAGTATTGGCCGGGTAACTGCCATCAGGGCGACGAACTGAGTCAAGAGGGAAACATAAGCGCTGTTCGTGTGCGGCAACAAAATGCCGACAACATTTAATTAATCCAGGATATTTACGCTCGTCAGGCAATTGCTGACTATTATCTGCCCAGCCCATATGTCCTGCAGCACCCGGCATCATGTGAGCTGCTCCAACAGACGCCACCGTATCCAGTAATCCCAGAAACTCAATACTGATGGGTAAACCAGCAAGTTGCAGATGATCGTTTTTAAACTTGGGGTCGGGTAACTGGGTTAACCAGTTCACAAAGGTCCGCGCTTCAGCAGCTCCGCGAGAAAATCCGTAGATAAACAACTTAATACCCAGAAGATGGGGCTGCTGGGTTTGCGCTGCCAGACTTTCTAATGCTTTTAACAAAGGGTTAATAACATTACGTCGGTTCACTTCCCCTGAAAAAGCTCCACGAGCTTGCATGCTGGGCAGCATTCCTTTAGCTACTCCATCATCTAGCCGTTTGGCTCCTTTGGTGATGGCATAAGTCAAAGCATCCACTAATCTCAGCAACGCCCAGTTAATTCGATCCTCTCCGCCAGCGGCGAAAGCCAGACCATCATTGCTGTAATCCATTTCGCCAATTTTAGGGAAGGGCGTGCCAACACCAGGAATGTAATAGCGAAAATAGCCTTCACCATCAGCATTTTGATATGTCGCATGATACAACTTCGCGATATTGGTAGGATGCGATGGTTTAGCAATACGCGTATCGTTCTCTTCGTTATTTCCCGTCCCATCGAAAAATAAGCTGATATGTAGGCTTCTACAGCATGGGACGATGCCTTTCTTACCGATTTCTTCGGCAAGACTGGCTCGGTAATCAATTTCTTCGCGAATCTGCTTTTTGTAATTGCCATTAACCTGCATTTCGCTAAGTTGCAAGCGTCCAGTATCAGGAAACACCGGAGGCGCAAAGCAAGGCAACGCGAGGCTCATTTCACGGGACATGCCGGTGGCTCCTTCATGTTAAGCGGTTCCTTGATCGGATAATTCTCAGTGCCATACCCGGAACAAACAGTTGTGACCTTCACCTTATTACAAGGTAGAAAGTGAACAGTTAAGCCACAGCGCTCCTTGCCAAACTGCGGAATATTAACGATGGCACTGTATTGTTGATATTTTGTTCTATGCTGTTCATATGCTTTACGGAACTCATCCGTTCCTAGTGGAGGTAAAATTACATTAGGATTGGGGTCAACTTCCCATTCAACCCGAGCTTTCAAATCAGGCGTCCATTTTTCAGGAAGCATGATGCAGCAATATCCCCCGCCTAAACCTGGAACGTGGTATCCATTCACTGAAAAACCATTTATACCCTGACCCTCGACATGGTTTACTGCACGAAGATCACCAGCGGTATAACCGTCATCACTTTTTGCCTGCGAGCAACCTGAAAGTATTGCAGCAACGATAAAAAACAATCCTTTATACAACCAATCGAATGCTTTCTTTTTCATTTCCAGGCTCCTTCCATCATTAACGTTATCTGTCCTGAAGCAGAACACTGAGAACGCTCGGATAATGACTGTAATTTCTGGAAAACATCTTGTATGGCTTTTTTATGAATGAAATCGTAGTTGTAAAATTCAGAGTCATAATTAACCAGCATGACTCGATTGCAAGGAAAAAATATTGCGATGACACTTACGGCTTTAAGCAGAGATTCATCGCGAGTATATGATTCAGTGAAGTCGCTGATATCCGTCGTCTCTGCTTGTAGAAGCCTTGTTCCAGCATCCCAGCTAATCGTTACAGATTCCGGGGGAATAGATGGATTATCCTTTGTCATCAGGGATGCTTTATCAAGTTTTCCTGATGCGCTACCAGCCTGAGGAATAACTCTACTTCGGGATTGAGTAAGTATTTCTCCAGTGCTTTTTTTTCGAATAGTATAATCAACGTCTGGTTGACCCGTCATATTGACGGCAAAAACTGGGACATAATTTGCCGAGGGTTGTTTAAAAACTTTAGGCGAATTGCTCATGGCTAGATCGACAGGCAACAAAAGTGTATCGATCACTGCATCAAAGGGCATCGAAATAACTGAGAAAATTGGTAAAATTCCAGCAGTAAATAACCACATGAATGCATTAGTGGTATTGCGTATATCGGTATCAACTCCGCGATAAACTTCTTCGGTACTTTCTCCGCGCATCAATGTCCCGCATCCAGCTAGCTGCACAAACAAAATTGCGCAGATTAACTGTTTGCTCAGCGTACTAAATATCCATTTCTTCATTCGCTTTATTCCTTGTAGTCCAGTAGATCGCCTATATATCCCGCCCGGCTTGCTCTGATGGCAATTGCCAGGCATTGCGCAAAGTGTTCCTCTCGCGAAAGAGTTGAAGTTGCCTGCTCCTTCATCAACATCTCGGCATCATTAATACATCCCATCAGCTCAACTTGTGCATCGTTGATGCGATTCATCTCTGGAGCATCAGCAAGTTGACGATCCGGTGTCCAGCTTCCGGTTTTCCACACCACCTCGTCATCACGATCCCGCCAGCTCCAGAACAGCGCAATATCGGTGAAAGCCGCCTGCTGCTCTGGCGTCAGGACATGCTCAAGTAACGAGGGGAATACGCGATTGTCGTAGTAGCGCAGCAAACCGGTTTGCTCTTCCCAGTGAACCTGTGACAGTGCCTGCAAATGGCTACTCAGCAGGTCGAATGCCAGTGGCGATATCAGCAAGGTCAACCGCGGCGTCCAGGAAAAGTGATCCACCAGCTGTTCCAGCCAGCGCTGGTGGTTGCTGATGCTAAAATGCAATCGCATCACTAGCGGTGAATATTCTGGCGTTGCCGCTTCCGGCGTATTTGCAAACAGCTCAAACCAGCGTAATGGTGGGGTGATCAGGTTCAGCGCCTGCTGCAGCGGCTGTGCTGTGCCCGCCTGATCAACCAGCACATCGAGATAATCCAGACCGGCAGCAGTGCAAAGCGCGATAGCCTGTTTCAACCATCTATTATTCATGTCCGTCATCGCTATCCCCTTGGCGCGAAAGCAAGCGCGGCTTCCTGCGCCTTTTTCAGGCACTCTTTGCACACGGATTTAGGCAGATCCGGCAGCGCGGTTTCTTCGCTGGCAGGAGAATTCCAGGCATGGACGCCACGGATGCTGGTTTTACCCGGTGAATGGATTTGAATATCACCCTGCGGCGTAATCCTAATGGTTGCGCCGCCGCAACCCAGCACAATGCCGTTTTTCGCAGTCAGGCGCAGTTCACCCTGAACGGTTTGCACGCTGATATCTTTCATCGCCGTCAGCCCCAGGGTATCGCCGTGCGATTCCACCGTCAGCGGGCCTTGCCCCGATACCATGCGAATCCCTTCCTGTTGTGACAACAAAGAAATCGCCTGGCTGGCGTTGACCTGAATGCGTTTGCCACTGGCAATGCTGGTTTCCGTCTGGCTTTGCAGATGCAGAGTGCTGCCTGAGTTCAGCAGAATGCTTTTAGGGCTGACAACGCCAATCCCTTCCGGTGCACTCAGCAACATGGCAGGGGATTTGAGCTGGTCGACGGCGGCCAGATAAGCCCTGAGATGCGTGGCATCAGGCTGGAGATTATGGTGAGACTGAGTGATCGACTGCCAGTCGCTGATCTGGCTGATCGCACCTTTGACCAGGCTTACTGCCGATGTCATTTCCAGTACCGGTCCGGTTGCAGAGGTCTGCGCATCTGCCGTCAGGAAAAGGCCCTTACCGGCTCGCAGCGTACCGGTGCTGTCTGTACGCAGCTCAAACCCTTCACCGCGCTTGCTACGTGAACTGTCGACGATATGTCCGAGTGAGAGTTGGCTCTTACCGCCAAATTCCGTCGACAGTTTGACATGCTCATATCCCCGACGATCCTCAAATCGGAGTTTGTTATTCGCCGGAGTTCTCAGCACATTGCGTTGATAGTTATAGAGATTGACATGATCTTCATGACGAGAGTCATGTACCGAGCAGAGAATATAAGGCCTGTCAGGATCGCCGTTGGTGAAGGCAATCATCACCTGCGTTCCGGCTATCAGCGGAAAGTGCCAGCCGTAGACATTGCCTGCATAAGGCTTCGCCAGCCGCACCGGTACGCTTTCAAAACCAGATTGCCAGGCTTCGTTCAGATCGAACTGAAAACGCACCCGATAGCGGCCATGTTCATCAAGTTCTGCATATTGCGCATTTTCTACCGGGCTGGTGACGCGAGCCAGCAGCGTGCCTGCAATGTGCGGCCAGCTTTTCAACGGCGGGCGATAAGTGCTTTGCGGGCGAACGGGAACGGCGGTAAAGCGGATAACATAGGCAGTATCGCGTGAAATAAGGGTTGAAGAGGTGGACACCACCAGCAGGCCATCCGGCGCATCCGGCCACTCTTTACCCTGTGGCGAGATCACCATGCCCGGACGGATATCCATGCCGTTACTCATACCGTCGAAAGTGACCTGCTCCGTTACCAGCCGTTCCTGACGGCGTTTGACAAACCACTGTCCCTGTTCCGGCAGAGCCTGGTACTCCTTGCCCAGCGATTGATAGTTTTCACCGTAGCGATACAGCTCTCCCGTAAGCGCAGGTTTATCAGGATCGGTTTCCGCTTGCGCCTGCATGTCATTTTGCGCATTGCGATAATACTCATCATTAAGCCGTGTGCTAGCGGCAACGGACTGGCGATTAACTGAAATATCCCAGAGTGATTCCTGGCCGCCGTCAAATAACCCTGACGGATGGCGGAAAGCGATGCTTTGCTCAGCATCATAGGCCTGCGCACTGTCACCGAGGACCAGCACATCACGGTGGTTTTCTTCATCCCAGGTGAAGTAATAAAAGACACCAATGCGCGATAGATGACGCTCAATAAAGGCGAGATCGCTCTCCGCATATGAGATATAGAAATCGCGAATTGGATACTGCGTATTCAGGCGAAAGTGATAATCCAGCGAGGAATATTCCCAGCGTTTGAGGATATCCTCTACCGCACCCGGTACGCTTTTATGCTGGTAAACGGCATAGGTCAGGCTGTTTTTTAGCAGCGCAAGGCGCGATTCCAGCGTTACCACATAACGTGTTTCGTCAGCAGAGGATTCACACTGCTGGAAAGCGGTAACTACACCGCGCAAAATGCGGGGTTCCACTGACTGCCAGGGTTGGCCATCAGGATAAAACAATAGCTGGGCCGTGCTGTTAATCAGAATATCGGCGGGAATATCGCGTGTAGCGCTGGTGAGTTCAATGCTGTACTTCCACGGCGAATTCAATGCCTCTTCACCGCTAAAACGCAGCACCGACAACAGGATATCGGGACGCTGACTTTTCAGCATCTGGATGCTCAGTTGATAGTGGTTATATACCGGCGTCTTGCCGCCCGTAATAACAAAATCCTTTTTGCCCATTTACAGATTCCTTCCTGAAATTTGTTTGCCCGAAGCCTACCCTTTGACTAACAGATATTGCAGATGACCATTCATGATGAAAGTGGCGACGATAACGGCAACCAGCACACCGCTGCGAATCAACCAGGGAGAACGCTGCCAGAAAAATATTTTATGTTTTGAACGCTGGATAATTACCGCTGTGTCGGCAGATCCAATCTGCTGCGGTAACCGCGCTTTTAGCTGCTGCATCAGCGATTGGCGCTCCTCAATATCTTCCGTTCGGTATTTTCCGGCATACCCAAAAATCAATATTCTGTAGTAGCAGCTAATGGCGGCTTCAGCTGTTGCAGGTTCACGAAGCAGTTTTTGGATGCGTTCGTAGAAATGCTCACCACCATTGAGGTGCCCGACAAAGTGCCCCTGCAAAGGTGTGCGTTTCCACCAGGCAGAGATATCAGTTTCCGGAATGGTCATGATCAGTTCGTCGAGAAACACGCAGTGCGCAAATTTGATTTCTTCGCAGAGAGAGGCTGGTGCTCCCGCTGTAGTGAGTTGATCCTGAACCTGTTGAATCATATTGAAGCAACGCTGGTAGAGCGCATCATCAATTGTGATCGATTGCCCATTGCGGACCGCGAGCGCCAATAGCCAGGTATCCTGCATCAGCGCATCGAGGGTATTGGCTGTGATGTTGTGTTGTGAAAACGTCATGGGTACCTTCCTGGTAACGCCTGAACATTGTTAATCCATTAACCCAATTACCGATTTCAATTGGGGAGTTGTTGTTGCTCACGCTGCTTACTTAGCCGAGCAAATGTGGACTATCTGCCTAAAAAGGCGGTCTCTAACTATCAACGGCACTGATGATATTACATTGATTGATAGTTAATCAAACTAACAATTTGAGTTTATGAAACAGGATTCCACTTTTATATTAGGTTTTACATTCGATATTAAAAAGAGCTTTAACGCGATTCGGTTATTGCGAATTTTTATTTTAAGCATTGATTTATTTATAATTAATAACGAAGGGATGCTGATTTGTGTTAGTTATCATGTGGTGCGATGATGTGAATGCTAATGATGAAAATAACGATCGATGAAACGTGATTACGCTAACAGTTTTGGGAGGTTAGGGGACAATATCCAGGTCGATGAGGTCCATTAATCATTTAAGGGGGTAGGTTTGCATCGCTGAAGTTAGTTGGAGGTCATTGCGCTAAAAAGCGCTATTAGCCAACTGGTGAAGTATTGCTGTCGTTTGAACTAATTCTTTTTAAGCATCAACCTCTCAATCAACTCATCCAGCCCGCTCTCAACCAGCATCTCAACCGCATCACTTCTTGTCGTTTCACTCAGTCTTACAACCTGATCGATTTTCCTTAAAACAGACATACGCAAAGACAGCGACACCGCTTTCTTTTTCTCTTTATCCAGAAATACCCTGCTGACGGTTTCGCTCTGTTGCAGTTCGGCATTGAGTTTGAGCGCTTCATTAATATGACGCAGGCTTTTCTTATCCAGCTTGCCGGGTTCGGTGAGTTGGTAGCAGTGGGTGAGGCGGCTGTATTTGATCTCCGCAGACCAGGATTCACGTAGCTCTTTTAGCGCGCGCGTCAGCGTGGGTTCGGAGCAGTCGAGCGAGGCGAGAATGCGGCTGGAGGCTACCGGTTTGCCGCTGCTGAGCAGTGAGGCGAGCATGAATACGCGTGTCTGTCGGGTACTGAGTTGCATGGTCGATTGAGGCCTGCGTTAGTGGTCAATGGTCGGTATCGCCCTCCTGGCAAACGGTTTTCGACAGTATCAGAGGGTATTTAAATATCAGGTAAATAGGGTCAGAAAATTCTTGCGTTTGGTTTGTGGTTCGGTGGTAACACAGTGGGCATGAATGCCCACCCTACGGGGTTTGTCAGGTTACCAGCATCAACGCGCCATCTGCGCGGGTATCGGGTGCGATGCCGTATTCCTGCGCGCGGGCTAGGATTGCGGCGGCCCAGCGGCGATGCGTCGCCGGTTCGCACATCGCGCCCTGCGATTTAAATACCGCCTGGCTTGAGTTGAGGATGCGGAAGGCATCCGCCTGATCGCTGGCGGAAACCATCAGCATGTCCTGAATCTTGCCAATCTGGCTCGGGTGAATGGCGGTTTTGCCCACCAATCCGTGCGCGATATCCAGCGCCAGTTCCTGATCCATAATCTGCTGATCGTCGATGTGCTCGCACACCGGCGCGGTCAACGCAAAATCCCGCGACGCGAAAACCGCCGCCAGCATTTTGATGGTGTAACCCATCGGGCTGTCATAGAGCGTGAAGTGGCGCGAGCGGCGCAGCGACAGCACATTCATCAAATCGTTACCGCCGATGCGGAGGGCGATTACGCGCTCGCGGCAAACATGGTTTTGCAGCGTGAGGGCCAGTTCGCGCATTGCCACCACGTCGAATACCTCTTCGGTTTCCAGCGTCGGCATCATGCACAGATGGCTCGGTTCGAGAATCTGCCACCACAACGGCAAAGAATCGGCGGTGAATTTCGGCAACACGAAACCGTCTATCGCGCTGAGGTTGAGGTTTTCCACCAGCCAAGCGCCCATCTCGCTGTTACGCGGACGGATAAACACCAGCGGCCACTGCGCGTTGCCATTGGCGCGCTGTTCGGCATTCAAAACATGCAGGATTTGCTGGAGATTGTGCAGCGCCTGCGGCAAATCCGCATCACTGACCGCATCTTCCAGGCAGATCACCAGCGAGCGCAGGCCACTGATTTTGTTGTGCAGAATGGCATCGACGATATCGCTGCGCACCGCCGGCATATACAGCGTCGCGCCCAAACGCCACGGAGAGAGACGGCCGTTCATCACAGCACCTTTTTGATTATCGTCACGGCGCGGTATTGCCCAAGATCGGCACCCGCTTCTGTGATGGTCAGCCCTTTTTGTTGGGCAAGATAGACCAGTAGCGCCACGTCGGGATCGTTCACCGAACGCACCAGCACCTGATCCGGCACGCGGCGCAGCACGGCGCGCGTGGCTTCGGCGATGCCCGGCTTGATGCGGTTGATGCTGTATACCTGATAACGTGCCGCCAGCATGGCGATCACCGCTTCACTTTGCGCCACAAGTTGTTGTTGATGTTGTGGATCCTGCAGGCAAGCGGGCAGGGCGCTGACATCCAGCGAACGCGCGTATTCCGCCACGGTGTTCACCAGTTGCTGGCTGCAATCGTATTGCGCCAGATGGTCGCACTGCACGCAGCCGTGCAAGCCTTCTTCTGACCACAACGAGCGCGAGATCAAGCCCGACACCGGCGCGCCCATAATACCAAACGGGATCAGCCAGTCATCATCGCTGGCCGAAAGCCACGCCTTGCCGCACGGATCGGCCAGCACCACCAAGCGCGGTTGCGCCGGATAGCCGGGACGATGTTCGAGGCTGCGGATCAGCTCGCCGGTGATGGCGCCTTTGCCGGTCCAGCCATCAACGAACACAATGCCTTTGGTGCCGTGGCGCGCTTCGATGATCTCCAGCGCGGCCTGATCAATCCCGCGATCGCGGATGATGCTGATGCCGTAATGGTAGGATTCGCGGCCCATCGCGCGCAGCGCCTGTTGCAGCATCACGCCGAGCGGCACACCCGCACGTACCAGGCTTGTGAGCACAATCGGCGTGTCGCCAAACTGGTGTGCCAGCGTCTGCGCCAGCATGGTGACTTCTTTCGCCAGACGTCCGGCACCTTCGTCAAGCGCGCGGGAAAATAGCTCAAGGTGCCAGCGCGTCGGTTCCGGTTCCTGGCTCAACATCTCGGAATAGTGGCGTGCGCCGGATTGGATCAGCTGCTCTTTTTGCTCCACCGGCGTCATGTCGATCTCGACGGGCTTGAGCAGGAATTCGACGTCGCCGGCTTGGTACGATCCAGAGAAAGGCAGGTTATTCACCATCTGATTGTTCTCCGAATATGGATTGGTTGATGCGCTCGGCAAACTGGCTTTGGCGTGGAATGCCGTACCAGCTGCACAGCTTCATAAAGCGGTGATCGCTGAGGCTGTCGCCGAGGCCAATTACCGGGAAGACGCCGCGCTCACTACGCAGTTTTTCCAGCAGGTAGCTGACGGCTAAGCCTTTTTCCACCACGTTCGGCAGCCAGGCTACGTTGTTGCTGTTGCGATGGATGTAATAGCCGGCGGTGGGGAAGCGTTGCTCGATTTCATCGGCGATGGCGTAAAGCTCTTCGAGGCGCGTGCTGTCGCGGTGCTTCATCACCAGATAGATCGGCGTGACGCCATATTCATAGTTGATGCGCGCCCAGCCGTTGATGTCGCGCTCTGCCATCAGATCGGTGATCGCCTGCTGCATCGAGAGCAGCGCCGGGCCGTACGGCGTCAGTTTTTCCAGCATGTGCGCGCGCCATGCGGCATCTTCCTCACCTTGCGGATTGAGGATCACCGCGCCGTGCGTGGTCACCGCCCATGAACGGAATGGGATCTGCACGCGCGCGATCTCTTCGGTGCCGCGTGCGGTGACCGGGATCAAATCGGCCTGCTCGATCATCCAGTCGACCAGCATCGACTGCTCTTCGGTCATAAAGCTGCGCGGCTGCAGGCTGAGATCGAGCGCGCCGGTGCGGAACGGCTCAAGATCCAGCTCGTCCACCATTTTGCGGCGCGTCTGAAATAGCGTGTCGTCGAGGTCGGAAAAAATTACCGGTTTATTCATAGCTGATCACTTCCACCTGTGGCGCAACCTTGGCCAGTGCCGTGGTTAACAGCGGATCCACGCTGTCGACCGGCGTTTCGATGCACAGCAAAATGCGGTCAAACTGCTGATGTGCCACGTTGTAAACGAAATTGGCGATGCCGAGACCGTAGTTATCGCCAAAGGCGATAGCCGATTCGATGGCAAATCCGGTGGCGATCGGCGAGCGCGTAGTGGAGCTGTATTTCACCTCAGCGCCTTGTGCTGCCAGACGTTCGGCCAGCAAGAAGGGCTCCCAGACAAATTCGCTGCTGCCGAGCACGAGGATTTTTTCTCCCGGCTGCGCCTGAATCGTGTGGCCAAGATCGCCCGCTGGCGTTTCCATGCCGAGTCGGCCCCAGCTTTGTTTGCCGGTTATTGGCACGGTGGCGGCATCGTTAAGCGCCACGGCGGGCATCGGCGGCAGCGCGGCGTCGGGATCCTGCTGCCAGTGCCAGTCGCCTTGCACCAGCGATACGGTGCGCACCGGCACCGGACAGCGCGCGGGTAACGCATCGCCGCTCCAGTCGGTGAGCGTGACGGCGATAACCTGCTCGATCTGCTTTAAGCCGCCGTCGTTGCGCAGCGCTTCGAGCAGATTAATAAAGGTGTTGCCGGTGGTCGCTTCGTCATCAATCATCACCAGCGTGCGCGCGTTGAGCACGCGCTGGCGCAGTTGCGTATCATCGGGCAGATAAATCAGATGATCGGTGGCGTGGCTATGATTCTCTTTGAACTCGCACAGCAAATCCGCCTGCTGCGGATGGCGCGTCGAGGTGAGATACACCGGTTCGCTCACGCGCTGGCGCACTTCATCAAATACGCCTGCGCCCAGACCAACGGCGGTTTCCGCCATGCCGATAAACAGCACCGGACCGTCAGAAAGCGGCGGGAACTGCTCCGCCAGCTGGCGATAAACGGCGCGCATTTTCTCCGGTGCGACCGGTATGTGGCGTCCAAGTACTTTACTGACGAACAGAAAAGCGCGCTTGGGATTGCGGCGCTCGGCGATCTCAAACAGATCGTCGATGACGCTGATGCCGCCGGTTGGCGTAACGCTCAGCGTGCCGCATGAAAGCGTCCTGCTCCAAAGTGTGGTCATGGATAATTCCTCATTGAACCTGGTTGGACAGGACGGGGTTGTACGCCACCACGTCGCTCAGCGCTCGGACGATTGCTGGCGTGAAGTCGCGGCGGGCGTCGTCGAGCACCTGCTGCTGACTGATCAAGCCTAGCTGGCGCAGGGCAAACAATCCGGGAAGATTTACGCCACTGAAACGGGTGTAACCAATGCCGCCGGAAGGGCGCATATTGATCTCCAGTAATAGCGGTTTGCCGCTGGCATCATTGCGCGTCTGCACGTTGATCAAACCATCTGCGCCCATAGCGGCGGCGCAGGCTTGCGCCAGCTCAAAGGCTTCGCCGCTGTTCTCCAGATACTGCAGCGCACCTTCTTTGCGTCGCGCTACGGCGGCAAGCACTTTGCCGTTTTCCGCCAGCATATCAACCGAATATTCCGGGCCCGGCAAATAGGGCATCAAGACCAGCGGCTCCATACTGTCGACGGCTTCCAGCGCCTGTAAGTAATATTCGGCTTTCACCCGGCGCGTATCCGGATGGGTAAACGCCGCCATCGGCGAGACGCTTTCATCAAACTGCCAGAATCCCATGCCATAAATACCGGTAACCGGCTTAACGCACAGCGGCAGATCGCCAAAGGGCTTACGGGCGATCAACTCGCGCAACTGTACGGGTGAATCAACGCGCAGTGAAGGCACCACCGGCAAATTCAGGCTTTTCATATGGTGGGCAAACGCGACTTTGTCA
This sequence comes from Pantoea sp. YR525, assembly GCF_900116775.1. Lineage (NCBI taxonomy): Bacteria > Pseudomonadati > Pseudomonadota > Gammaproteobacteria > Enterobacterales > Erwiniaceae > Pantoea > Pantoea sp. YR525. Next base: position 202,776 of record NZ_FPBU01000008.1, read on the forward strand.
TCGGCCAGATCCAGCATGGCGACCTCGCGTGCGCCGGTGGTTAAGCGCGCACCGCTGGCTTCAATAGCGGCGCGATGGGCTTCAAACCAATGCGCATGTCGACCGGTATGGATCGCCTGAATGGCGTATTTTTTTACGGTAGAAAGAATAAATTCGAGGCGCTGATTAATATCACCAGGTTCAATTAATGCATGATCGGCCAGAGAAAGTATTTCATTACGCGATTGGCGATGTGATGCATAAATCGACACGTTGTAGTTATGTTTTTTAGCTGTAGATGTAATGCCATTAATTATATCGCGTTGGGAGGATAAACCTTCCATTAGCCAAATTTTGTGAGACATTTCTAATTATTTCCGCAAGAGGCTGGTGGCTGGATTATGACTGGCGAGTTTATTTCTCACCTCGAAACGAGTCAATCATAATATGATTTTTTACCCTAACGTAACCTTATGAATTTTAATGTAAAGAATTGTCATGTTTAGTGCGTTGTCTATTTGAGTTGGATTCTCTTAAGTCGTTCTTCTGCAACACTTTATTGTGTTTCATGAAATTGCTGTGAAAATTAATGCTGATCATGAATATCCTCATGATATGATTTTGCCCTCATGGAATTTGATGCAAATATAAAACCCTTTTCAAACCTGTTTGAAGGAATTATGACATGGTTTCATTAAGCAAGAATCAGACGGTCTCACTCAGCAAACAAACCGCTTCGCTGAATAAATTACATTTCGGCTTAGGCTGGGATCCAATTAAAAAGAAAGGCTTGTTAGGCAAGCTATTTGGCGGCGGCGGAGATTCAATCGATCTCGATGCCAGCTGCGTATTATTGGATCAATCCGGTAATGCCATTGATACCATCTGGTTCCGCGCATTAACCTCCAAATGTGGTGCGGTTAAACACAGCGGCGATAACCGTACCGGCGAAGGCGATGGCGACGATGAAGTGATCAACGTTGAGTTGTCACGTTTGCCCGCCAACGTTGAGTATCTGGCGTTCACCGTGAACAGCTTCCAGGGCCAAACTTTCAACGAAGTGGAAAATGCCTTCTGCCGCGTGGTTGATCAAAACGGCAAAGAGCTGGCGCGCTATGAGCTGACTGAGCAAGGCAGCCATACCGGCATCGTGATTGCTTCGCTGCACCGCAATGGCGGATTGTGGGACTTCACGGCGCATGGCCGCGCGAGTGCCGGTCGTACCATCGATGCGATGCAAAACGACATCGTTGCCGCAGTGGTGCGCTAATGAATATGACGCCGGGGAGCAATGCTCCCGTTCCTGCAAATCTGCTGACGGTGCGCGTGCTCGCTGGCGCCGCCGTTGATGCTTCCGCCTTTCGTTTGTTCGCCAGCGGCAAAGTTAATGGCGATGCCGATATGGTGTTCTACGGCCAGCCGGATAACGATGACCGCACCATCAGCCTGAAAAGCGAAGGGCACAACTCCGCCTTTTCTGTCGATCTCACCCGCTTGCGTCCTGAGGTGCAAAAAGTGGCCTTCACCGTCACCTGTGACGGCGGCCGCAACGTGTCGGGTCTGCAACGTCTGGCGATTCAGGTGGAGCAGGGCGGCAACGTGCTGCTGAGCGGCAACGTGGAGCTGGTGGGACGTCAGGAAGCGGCGTTGATCCTCGGCGAACTTTACCGTCGCAATAATGAGTGGAAATTCCGCTTTATTGCGCAGGGTTTCAACGGCGGCTTGCAGCCGCTGGCGGAACATTTTGGTGTGGATATAGCGGAACCTGCGCCTGCACCAACGCCTGCACCTGCACCGCAGGCAGCACCGGCTCCAGCACCCACGCCAGCACCAGCAAAAATCAATCTGAGCAAAGTTTCTCTCACCAAAGAGAAGCCCGCCATCAGCCTGACCAAGCGCGATAACTTCGGTGAGATCCGCATCAATCTGAACTGGCACCGTGAAACTAACAGCGGTGGCGGCGGGTTGCGCGGATTGTTCGGCGGCAACAAAGGCGTGGATCTCGATCTTGGCGCCTTCGTTGAGCTGCAAGACGGTTCGCGCGGTGTGATCCAGGCGCTGGGCGGCAATTTTGGCGCCATGCATGCCAAACCTTTCGTACACTTGCAGGGCGATGATCGTACCGGCGAAGTGACCGATGGCGAATGGCTGCACATCAACGGTCGCGAATGGAGTCAGATTCGCGAAGTGTTGGTTTTCGCCTTCATTTATCAAGGTGCGGCGAGCTGGGACAAAACGGATGGCGTAGTGACGCTGCACATTCCAGACCAGCCACCGATTGAAACGCGTATGACTGAAGGGGAGAATCGCCGCAACATGTGTGCGATTGCTCGCCTGGTCAATGAGAACGGCAGTATCCGCGTCGAGCGTATCAATCAGTTCTTTAACGGGCATTCCGATATGGATAAAGCTTTCGGTTGGGGATTCAACTGGCGAGCCGGTTCCAAATAATTTCAGACAGAGGATTCACTATGAGCTTTTTCAACAAGGTTAAAGGCGCATTTAATTCCGGCCGTGATGAATTAACCAAACAAGTTAGCCGCTTTAAGAACAAGAAATTTATGCAGGGTACGGTAGCGGTTTGCGCACGCATTGCGGTCGCAGACGGCAGCGTAAGCGCGGAAGAGAAACAGAAGATGATCGGTTTCCTGCGCGCCTCTGAGGAATTAAAAGTCTTTGATACTAATGAAGTGATTGAGTTCTTCAACAAGCTGGTGAGCAGCTTCGATTTCGATCTGGAAATTGGTAAGGGCGAAACCATGAAGTACATCATGGCGTTGAAAGATCAGCCGGAAGCCGCGCAGTTGGCGATCCGCGTAGGTATTGCTGTCGGTAAGAGTGATGGTGATTTTGATGCTGACGAGCAGAAAGCGGTGCGCGAGATCGCCGTCGCTTTGGGCTTTGATCCAGCAATATTTGGTCTGTAATTTTTTATCTTTTAAGGGTTCATCATGGTGTCTACGCACATTGGCTTCCCAACTGAAACAGTCGCGGTTTTCATCGCGCTGTCAGTAGGAGCTATTTTTATCGACCTGTTCATGCACCGCGGCGACAAGCCGATTTCGCTGAAAAGCGCGGCGCTGTGGTCGGTGTTTTGGGTGGCTGTGGCGATGGGTTTCGCCGGTTTCCTCTATATCCATCACGGCGCTGAAGTTGCCAGCCTGTTCGTGACCGGTTATGCGCTGGAGAAAGTACTCTCCGTTGATAACCTGTTCGTCATGATGGCGATCTTCTCGTGGTTTGCCGTTCCGGACCGCTACCGTCACCGCGTGCTCTATTGGGGCATCATCGGTGCCATCGTATTCCGTGGCATCTTCGTGGCGATCGGAACCGGCTTGCTGAGTCTCGGCCCGTACGTCGAAATCGTGTTTGCGCTGATCGTAGCCTGGACCGCAGTGATGATGCTGAAAAGCGGCGACGACAGCGACGAGATCGAAGATTACTCGCAGCATCTTGCTTATCGCATGGTGAAGCGCTTCTTCCCAATCTGGCCAAAAATGCGCGGTAACGCCTTCCTGCTGAATCAGAAAGAAGTTGATGAAGAGCTGCAGAAGCCAGAAAACAAAGACGTTGCGATTGGTCGCGGCAAGAAAGCGGCGCTGTATGCCACGCCGTTGATGCTGTGTGTGGCGGTGGTTGAACTCTCTGACGTGATGTTCGCCTTTGACTCCGTGCCGGCGATTATCGCGGTAAGCCGTGAACCGCTGATCGTTTATAGCGCCATGATGTTCGCCATCCTCGGCTTGCGTACACTGTACTTCGTACTTGAAGCATTGAAGCAGTATCTGGTTCACCTCGAGAAAGCCGTTATCGTGCTGCTGTTCTTCATCGCGGTGAAACTGGGTCTGAATGCTACCGATCATATCTGGCATCACGGCTACAGCATCTCTGCTAGCGCCAGCCTGTTTGTGGTACTCGGCGTGTTAGCTGTTGGTATCGTACTCAGCGTGATGTTCCCCGGTAAACCCGAGGAAAAAGAAGAGAGCTGATCTTCTGCCAGTAATGTGTCTGAAAAATCATTAACCAAGAGGTAATTACAATGAGCGTTTCTCTTTCTAAAGGCGGTAACGTTTCGCTGAGCAAAGCGGCACCAACCATGAAAAACGTCCTCGTTGGCCTTGGCTGGGATGCACGTTCCACCGATGGTCAGGACTTTGACCTTGATGCGTCAGCGTTCTTGCTGTCCGCCAGCGGCAAAGTCCGTGGCGATGCTGACTTCATTTTCTATAACAACCTGGTCTCTTCCGACGGTTCTGTTTCGCACACTGGTGACAACCGTACTGGTGCAGGCGATGGCGATGATGAGTCGCTGAAAATCAAACTGGATCTGATTCCAGCCGACGTCGACAAGATCGTGTTTGTGGTCACCATCCATGATGCGCAGACCCGTCGTCAGAGCTTTGGTCAGGTTTCCGGCGCGTTTATCCGCCTGGTGAACGATGACGATCGCAGTGAAGTGGCGCGTTACGATTTGACCGAAGATGCCTCCACCGAAACCGCGATGCTGTTTGGTGAGCTGTACCGTAACGGTGCCGAGTGGAAATTCCGCGCGGTAGGCCAGGGTTATGCCGGCGGCCTCGCCTCGGTGTGTGCTCAGTACGGCATTAACGCATCTTAATTAACACGGGCAGCCACGCGCTGCCCGCATCATCCAATTAAAAGCAGGAGCTTTAAAATGGCAGTTTCTCTGGTAAAAGGCGGTAACGTTTCCCTGACTAAAGAAGCACCAACCATGAATGTTGCCATGGCGGGTCTGGGTTGGGATGCACGTGTAACAGATGGTCAGGACTTCGACCTCGATGCGTCAGTGTTTATGGTCGGTGACGACGGTAAAGTGCTGAGCGACGCCAGCTTCATCTTCTTCAATAACAAGCAGAGCGCTTGTGGTTCCGTTGAGCATCAGGGCGATAACCGCACCGGTGCCGGTGATGGTGATGACGAGCAGGTTAAAATCACCTTGTCTAAAGTACCGGCTGACGTGAAAAAACTGGTCTTCGCGGTCACCATTTATGATGCAGAAGCGCGTAAGCAGAACTTCGGCATGGTGAGCAACAGCTTCATGCGTATCTTCAACAATGACAACGGCGCTGAAATCGCCCGTTTCGACCTGTCTGAAGATGCATCTACTGAAACCGCGATGGTGTTCGGTGAGCTGTATCGCAACGGTGCTGAGTGGAAATTCAAAGCCGTTGGTCAGGGCTTCGCAGGCGGTCTGTCAGCGCTGGCTTCGCAGCACGGCGTGAGCGTCTGATTTAAAGCATTGCTAACAAAGCCCCGGCTGGTCCGGGGCTTTTTGCTGTCTAAATAACGGATCAAAACCACAAAGTGCACATTCCGTAGCGCGAAGCGTTAATCGGTCGCCATGAATGGCGACCCTACGTGTTTGTAGGGTGCGCATTCATGCGCACCTGGACGATAGATCGCGCCGCTACGGAATATATGAAGAGTGGATGCAGCGCTTAGCTGAGCAATATTATTCTTTAACAGGAGGTTAAAAGTATGATGTTACAACCGGGTCAGAATCTGCCGCTGAACACCACTGAACTGACGTTGCGCCTGCACTATGCCGCTTCACCCACGTTGCGCGGAGACGTGGATACCAGCGTTTTCCTGCTCGATGCCGCTGGAAAAGTGAGCGGTGACGCGGATTTCATCTTCTTCAATCAGCCCGCAACCGCCAATCGCAGTGTGGTCATGCAGAGCACGCCGCAAGGCTGCACCATTAATCTGGACCTGACAAAGATTGCCGCCAGCGTCAGTAAACTTGCCGTCACCTTAGTGATTGATGGCGATGAAGCGATTAATGCGCTCAACAGCCTGACTTTAACCGCCGAGAATATTGCGCAGTTCAGCCCGGAAACGCTCGGGCGCAGTGAAAAGGCGCTGATCCTTGCCGAAGTCTATCGCCACAATGGCGGCTGGAAACTCCGTGCGCTGGGGCAGGGATTCAACGGCGGGCTCGAACCACTGGCGCGCAATTACGGCGTCGACATCGCCCAGCCCGTTGCTCAGCCAGCCACGCCAACCGTGGTTAGCCTGGAGAAAAAGCTGCAAGAGAAAGCGCCAAGATTGGTGAGCCTTGCGAAAAATGCCACCGTTAGCCTGAGCAAATACCAGCTGCAAACGGTGAAAGCCAAGGTGGCATTTGTGCTGGACGCTTCAGGTTCGATGAAAGGGCAGTTCAGTAAGGGCAACGTGCAGGCAGTATTAGATCGCATTGCGGTGCTGGCGGCACAGTTTGATGATGACGGTTCGATGGATGTCTGGGGTTTCGGTCAGCAGCACGCAAAATATCCCGATGTGACGCTGGATAATCTTGATGGCTACATCGCCACCATTCAGCGTGGCGGCAAGAAATCGGCGTGGGAAATTTTACCTGGCTTGGGCGGCACCAACAATGAACCGCCGGTGATGGAAGAGCTGATTGATACCTTCCGCCACAGCGATTTGCCAGTGTACGTGGTGTTTATTACCGACGGCGGCATCAGCAAAACCCGCGCCATCAAAGAGGCGATTCGTCGCTCGGCTAACTATCCCATCTTCTGGAAATTTGTCGGCCTCGGCGGCAGTAACTATGGCATTTTGCAGGATTTGGATAACTTCAACGAACGCCGCATCGACAACACCCATTTCTTCGCCATCGACAACTTTGCCAGCCTGGCGGAAGACCGTTTATACGATCTGCTGCTGGAGGAGTTTAAGCCGTGGTTGGATGCGGCAAAGGCTGACCGGATTTACTGATCAGCCCGAATGGTGCGGCTAAGGATCCAGACGCAGCATGCGCAGTTTTTCCATTGGCACGCGGCGTTTTTTCCACGTTGGATGGAAATGACGCCAGTGTGGATCCTGCGCGGCGGCCAGTAATTCAAAATCACCGCGCGTATCGCCCCAGGCGCGCAGGTGATAGTTATGCAACGGGCCATAGACGCTTTCCAGTCGCTTAACCTTTTGCCCGCAGCGGCAGTTATGGCCGGTAATCTTTCCGGTGAGAATGCCGTCGACGACTTCTAATTGGGTGCCGATCAGGTTGATGCCCAGACGCTCGGCGAACGGTTCTAATACCATCGCAGGCGAGGCGGAACAGATGGTCACTTCCGCGCTGGAGTTCACTTCAGCGGCAACCGCTAACAGTCCGGCTGGACGCATCAACTTGTTCCAGTTGGCCGCGCAGAAAAGTTGTGCCTGCTGGCGAATCCATTTCTCCTCAACGCCGGTTAAAAAGGTGTGAATCAACACTTCTTTTAACTCATCACGCGTTAGCTTTTTACGCATGCAGCGCAGCGTTGGCATTGCCAGTCGGGCAATTTTGCGTGCGAACGCACGTTTGCCAAAGCTGAAGCGCAGAAAGGGGATAAAGCTGTCGTGAATAGTTAGCGTGCCGTCGAAATCGAATACTGACAGAACCTGATTTTCACGCGCTAAGGAGGATTCCATGGACATGTTGTTCTCTTTTGTCGCAAGCCGTAATCAATGCAACGATGATAGCAAATGGCGGGACGATATTCTCATGCGGGAATGCGGCTACCGATAAACGGTAGCCATTTGAACGCTTACTCGCGGATTTTGCCCTCTTCCTCGCGGGTTTTACCCTCTTCGATAAACTCTTCATCGATCTCTTCCGAGTTCTCGCGGTTATCGCGACCGGAAAGCAGATTCCAGCAGGCAATGAACAGCGCAGCGATCAGCGGACCAATGACAAAGCCGTTGATGCCGTACACTTCCATGCCGCCCAGCGTGGAGATCAGGATCAGATAGTCTGGCATTTTGGTATCTTTACCGACCAGCAGCGGACGCAGGATGTTATCCACCAAGCCAACTACCACCACGAAGAAGCCAATCAGGAACAGGGCTTTCCAGATGGCGCTGGTGGCGAAGAAGAAGATAGTTGCCGGAACCCAAACAATCGCAGAACCGACCGCCGGAATCAGCGACAGGAACGCCATCAAGGTGCCCCACAGCAAGCTGCCGTCAATGCCGGTGATCCAGAAGGCGATGCCGCCTAACACACCTTGCACCACTGCAACTACCACCGTGCCTTTGACCGTGGCGCGCGACACCGCTGCGAACTTCATCATCAGATGATGTTTCACGTAGGTAGAAAGTGGCAGCGCTTCCAGAATCAAATTCACCAGCCAGGCGCCATCTTTCAGCAGGAAGAACAGCAGATACAGCATCACGCCAAAGCCAACGGTAAAGGTGAAGGTCCCTTTGCCGATCAGGAACACGCTGCCCGCCATGTACTGGCCGCCTTTCAGCGCAAAACCAGAGAGCTTCTGCTGAATCTCCTGCGCGTTGTTCAGGTTGTTATCGGCAAGATAGTTGCGCGCCCACGATGGCAGATGTTGCAGCAGATCGGCAAACACCGTCGGGAACTGCGCGGAGTTGTTCTGCAGCTTGGTGTACACCGTGTTGACTTCAACCACCATCGAAGAGGTGATCAGCGCCAGCGGCGTGAACACAATCAGGCAGATAATCAGCAGTGTGGCAAACGCAGCCAGACCGTTACGATCGCCCATTTTACGACGCAACAGCGACTTCAGCGGATGGAAGATCACCGCCAGAATCGCGGCCCAGAAAATGGCAGAAAAATAAGGTGTCAGCACATCAAAAAAGGCGTAGGTGACAATCGCCAAAATTACGATAAAGAAGCCTAAATTAAGTCCTTTAATACGCATTACAGTGTCTCGTTAGTAGATAAGGCGATTGAACTATAGAACGCCTTTCGGGGAATGTAATGTTTTTAGGTCAGATGGTTCGCTTAAGCGCCTGACGAGTGCAGACAAACAATGTCCCGATTTGTCCGCCTGATGTCTGTTCACTGGCTGGTGCAGCGACGTTATTACAGTGATGATGGTGGCTGAAACTCACCGGAGGAAATCATGCTGGAACTACGTCCTAACTGCGAATGCTGCGATAAAGATCTGCCGCCGGAGTCGCTTGATGCACGCATCTGTTCGTTTGAATGCACCTTCTGTGTTGCCTGCGCGGAAGGCGCGTTGGCGCAGCGCTGCCCTAATTGCAGCGGTGAACTGGTGCGTCGACCGATTCGTCCTGCTGCGGCGTTAGCGCGTCATCCGGCATCGACCACGCGACATTTATCGGCGTCAGCGACCCGCTGAATCAACTCAGTGAGCTGTGATTCGGCAAACACTTCAATCCCGTGCTGACGCAGTAATGCAGCTGCGACGCCGTGACCGGACCGCTGCTGGCCGCTAAAGCTGCCGTCATAGATGCGCTGGCTGCCGCAGGTTGGGCTGCCATCGGTGAGCAGGGCAAAGCGACAGCGCGCGTCTTGCGCCGCACGCAGCGCTAGCCACGCCGCCAGCACGTAATGTTGTGTGACATCGCTGCCATCCGATTCAAGGATGCGCGCCACGCCGGTTAATACCTGTTCTGCGCTGCCGCCGTGAATTTCTGCGGGTAAACGTGGCGTATTTAAGCCCGCAGCCAGTTCAGGGCAATGGATGACCAGACGTTGTTCGCTGCGCCAGCGCGCTAAGGTGTCGGAGATAAGTTTCTTATCGCTGCCGTTATAGCGCACCGCGTATCCCATCAGGCAAGCACTGACTAATATTCTTTCCATGTAAACGTTTTCCTTAAATAACGACGCTGTCGAAATCACAGTATTAACGTGTTGCGCAACAGAGAATATATTAAGCGCGATATTAATCACTGGTGTGAATTAATGGGGCAGGAAAGGAATTGTATCGTAATAATGGCGGGTGAATGATGAATTACACTGAACTCTGATCGCATAATGCAGCATGAAAAGCGGTTGCTTGGTCAAAATGCATTGATTTTATGAGTTATTTTTCTTTCTTGTTAAGACGTTAATGTTGCTTTCCGGCGGTCGTATTTATGTCGCGCTGAATCTGGTCAGAGCACAGACCTTATTTTGACTGAAACAACGTTTCGCAAAATATTATTTCATCTTGTCACTTAATTTTTACGTATTTTTCTGAAAAGTAGCCCTTTTCAAAAGAACTTTTCAATTTTAAATGGTATTGTTTACCGGCAATGCTAGTGATGTGGCGTTGTGTGCTTCAGTTTTACCCTCACTTTTGCAGGGTTTACCCCTTTATGCAATTTATGGAAATTGAATTATCCTCCCGATCCTTGCGATCGGGTTTTTCTTTATATTCCCCGCTTTCTCCCCAATAAACGCGCATGCTTCCGTTCGATCCAGCTAATGTCAGAAAATACACAATCGTTAAGAAAGTGATAAGTTGACGTAATTTCCTGTAAGTATCCGTTTTTTAAGAGTTTTGGAAATGCTTTTCTGTCTCCATTTAATCAATAGTAATGCTCAACGGCACAGCAACCGCCGTTATCATTGGAGGCAACACCATGAAAAAAACAACACTAAGTCTTATTGCGTCATTTATTGCATGCAGCACACTGTTTTCAAGCGTCTCTTGGGCAGACGGCCCAGGTGACCAGCGCTGGCAGTCGCACGGCGGCGACCAGCATCAGGACCATGGACGTGGCCCGGATCATGGCGGCGACCGCGGACCGGATCGCGGTGATAATCACGACCGTGGCCACGATCACGATCGCGGACCTGGCCCGGATCGTCACGACCATTACGCTGACCATCGGATGCCGGAAGGGCATCGTGGCGGCGACCGCTTCGCCTGGGGCGGCCATGACTTCCGTCGCGGCTATCCGGCACCGCCGGAGTTTCGTGGTCCGCACTATCGCGTAGATGACTGGCGCGACCGTGGTCTGTATGAGCCACCGCGTGGTGAGCATTGGGCTTATATCGATGGTAATTACGTGCTGGTGGCCGCAGCAACCGGCATCATCACCGCGATTCTGCTCAACGGCGCCTTCAACTAATCTTCCCCAGCGGATGGCTTCGGCCATCCGTGTTTCTCTCCGCTTTATCCGCTCACCAGGTTATTCTCTCTGCGACCCGTTTTTCCTTTCGATACGTTAAGGAGTGATGATGACCGTGGTAAAAATGGTGGCGGTGGATAAAGACGGCACCTTTCTCGACGACAATAAACAGTACAATCGCGCGCGTTTTAACGCCTGCTATCAGGAAATGAAGCAGCGCGGCATCAAGTTTGTGGTAGCCAGCGGCAACCAATATTACCAACTCAAATCCTTCTTCCCTGAGATCGCCAGCGAAATTGCTTTCGTGGCGGAGAACGGCGCGTGGATTATCGATCGTGATGAAGAGTTATTCTGCGGCGAGTTCTCCCGCCAGGATATTGATGCGGTGCTGGATACGCTGCACAACGGTAATTATCCCGAACTGCGTTACATCCTGTGCGGACGCGACAGCGCGTACTATTTCGAAGGCCTCGATGAAAAGTGGCTGGTGAAAATGCGTCACTACTGCCATCGCCTGAAGGCGATTCGCAGCCTCGATGAAGTGGCGGGCGATAAGCTGTTTAAGTTCGCGTTAAATCTGTCTGATGATTACGTGGAACCGCTGATGGCGGACATTGAGCGTCTGCATCAGGGTGCGGCTGCCGCCACGTCCAGCGGTCATGGATCGGTGGATTTGATTGTGCCAGGCAACCACAAAGGTCATGGCCTTGATCTGCTGGGCAAACGCTGGGGCATCAAACGCAGTGAAATTCTGGTGTTTGGCGATGGCGGTAACGACCTCGAAATGCTGCAGCAGTCTGGCTTCAGTTTTGCCATGGCGAATGCACCGCAGAAGGTCAAAGAGGCGGCGCGCTTTGAAGCACCGAGTAATAATGACGAGGGCGTTTTACAGGTGATTGAGCAGATGCTGGCCGGCAAACCGCCGTTTGTCATCTAATCATCATTTATAGCTGAATTTATTCTTTGCTTTGCCGATATTCGATTGTGACGGAACGCACAATTCGCCGCTGAGCGGCACTTCTTATCTCAATCGTTAATGCAGTCGGTTAGAAAGGATAAATTATGTTGCCAACCCGTTTGGCTACCCGCATGACGCTGGGTGGCCTGATATTACTGTGCGTCACAACCGCAGTGGTGTTCTCCGTTCTGTTGTTGCGCGGCCAACCGCGCGTCATCGAGGCCAGCCATACGCTGATTGAGCAGGCCGGTAGCAATCTGGTCAGCCAATTAAATCAGCAACTGGTGCGCATTGAAGGCGAAGCCGTCAGCATGGCGCGCCTTGCCGAAGTGTTGCCGCACGATGCTACGTTGTGGCAGCAAAGTTTCCCGCAAATCATCAATAGCAGCGGCAATAAAACCATTGCCGGTGGCGGCGTATGGCCGGAACCCGATGCTTTTAGCGCCGGTGTGCAGCGTCGCAGCTTCTTCTGGGCGCGGCAGAGTGACGGCGCGCTGGCCTACTCCGATGACTACAACCTGCCTGCGGGCAACGGCTATCAACAGGAAAGCTGGTACAGCGCGGTGCGCAATGGACCACGCGATCGTTGCGGCTGGTCTGAGGTTTATCAGGATCCGGTATCCGGCGTGAAAATGGTGACCTGCAGCGTGCCGTACGCGGCGGGCGATCGTTTTGCCGGTGTCGCGACGCTGGATGTGCAGCTGGATAACCTCGCGGGCTTTATGCAGCAGAAAGGGCAGGTGACTGGCGGCTATGCCTTTGCGCTCGATAGCGCGGGCAATCTGCTCTATTACCCAGGTCAGGATGTGAAATCGCTCACCACCCTAAGCAGCCTGGCGGAAAAATCCAGCTGGCTGGCACCGTTGGCCGCACGTATCGCTCAGTTAAAAGGCGATGGTAAGGTATTGCAGCTGTCGGATTTCAATGACGACTACTTGCACACCAGCGCACAGGTCACGCTGTTCCGCATGCCCGGAACCGGTTGGGTGATTGGCCTCGTAACACCGGAAAGTGCGGTCAGCGGTCTTGCGCGCACCATGATGCGCGACATCTTCACCTTCCTGATTCCGGCGATGATCGTGCTGCTGCTGTTAACCTGGGCGTTTACCAAACGCATCGGCCAGCGCCTGAAGGCCACGCATGCTGCGCTGGATGAGATTGCCAATGGCGATGGCGATTTAACCCGCCGCCTGACCAAAAGTGGGCGCGATGAGCTGGCGGATATCGCCGGTGCGTTCAACAGCTTTGTCGATAAGATCGCGGGCGTGATTACTCGCGTGCAGGGCAGCGGCGAAACGGTGGCGGCCAATGCATCAGGATTGGCGCACAGTAACACCGCGCTGTCGGAGAAAATTGCCGAACAGGCCGCAGCGCTTGAACAGAGCGCGGCGGCGATGGAGCAGCTTAACGCGACCGTGCAGCAAAACGCCGAAAATACCCGACTGGCTGATGCTGCCGCCGAACAGACCGCGCAGATTGCCCGCAGCAGCAGCGACGTGATGGGCGAAGTGGTGAGCACCATGGGCGCTATCCAATCCTCGTCGCGCCGTGTGGCGGAGATCCTGACGGTGATCGATAGCATCGCGTTTCAAACCAACATCCTTGCGCTGAATGCGGCGGTGGAAGCGGCACGCGCCGGTGAGCAGGGACGCGGATTTGCGGTGGTGGCGTCTGAAGTGCGGGCCTTAGCCCAGCGCAGCGCCACGGCGGCGCAGGAGATCAAAGCGCTGATCGCCGATTCCGATAGCAACGTGCTGGCCGGCAGTAAGCTGGTGCAAGGCGCGGGGCAGCAGCTTTCGCAACTGGTCACTGACGTGCATAAAGTGAAGCAAGTGGTAAGCGAGATGCGCGTGGCCGGCGATGAGCAGAGCAAAGGTATCGCCGAAGTTACGCTGGCGGTTTCGCAGATGGAGCGCGGTATTCAGCAAAACCTGATGCTGGTGACGCAAACCGCCGAAAATACCCAGGCGCTACGTGATGAAGCGGCGCAGCTGGCGCAAGAGATCGCGATGTTTAAAGTGGCTGAGCGTTAATTTCCATATGCATGCAGGTGCGCATGAATGCGCACCCTACGAAAAACGCGCCAATCCTTGTAGCGTCGCCATTTATGGTGACCGAAAAACGCTTAACTGACGAGCATGAGGGCAGCGTTGGCTGCCCGTTATCATTTAGACGATGCGCCAGGCGGCGGCGATCATCTCGGTTAACGTGGGTGCGTCGTAGCTGACCCAACCGTTTTTGCTATTGGCGCGCGACACAATCCAGTCCACGTCGGTGGCTGACAGCGTTGGGCCGTCTAACCAGAACGGCACGATCGCCTGCTGCTGGATCCAGGCTTTCAACGCCAACGCGGGCGGCGCGGGATCGTCCGGCAACAGCTGTTGACCGAGCTGCGCCATCAAACGTTGCTGCTCAACATGCTCGGTTTCCGCCAGCACATCGAGGAACGGGAACAGTAAGCGTCCGCACACTTCGCCGTGATGGAACGGTTTGATCGCCCCCAACTCTCCAGCAATACCGTGGATCACGCCCAATCCGGCGCTACTCAGACACACGCCACCCAACCATGACGCCATCATCATCGCTTCTCGCGCGGCATCACCACGTTCGTCATCACGGTTTAAATCCGGCCACGCTTGGAAGAACAGTCGCAGTCCATTGAGCGCGGTTTGTTGGGTAAACAGATTACCTTTGCGCGACAGATAGGCTTCGAATAAATGGGTGAAGGCATCGATGGCGCAGGTTGCCAGCACGCTGTCTGGCGCGCCTTTCAGCAGGTCGGGATCGAGAATCGCGACCTGCGGCACAAAGACCGGATGGCGCAGCGACGCTTTGACCTGAATGTGCTGCTGATCGGTCACTACCGCATTCTGCGTGGCTTCGCTGCCGGTGCCCGCCGTGGTAGGAATGGCGATCAGCGGCAAGGTCACCGCTTGCACAGGCGTATCACCGACTTTCTCCAGATAGCGTGCGGTATTCAGCGGATGTTGCATCATCGCGCTGAAGGCTTTGGCCGCATCCAGCACGCTGCCGCCACCAATCGCCACCACGCGATCAACATGACCGCGCCAGCGCCGCACCCAACCATCAATCTCATCCGGCGAGGCTTCATGGCTGACGACCTCGTAACCGATGATCTGATCGTTGAGCGCGGCGCCCAGGCGCGCCCAGGCTGGACCGTTAAGGAATGAGCGGCCGCAAAACAGCAGCGTCGGCTGGGTATTGGCCGCCAGCAGCGGAATCAGCTGGTCAATGCTGCCGCGACCAAACAGGGTTTGTTGATTACTGTACAACTCGATCAGATTCTCACTCACCTGCATGTCCTTCTTGTTTGGCGTAAAGACCTTAGTGTAACCAAAAGCCATGACACTCCCGCTGCAAACATTCTGATAACCCGCCGGCAAAAAGTTGATCATCTTCGCAAAACAGAAATTCCGCCGCTGCGGCAGGTGCTTTGTACGCAATGTTACCCTTAACATGATACCCGTAACATTGCTCAGCAGGATGTTTTCCTGCGGCGCACGCTGTTGATTCTCATGTCCTCTGGGATAACCAAAATAAACCGCTGCCGGTGATTCACCGCGCGCAAAAGTGGAGAAAAATTATGCCATTACTCTATGTGGCGATTGGCGTAGCGTTACTGCTGCTGCTGATGATTCGTTTCAAACTGAACGGATTTATTGCGCTGATTCTGGTGGCGCTGGCCGTTGGCATGATGCAGGGCATGCCGGTCAACAAAGTTATCGTATCGATTAAAACCGGTGTCGGCGGCACCTTGGGCAGCCTCGCGCTGATCATGGGCTTCGGCGCGATGCTGGGTAAACTGCTAGCGGATTGCGGCGGGGCGCAGCGCATCGCCACCACGTTAATCGCTAAGTTTGGCGAGAAGCATATTCAGTGGGCGCTGGTGCTGACCGGCTTCACCGTCGGCTTTGCGCTGTTCTATGAAGTGGGCTTTGTGCTGATGCTGCCGCTGGTGTTCAGCATCGCCGCTTCCGCACGTGTGCCATTGCTGTACGTGGGTGTACCGATGGCGGCAGCACTTTCCGTTACGCACGGTTTCCTGCCACCGCATCCGGGACCAACCGCGATCGCGACGCTGTTCAACGCCGATATGGGTAAAACGCTGCTGTACGGAACGCTGCTGGGAATTCCAACCGTTATTCTTGCCGGTCCGGTTTATGCGCGCTTCCTGAAAGGCATTGATAAGCCGATCCCGGAAGGCTTGTGGAACCCAAAAACCTTTACTGAAGCTGAGATGCCTGGCTTTGGCGTCAGCGTGTGGACGGCATTGGTGCCGGTGGTGCTGATGGCATTGCGCGCAGTGGCGGAAATGCTGCTGCCGAAAGGTCACGTGTTATTGCCGTATGCCGAGTTCTTTGGCGACCCGATCATGGCAACCTTGATTGCGGTGCTGATCGCCATCTTCACTTTCGGTCTGAACCGTGGCCGCAGCATGGATGAAGTGATGGGCACCATCACCGATTCGATCAAGATCATCGCGATGATGCTGTTAGTGATTGGCGGTGGCGGAGCGTTTAAACAGGTGCTGGTGGACAGCGGTGTCGATAAATACATCGCCAGCATGATGCACGAAACCAATCTGTCGCCCATCTTCATGGCGTGGTCAATTGCGGCTGTGCTGCGTATTGCGCTGGGCTCCGCGACCGTGGCGGCGATTACGGCAGGCGGGATTGTCGCACCGTTGATTGTCACCAGCGGCGCCAGCCCGGAACTGATGGTGATTGCGGTCGGCTCTGGCAGCGTGATTTTCTCTCACGTCAACGATCCGGGCTTCTGGCTGTTTAAGGAGTATTTCAACCTGACCATCGGCGAAACTTTCCGTTCCTGGTCGGCGCTGGAAACCATCATTTCGGTGTGCGGTTTGGTGGGTTGTTTACTGCTTGCCAACGTCATCTAAGCATCAAGGCTGAGGCATCGTGCCTCAGCCGCTTGCGGTTTACTGCGTCAAGGCGCGGAACGCCGCGAGTTCCTCTTGCGGCATACCTGCCTGTAACGCCGCGTCACAGATTTGCTCCCAGCTATTGCTATCCAGTGGAATACCATCGCGTTCGCGGATCACACGGTTCTGCTCTTCCCACTCGCCGGGCACCTGAATCGGTGCATCGCCACTTTGCGGCGACTGTTTCACCCAATCGAGGAATGATTCTGCCTCTTCCTGCATTGCGGGCGCATCAAACGCATCCGGATTAACGATGATGGTGGTCATGCAGTTGAAAATGGCATCGTGACTGGTGACCAGCGTGTCATCATGCGTGGTGCGGCCGCCCGACAGCGCGCCGCCGAGGATTTCGCACATGGTCGCCAGCGCATAGCCTTTGTGCAGACCAAACGGCATCAGCGAACCATACGGCGCCTGATGCATCACGCCCGGTTCGATGGTCGGCTGGCCTTGATGATCAATCAGATAACCTGGCGCGACCTGCTGCTCTTTGTTCCACGCCACCCGCGTTTTACCAAAGGCGATGCCGCTGGTGGCGAAATCGAGCAGCAGCGGTTTGGCATTGCGACGCGGGAAAATGGCGCAGAACGGATTGGTGCCAAAACGACGATCGCTACCGTTGAAAGGCGCCACCATGGGATCGCCCATCACATTAACGAAGTGAAACGAGACAAAACCGGCGGCTGCGCACTGTTCCGCCCAATGGCCGATGCGACCAATGTGGTGCGAATGGTGTAAACCAACCGCTGCAATGCCGAGTTTAGCCGCGCGCTCAATGCCAAGCTGCATCGCCTCAAACGCCGCGACCTGACCAAAACCGTTATGGCCATGTAGCGTCAACACCGCACCGGCGTCTTTTGCCACGCTGGCATGTTGATTGAGTTGCAGAAAACCTTGCGCCAGCGATTTCATGTAGCTCGGAATCATGCCAACGCCGTGTGAATCGTGACCCGCCAGGTTCGCAGCCACCAAATGGTCAGCGACCAGGCGCGCCTCTTCGGCGCTGCTGCCAGCATGTAACCAAATGGCTTGAACAAACTGATGAAGGCGGGGAGGGGGAATAAGATGCAGAGTACTCACGCGGTTAATCTCCTTATCATGAACGATATTGCATCCTGCGACGAAACCAGTAATAACCGCAAGTCAGCGATAAAGAAGTAAAGGGCCACAACGTGTGGCCCAAAAACTCAGTGCGGCTGTTCAAAACCCGCTTTGACCATTTGATCACGTAACGCGCGGGTAATTTCTCGATTCCCGCCGGTGACCGGATAAATGACATTGTTGACGACATCGTCAAGATAATGCTCTTCAAACTCCTGCATGGTGAGTTGCGTGCCACCTTCATCATTTATCGCAATACTGCCGCTGATGTGGTTGCCGTAATCCTTTGCCTTAAGGCTGTAACGCCCCATGCTGGTATTAATCGTGCTCATAAGAATCTCCTTGTTACGTAGGCATTGATAACAATTGAGGCCTCTTCAGGCGAAGTAAGTTTAGCCTGTAGACGGGCGCTGAGTGCGGTAATAAGGGGAAGGAAAAGCGAATGCTGCGACCCGTCTCGCAGAAAATAATCTGCGTCAGACGAAATGAGAACTTAGGGCTGTGACCACGCTCGCAGCGCCCAGCGAAGGCAGAATGATCATCTATACTGGTTAACAGACACGTTATTTTTCATACTTGAAGGAGCGAACAATGAAAATAATTCTGTGGGTCATCGCCATCATCTTCATCGTTGGATTACTGACAATTACAGGCGTCTTTAAACTGATTTTCTGACAACGACAGGCACCTGCGGGTGCCTGAATTTTTATTCAGCATAGGATTTTTCGCTGTCTTTACAGGATAAGACAGGCAGAATGAGATCGTGCAGATTTAGCGGTTTCTGACATCGTGCGCAGCAGGCGCCATGATGATTTGTCGAATCGACCTTTTCGCAGTCCGATAAGGTGTAAAAAAATTTAGCGCAACCGCAGCGGCTACAACGAATGGTCATGTCAGTTTTTTCCCCATCTCCGTCCTGGAGTATCGAGATTTATCTTATTCGTCTGATGAGTTCAATTGATAAATTTTATTAACTTATTCCGTATGTGAATTGTTTGCGCTAAGTCTCTGAAAGCTATCTTGTTGCTTGCCGTTATCATTACAGCAGGTTTGCACTTTATGTACATTCCGCGGTAATGCCTATCCGTTTATCTGACGTTTCAATTTCGCGTCCTGCTTGAGGTAAAATTCGCCAACATCCAAGAATTTGCCTGGAGAGATTAAGTTCATTTTTTACTATCATCCTGGCAATTACGTTAGAAACTCGTCGTAAAGGAACCTGAAAAATCCGCCTCCGGGTAATAAATTTTTCAGCATGACTTAACAGGAAATTATGTTGTGAATCGGCACTTTTCTGCAGCTTTGTTAGGCTGCATTTTGACCTTATCGGTCTCATTTTCAGCATCAGCGGTTACAACTTCACAAGCCATCAAATCTGGCTGGAACACTTTTAGCGACAACGTGTCGCAAACCTGGTCGCAGCCGCAGAGTTACGATTTTTATCTGCCGGCGATTACCTGGCATAACCGTTGGACTTACGACGATGAACATATCGATAAGTACAACGAACGCCCGTGGGGCGCGGGTGCGGGTGTTTCACGCTGGGATGAAAAAGGCAACTGGCACGGCCTGTACCTGATGGCGTTTAAAGACTCGTTTAACAAATGGGAGCCAATTGGTGGTTACGGTTGGGAAGCGACATGGCGACCGCTTAGCGATCAAAACTTCCATTTGGGTGCGGGATATACGGCGGGCGTAACGGCGAGGGATAACTGGAAATACATTCCGGTTCCACTGATATTACCTTTAGCATCAATCGGATATGGTCCAGCCACTTTCCAAATGACTTATATTCCCGGCACTTACAATAACGGCAATGTCTATTTTGCCTGGCTGAGATTTGAGTTTTAAGCGTTAGTAGCGTGCAGAAAGTGTGATCGGCATGCAAAAAATCAATATTTATCACTTTTTCATCAAATCGCACTGGACAAATGTCACCGCAATTGCTGTACTAGACGTCGACACAGTTTAGTGTCCTTTTTTCATGTAAAGGTAATATAGATGTCTAAGATCAAAGGTAACGTAAAGTGGTTTAATGAGTCGAAAGGCTTCGGTTTCATTACTCCAGAAGATGGCAGCAAAGATGTATTCGTACACTTCTCTGCAATCAACAGCAACGGTTTCAAAACTCTGGCTGAAGGTCAGCGCGTTGAGTTCGAAATCACTGACGGTGCTAAAGGCCCATCAGCTGCTAACGTTATCGCACTGTAATTTAACAGTTCGAATTCTGAAAACCCGCCTCCTGGCGGGTTTTTTTTATGCTTAAATCAGCTCGCTGCTTTGTCTGCAGATAGATTCTGCGGCACATCTCACAGATAACTTCCGTAACACAGCCACACCAATGCTTACTTGCAGATTTTTATCCGGCAACGCTATATAACTGCTCAGGGAAAATGAGGAGGCAGGATGAACATACGTCAGGCACAGGCAAAAGACAGTTTTGCATTGAGCGCGTTATTAACCGAATTAGGTTATAGCGCGACGGAAGGATTTATTGATACGCGTTTGGCGCAGCTTATTGGTCATCCCGATGAAACGTTGTTGGTCGCTGAACACGGCAATCAGGTGCTGGGCTTTCTGTCATTGCACTTTATTCCACAGCTGGCATTGGCCGGTGATTTTGCCCGCATCAGCTATTTCTGTATTGCCGAAGGCGAACGCAGCAAGGGAAGTGGACAGCAGCTTTTGAATCACGCCGAACAGCTGGCGCGTTCACGTGGTTGCGATCGCATGGAAGTGCATTGCCACTCATCGCGCCTCAAAGCCAACCAGTTCTATGCGCGCGAAGGCTATGTGGAATCACCGCGCTATCACATTAAAGATCTGGGTTAAGATTTAACTCGCGTCCGCTGGCAATTACAATGGCATCGGCGATGCTGTCGAGTTGTGCAAAAGGCAGCAGCGCCGCGCTGACGCGAATAAATTGCCGGCTGTTAATGCTGCAGCGTTCACCGGGCAGCACGGCGATACCCCGCGCAGCCAGCGTGATCATCGCGTACTGCTCCGATTCCACTGGAATCCACACGCTTAATCCATCGCGTTCCTCCAGCACTAAACCGCGTTTCGCTAGCGCTGCCAGCAACTGCTGGCGACGCTGCGCGTAAGTGGCTTTGGCCTGCTGAATACGCTGCTGAGTCTGCTCGTCGTTGAGCATCCACGCCACGGCATCCTGCAAAATACGGCTGGTCCAGCTGACGCCAAAATTGCGCCACGCTTGCAGGCGTTTCACCATTTCCGCAGTGCCTGATAACACCGCCAGACGCAAATCTGGTCCATAAGCTTTGGAAAACGAGTGCACATGCAGCACGCGTTCAGGATAGTGGAAGCCGAGGCTAAACACAGGCCAGCGCGAAAGATCGCCAATGCCGTCATCTTCCACAATAATGGTGCTACTGTTCGCCAGCACGCGTGCGAGCTCTGCACTGCGTCGCTGACTCACGCTGTGTCCGGTAGCTGAATGGGTACGCGGTTGATAGATAAACATCGCCGGCGATTTCTGCATTAGCGCGCTCAGCGCCGAGGGAATTGGCCCTTGTTCATCACATGGCAATGGTAAAATTTCAGCGCCAATGTTGTCTAAAATATCCAGTAATCGCGTGGCAGTAGGATCTTCAATTACCACACGATCGCCCGGTGACAGCAAGGTTTGCACGATCAGGTTCATGGCATCAAAACCGCCGTCGGTCGCCAGCCAGGCTTCAGCGGGATAGGGCCAGCGCGGCGTCACGGCATCCTGCAATTGCGGTGAAATCGCCTCGCGCTGATAGCTATTCAGTTGCGGTGAGGCAATGCCAGCCAGCATCGCCTGACGCAGATCCGGTAACAACGTTGGATCAGGTGAGGCCATCGCCAGCGACGCCTGAACATTCTCACCGTAATTACCAATCTTCTCGAAACGAATCGGACGCGGCATTACGCTGTTGCCGCTCACCCACACGCCGCTGCGACCTTTCCCCGCCAGCACTTTCTGCTTCTTCAGTTGCGCCCAGGCAGCGGAAACCGTTGCCGGACTCACTCCCAGTCGCTCAGCCAACTCGCGTACCGCTGGCATTTGCATGCCTACCGCAATCTGCCCATCGCGAATCAGTGTTGATGCCGCATGCGTGATGCCTTTGACGGAGGCATCCGTGATCTGCTGGCTAAGCCACTCCAAATCCACACTTTGCGTCATAAGAAAATCCTTTGTTCAGTAACAAATAATAGATTGTTCAGATTAGTATTCGCGTTTTAGACTCAAATTCAAGCACTATTTGCTGCATAAATAATCACAGCCGCAGGGCTGGCAGAACAGACGGGGAAGGCATAACTATGGTAACCATCAGACTGGCGGTACGTGACTGGGATTACTTCACACCGCTGGCACTCGGCGATATCAAACCGGAAGGTTTCACGCTGGAGATCGATCGCGTTGGCACGTTGGTGGATAACCTCGCCACCAGCGAGAAATACGACGCCGGTGAAGTGTCATTTAGCCGCTTTGCTCAGGCACGAGCCAAAGGTGACACTTCGCTACTGGGCCTGCCACACTTCCTGATGCGCGGTTTCCGCCAGCGCTGCATCATCACGCGCAGCGACAGCCCGATTACCACGCCAGCGCAGCTGAAAGGCAAAAAGATCGGCGTAACCGGCTGGCAGGATTCAGGCAACACCTGGACGCGCACCGTGCTGCGAGAAGCGGGCGTGGAGATTGATGATGCGTACTGGTTTGCCGGTCGTTTGACCGAAGATCATCCTATTGTTGATCGTCTGGCCGGTTTTGGTCGTCCGGGCCGAATTGAACCGGCGCCAGGCGAGCGCCCTCTGATTGAACTGCTGAAGGCGGGCGAGCTGGATGCAGTCTTTACCCCCTTTATGCCGGAAGGTTTCTTCCTCGCCGATTCGGGGCTGCGCCAGCTGCAGGTGGATTTTGCCGCAGCCGAGCGCGACTACTTTAATCGCGTCGGCTATGTGCCGGGCATTCATTTACTGGCGCTGAAGCCTGCCTTAGCCGAGGCGCATCCGTGGCTGCCTCAGGCGCTGAGCGACATCATCGATCGTTCGTACCAGATGTGGATGAAGAAGCGCGAGAAATACGCCGACACCACACCGTGGCTGCTGGACGATTTGCGGCGCACCGCGCAGGAATTACCCGCCAACTGGAATCAGAACGGATTTTCGGTTAACAAAAAGATGATTGCCGATTTTGCGAATGAGCTGTTCCAGCAAGGCCTAACCCAAACATTGCTGACGCCGGAAGCGATTTTCCCGGCTGCGGCGCGAGGAGAATAATGATGAAAGTAGCAATGGGGCAATTTGCCGTCAGCCGCGAATGGCAGGAAAACACCGATATCTGCATCGGACTGATGAACCAGGCGCTGGCGGGCGGCGCGGATCTGCTGGTGCTGCCGGAAGGCGTGCTGGCGCGTGATATCGCCGATCCGGATCTGGTGCTGAAGGCGGCGCAGCCGCTGGATGGTCCTTTCGTCACGCAGTTACTGGCGGTTAGCAAAGGCAACAACCTGACCACCATGATGAGCGTACACGTGCCGACCGAAGGGCAGAAGGCGCTCAACGTGCTGATCGCCATTCGCAACGGCGAAATCATCGCTGAGTACGTGAAATTGCACCTGTACGATGCCTTCGCCATGCAGGAGTCGCAGCGCGTCAATCCAGGACGCGAGATTCCGCCGCTGGTTGACGTAGCAGGCATGAAAGTCGGGTTGATGACCTGCTACGACGTGCGCTTCCCGGAGCTGGCGCGTCGCTTAGTGCTTGACGGCGCCGATGTGCTGGTGCTGCCAGCGGCGTGGGTAAAAGGTCCGCTGAAAGAGATGCACTGGGAATTGCTGACCACCGCGCGTGCGCTGGAAAACACTTGCTACATGGTGGCGGTGGGCGAATGCGGTCCACGCAACATTGGCAACAGTCTGGTGATCGATCCGCTGGGCGTGGCGATTGCCAAAGCGCCGGAGTCGGCCGCGCTGGTGTTTGCCGATCTCGATCCGCAGCGCATCGCCTATGCACGCAGTGTACTGCCGGTGCTGGAGAATCGCTGTTTTGCTCGTCCCGAACTTAAACCACTTTGATCGCAGGGGAATCTGACTGATGAAAATTCTTACTACCGCCATAGCGCTTTCATTGGGCCTGACGGCCTGCTTGGCTCAGGCGGCCGACGCTATTCCTGCGCAAAAAGTGGATCAGGCACTGCACGATCGTTTGCCAGCAGAGATTAAAAGCAGCGGCAAAATGATCTCGGTGAACAACGGTTCCTTTCCTCCGTACGAGATCGTTAATGGTCCGCACTCAATGGATGGTGCCTCCGCCGATCTCACCGAAGCGCTGGCACAATTGCTGGGCGTGAAGATTGAACATGCCACCGTCAGCGGTTTATCAGGTGTGCTTACCGGCATTAATTCTGGCCGCTACCAGATGGCGATTGGGCCGATTGGGGATTATCCGGATCGTCAACAGAAGGTCGATTTTATCGACTTCGTGCAAGAGTTCGTGGTGTTTGGCGTACAGAAAGGCAATCCATCCAAGATTAACGGTCTGGAAGATACCTGCGGTAAACGCATTGCGGTGATGGCGGCGGGTTCAGCGGAACAGGTGATTCGCAAGCAGTCCGATGCCTGTGTCGCGGCGGGTAAACCGGCGGTGGTGGTGCAATCCTTCACCGATCAGCCGTCGTCGATTTTAGCCGTACGCTCAAAACGTTCCGATGCCTTCTTCTCGTCGCAGGCGCCGCTGACTTACTTCATCGAACAGGCTAATGGTCAGCTGGAGCTGGCGGGCAAAGGCAAGAAAAACGGCTTTGGCGACATTTTCCAGGGCACCGTGGTACCGAAAGGATCGGAGCTGGGCAACGTAGTGCTGGATGCTTACAAAGAGCTGTTCAGTAACGGCACCTACGCGGCCATCATGAAGAAGTGGAAGTTAGACGGTAACGTGTTGCAGCAACCGGGACGTAACCTGGCGCAAGGGGCAGCAAAATGAGTCCGGTCACCAACAATTCGCGAGCCAGGGATAAGGCCGACGTGCAGCAGCGCGATGTGGCTTTTGCCCGCAGTGCGCCCACGTATGGGCGCTGGATCTCATGGATTTTGGTGCTGGTTATTGCCGCGAACTTCCTCTGGCTGGTGGCGACCAACCCCAATTTTGAGTGGAACGTGGTGCTGCAATGGTTCACCGAAGGTTCGGTGATGAAAGGCCTGCAGGTTACGCTCGGCTTGACGGTGGTGTCGATGATTCTCGGCACGCTGCTGGGGCTGTTGCTGGGCGTGTGGCGTCTTTCGGAAAACAAATTGTTGAGCGGCTTGTCGTCGCTCTACATCTGGTTTTTCCGTGGTACGCCGCTGCTGGTGCAGCTGATCTTTTGGTACAACCTCTCGACACTGTTTCCCACGATCTCGATCACTATCCCGTGGATGGATATCACCTTTGCCAGCTGGAATACCAACGATCTGATTACACCATTGACCGCGGCGATTGCCGGGCTGGCGCTCAATGAAGCAGCCTATATGGCCGAGATCATTCGCGCCGGCTTGCTGTCAGTGGATAACGGTCAGGTTGAAACCACGCAGGCATTTGGCATGAGCCGCAGCCGTGCGCTGCGACGAGTGATCATTCCGCAGGCGATGCGCTCGATCATTCCGCCAACCGGCAACCAGTTGATCAGCATGATCAAAGCGACGTCGCTGGTGAGTGTGATCGCCATGGGCGATCTGTTGTACTCGGTGCAGGCCGTATATAACCGCACCTTTGAAATTATCCCGATGCTGATGGTCGCGGTGATCTGGTATCTGTTTATCACCTCGATTCTCAACGTGGGTCAGTCCGCTATCGAGCGTTACTACGCACGCGGCACCACCCGCACGGTGGTGAACAAACGTCGTGTTGCCGCTAACGAAGCCGCGCCAGCCGTCGCGCATCGTCTGAAGGAGGATGTATGAGTGAAGTTCAGCCGCTGGTGCGAGCGCGGAATGTGCAGAAGAGTTATGGCGATAACGAAGTGCTAAAAGGCATCGATCTCGATGTGTTTCCGGGTGAAGTGGTAGTGATTCTCGGACCATCGGGCTCGGGTAAATCTACCTTTTTGCGCTGCATTAATCATCTGGAAGACATGAATGCCGGTTCGATTATGGTGGGAGACGACCAGATAGGTTATGAGCTGAAGCGCGGTATTTTGCATCGCCTGTCGGCGCGTAAAATTGCTCATCAGCGTCAGAAAATCGGCATGGTGTTTCAGCAGTTCAATCTCTATCCGCATATGACGGTGCTACAAAACATCATTGAAGCGCCGATTGGTGTGCACAAATTTGCGCGGCAGGACGCGCTCAAGCATGCCTGTGAACTGTTGGCGACCGTGGGATTGAGTGATAAAGCTGATGCCTGGCCGCGTCATCTGTCAGGTGGTCAGCAGCAGCGTGTGGCGATTGCGCGTGCGCTGGCGATTAAACCGGCGCTGATGCTGTTCGATGAACCGACTTCGGCACTCGATCCGGAGTTAGTCGGCGAAGTGCTGGCCACCATGCGCACCTTAGCCGACCAAGGGCTGACCATGATTGTGGTGACCCATGAAATTGGTTTCGCGCGTGAGGCGGCCGATCGCGTGGTGTTTATGGATGGTGGCGTGGTGGTGGAGCAAGGCAGTCCCGAGCAGGTGATTGGTAATCCGCAGCATCCGCGCACGCAGGCGTTTCTCAGCCGCTTTATTTAGGCGGGCGGTCTCACTCTGTTACAGATTGCAGTTGAGGCCGTTTATAAACTGCGCGTTAATAGTCAGGTCCGTTTTTCACATTGGTTGAAAGGTAAATTATGGAAGGTATCAGTATTGCCAAACTGCTGATCATCGGTGCGCTCATCGTACTGCTTTTTGGCACCAACAAGTTACGTTCACTGGGTGGCGATCTGGGTTCCGCAATCAAAGGCTTCAAGAAAGCCATGAAAGATGATGAATCCGGCGCATCCAAAAGCAGCGCTGAAGAAGCGCCTGCTGAACGTGTCAGCCACAAAGAGTAATCTCTGCGCCGAACGTCAATAAGTGTAAATATTTATTACGTTGATAAAAAACCAGACTGTCGCCAGTCTGGTTTTTGTTTTGGAATTAATGCCAGACGATATTAACGTCCTCGATCGTCTCCCTTTCTTCAATCGCAGCATACTGCCATGATTCAGGTGCGGATAATTCGTTTTGAATTGATCCACCCTCAAGCACCTCTTCGATAGATAACATGGGTAACATTGCCATCGGCTCTGCATCCTCTTGCATCACCAAATCCATCAGCTCCATATCGACCATTTCCATTGCGTTTTGTGCGAGGGGAAGCAAAACCGCAGCAATTTCGGTGGTTATGATATTGAGTTCCGCTAAATCAGCTATTTCAATCTCAGATGTTTGCAGACTGACGTGAGACAATTCAAAGGAAGAAAGGGGGGGAATGTTTGCGCCGTCAAGCAGATCGAAGTTCCAGTGGATTTCAGGCTCTGAATGAAATATCGGATATTCAATTTGTAAACCCGCAACATAAGACACCTCTTCTGATTTCTCCGGCGTTGTCTGAGAAATTAAGGGGACAGCAGCATGAGAAGCGTCAAGGCGAACCGGTAACTGTAGATGGATTTCATCATAGCGATGTTCAATGCTAATGGCGGTTGCTAAAAACGCATGTGCACATGAAGCATGGGGTGAAACATACGGATTGGTGTTGTCGATCGGAGTGGTACGCGCTTTCAGCGCATCCAGACTCTCTTCAGATGCACTGTATTGCCGCGAACCCGAGGATTGACCTGACACATCGGGTACTCGGGAAGCATCGAGCACATCTATATGAAAGGATGTTTGCATTATCTGACCTTCAAAAAAATACACTGAGAAAAAGAAATAGGCTCTTATGCCCTCAGCGGTTAAAGCGACAGATTTAAGACAAGGATTAAGACTTTTAAGGAGATTTTTGCGATTGCGCCCTATTAAGAACGCAATCGCGAGGAATATTACTTAACTTCCAGACCTTTGGCCTGCATATCAGCATGATAAGACGAGCGCACAAACGGGCCGCAGGCGGCATGGGTGAAGCCCATCGCCATCGCTTCCTCTTTCATCTCATCAAACTCGGCTGGGCTAACGTAGCGCTGTACCGGCAAGTGGTGACGGCTTGGCTGCAGATATTGCCCCAGCGTCAGCATGGTGACGCCGTGGCGACGCAGATCGCGCATCACTTCTACGATTTCGGCATTGGTTTCGCCCAGGCCTACCATCAAACCCGATTTTGTCGGGATATCCGGATGCGCTTCTTTGAAACGCTCCAGCAGCTTCAGTGACCAATCGTAGTTGGCGCCCGGACGAACCTGACGGTAAACGCGCGGCACGTTTTCCAGATTGTGGTTAAACACATCCGGTGGCGTTGCGGTGAGAATTTCCAGGGCGCGATCCATACGACCACGGAAGTCCGGCACCAGCGTTTCAATTTTGATGGTAGGGCTTTTTTCGCGAATCGCGCTGATGCAGTCAGCAAAGTGCTGAGCACCGCCGTCGCGCAGGTCATCGCGGTCCACCGAAGTAATCACCACATAACGCAACGCCATATCGGCGATGGTTTGTGCCAGTTTCAGCGGTTCGTTAGCGTCAGGCATATTCGGACGACCATGCGCCACGTCGCAGAATGGGCAGCGGCGGGTACAGATCGCGCCGAGGATCATAAAGGTCGCGGTGCCGTGGTTAAAACACTCGGCAAGGTTAGGGCAGGAGGCTTCTTCACACACCGAGTGCAGACCGTTTTTACGCATCGCGGCTTTGATGCCCTGAATGCGGCTGGAGTCTGCAGGCAGTTTGATCTTCATCCATTCCGGCTTACGCAGAATTTCTTCACGCTCAACCATCACGGTTTTCACCGGGATCAGCGCCATTTTGTCGGCATCGCGATACTTGACGCCACGTTCCATCTGAATTGGTTTACTCATAAATCTGCAGGTTCCGGTCGGGATTGCGATTTGAAAGCTTCCTCACTCAAACTGAGAACCAGGCTTTCAACTTTTTTTGAAAATATGGCAAAAATTATATCATCTCGTCTGTTCATAAGCAGCCGATTAGCCAGTGCAAAAGTTACAATTTTGTAAATGCGCACGTACAGTCAAGGTCAGACTGCAGCATCACTTTGCCATTCCAGTTGGGTAAATCCGCTTAAACGGGCGAAATGCTGCACCAGACGCGGCTGTACATCGGCGGGCGTGACGCCCGGCTGCAGCTGGCTGAGCTGCGTCATCTGCATCCCGGCATATCCGCAGGGATTGATGCGCAGAAAGGGCGCGAGATCCATCGCCACATTCAGCGCCAGGCCGTGAAACGAGCAGCCTTTACGGATGCGCAGCCCCAGCGAGCAAATCTTGTCATCGCCCACGTACACGCCTGGCGCATCCGGTCGCGCACGCGCGCTGATGTCATAGTCGGCCAGCGTGGCGATCACCGTTTCTTCCAGTGCCGTCACCAACTCGCGTACGCCCATCTTGCGACGTTTCACGTCGATCAGCACATACATCACCTGTTGGCCGGGGCCGTGATAGGTAACCTGGCCGCCGCGATCGCTTTGTACCACCGGAATATCGCCCGGCATCAGCAGATGTTCGGCTTTACCTGCCTGACCTTGGGTAAACACTGGATGATGTTCCACCAGCCAGATTTCATCGGCGGTGTTGCTGTCGCGTTGATCGGTAAAGTGATGCATCGCATCGGAGATGGGTTGCCAATCGCGCTGGCCGAGTTGACGAACAAGAAGCGTATTAGCTGACAAAGCAGAGATCCGGTAAAGAGTGGAAGGCAGAGTATAACGCTGGCAAAGCGAACTTTGCCAGCGCCAGAATTACAACACCATACGCACGATTTCGATGTTGCCCAGCTCTTCGTACAGGGTTTCAACCTGCTCAATGTGGGTGGCGATAATGGTAATGGAAACCGAGTGATAATTGCCTTTGCTGCTTGGCTTAACGTCCGGTTTGTAATCGCCTGGCGCGTGGCGCTGCACCACTTCAACCACTTGATCAACCAGCTCCGGTTGCGCCAAACCCATCACTTTGTAGGTGAAAGGCGTAGGGAATTCGAGCAGTTCATTCAATTTGGTTTTCATACATTGACTCCGGTGCTTAAAAAAACAGGCTCCCGCCGAGGCGGGAGCAAAGATAGTAGCTTATTTGGGGGCAAATTGGCGTTTTTTCAAGCGCGCCTTAGCCAAACCAGTGGTGGAACATCAGTTTGATGTAATCGATGATGCGGCCGAAGAAACCGCCTTCTTTCACTTCGTTCAGCACCACCAGCGGACGCTGTTCAACGGTTTTACCATCCAGCTGGAAGTTGATGCTGCCAACCACCTGATTTTTCTGCAGCGGTGCGTGCAGTTCAGTGTTGTTCAGCACGTAGCTGGCTTTCAGGTCTTTCATGCGGCCACGCGGGATGGTCAGATAGGCATCTTTTTCCACGCCCAGCTGAACACGATCGCTGTCACCGAACCACACGGGCTCAGACGCAAACTCTTTGCCTGCTTTCAGCGGTGCCACGGTTTCGAAGAAGCGGAAGCCCCACGTCAGCAATTTCTTGCTCTCGGTTTCACGGCCTTTATAAGTACGGCCGCCCATCACTGCGGAGATCAAACGCATCTGGCCTTCAGTTGCAGAGGCAACCAGGTTGTAGCCCGCTGCGTCCGTATGACCGGTTTTGATGCCATCCACGTTCAGGCTGGTATCCCACAGCAAACCATTACGGTTAGTCTGCTTTATGTTGTTAAAGGTGAAATCTTTTTCACGGTAAACCGCGTACTCATCTGGCACGTCACGGATCAGCGCCTGGCCGATCAACGCCATATCGCGCGGCGAGCTGTATTGGCCTTCGGCATCCAAACCGTGCACGGTCTGGAAGTGGGTGTTTTTCAGGCCCAGTGCGCCAACGTAGTTGTTCATCAGGTTAACGAACGCGTCCTGGCTGCCGGCAACATAATCCGCCATCGCCACACAAGCGTCGTTACCTGATTGCAGCACGATGCCGCGCGTCAGCTGAGAAACCGGTACACGATCGCCTGGTTTCAGGAACATCAGGGATGAACCTTTGAATACCGGATTACCGGTTGCCCAGGCATCTTTGCCCACGGTCACGATGTCATCGTTATGGATTTTGCCCGCTTTGACCGCCTGACCAATCACGTAGCTGGTCATCATTTTGGTCAAACTTGCTGGATCGCGGCGTGCATCCGCGTTCTTTTCGGCCAGCACTTTGCCGGAGTTATAGTCGATCAGCACATAAGCTTCAGCATCAATGTCCGGTACGCCCGGAATCATAGTCTTAAGGTTAACATCGTCCGCAAAAGCGGCATGGCTGAGAGAAAGGGCGACCAGTGATCCCACTGTCAGGCGTTTCAGAAAACGAGAAGGTTTCAGCGTATTCATGTTCAGGACTACAACATCCGTGGGTTTAGAGTGAAAAAAGTGCCTAACTATAGCAAACGCCCGATCGGGCGACATCTTGCTTTGCAAATCAGTTTCAGCAGGAAATGCCACTGTCCGTTACATCGATGGACGGGCAGTGGTAATAAATGAGCTCATTTGCGCTTCAGTGTTCAGACGCTGCTGCAAGGCGGCGGCTTCGGCACGGCTTTGATAGCCACCTAACTGAATGCGATAGACGTTGCCATTGGCTTCAACGGCGCCCGGTACGCCAAAACGTTTACCCAGGCTTTCCGCCAGCTGACGTGCACGCACTGGATCGTTAATCGCGCCAACCTGCACCACATAACCGCTGCCGGCATGGGCATTCTGGCTGCTGGCAGGCGCTGCTGCTGCGGATGGCGCGGAAGAGGTTGGTGCTGCTGGCGCGGCAACCGGCTCGCTGCCTTCCAGCACACCCGTGGCTAACGGCTGCGGTGCGCCGAGAAAGCCGCTGCTCTGAACTGGCGCACCCAAGCTGTCACTGCTTTGCAAGGTGCTGTTATCTACCGCGCGCACATCTTGCGGTGCAGGCGCTGGCGCAGCATTGGCGCTGCCGCCCATCATCACCATGCCGCCGCCGAGATCCGGACGTGCGGGCAGGGCGTAGCTCTGTTTGGCGACGGTGGTACCGATGGTGCCGGGACCAGAAACTGAGCCATCCGGCGCCACTTTGATGTAATCAACGCGCACGCGAGTATTGTTAGAGATATTCAGGCGATCGCCTGCCGCACGCGACAGGTCGATAATGCGGCCTGGCGTATAAGGACCGCGATCGTTAACGCGCACCACAATCTGGCGACCGTTGGCGAGGTTAGTGACGCGCACATAGCTCGGCAGCGGTAGCGTAGGATGCGCGGCGGTCATGGCTTCCGGATCGTAAGATTCACCGATAGCAGTGCGATTCCCCTGCGCTTCGTCACCGTACCAGGTGGCTAAACCCACTTCGCTGTAGTTCGAGGGATCTTTGATCACGCGGTAGTTTTTACCGTTGACGCTGTAATCCTGGCTGGTGGAAGGATTGATCGGTTCATAGCGTGGTTCCACGCCAGGAATTTCCACTACCGGGCCGTTATAGGCCGGTTGCGGTGGCGCAGTATTATTCTGCGGTTCCGGTGTGGAACAGGCAGCCAGTACCAATGATGCCAGTGCAACCCCAAGCCAGTCCTTACGCATGTGCAGCCTCTTAAACGCTTTTAGATAACATTTTTCGATGAGTATGGATCGACATCACAATGCCAAATCCAGCCATTAACACAATTAATGCCGATCCGCCGTAGCTCACCAGCGGCAGCGGTACGCCAACCACCGGTAAGATACCACTTACCATGCCAATGTTAACGAAAACATAAACGAATAAAATCAGCATCAAACCGCCCGCCATCACGCGACCAAAGGTGGTTTGCGCGCGCGCAGCAATAATCAGTCCGCGCATGATCAGTAGCAAATAGAGTACCAGTAATAACAACACACCAACCAGGCCGAGTTCTTCCGCTAACACGGCAAAAATAAAGTCGGTATGACGCTCAGGTAGGAATTCCAGCTGCGATTGGGTGCCGTGCAGCCAGCCTTTGCCGCGCAGGCCACCGGAACCGATAGCAATCTTCGACTGGATGATGTGATAACCGGCACCAAGCGGATCGCTTTCCGGGTCGAGCAGCATCATCACGCGGTCGCGCTGATAATCGTGCATCAGGAAGAACCACAAAATCGGGATAAAGGCCGCCACCAGCAGCACGGCGATACCAATCAGTTTCCAGCTCATACCGGATAAAAACAGCACAAACAGACCGGAAGCGGCGATCAGAATCGACGTACCCAGGTCAGGCTGTGCCGCCACCAGCAGCGTTGGCATGAAAATCAGCACCAGCGCGATGCCGGTGTTTTTCAGCGTCGGCGGACAGACATCGCGGTTAATAAAGCGCGCCACCATCAGCGGCACGGCAATCTTGGCGATCTCCGAGGGCTGGAAGCGCACAAAACCAAGATCGAGCCAGCGCTGCGCGCCTTTACTGATGTGGCCAAATGCATCCACCGCGATCAGTAATATCACGCAGACAATATAGAGATAGGGCGCCCAGCTTTCATAGACGCGCGGCGGTACCTGCGCCAGCACTAGCATGATGACGATTCCCATAGCGATCTGCCCGAACTTACGCTCGGTCATGCCGGGATCCTGTCCGCTGGCGCTCCAGATGACGATGGCGCTGTAGGTCAGCAAGCTGAGAATGATCAGCATAAACAGCGGGTCGATATGGATGCGCGTCCAGATCGATCTTTTCTGCGGACTATCGTTCATGGACATTGTTATTCACCTTCATAGCCGGGCGGCGTTGGTACGGCTTCTGGCAGCACGGTATTATTGTCGCCTAACATAATGTGGTCGAGAATCTGGCGCATCACGGTGCCGACAGCCGGACCTGCGCCGCCGTTTTCCAGAATCATGGTGACGGCCACGCGCGGCTTATCGTACGGCGCGTAAGCGGTCATTAATTTATGGTCGCGCAGACGCTCTGCAATCTTGTGCGCGTTATAGACTTCATTTTCTTTCAGACCGTAAACCTGTGCGGTACCGGATTTGGCGGCGATTTTGTAGGGCGCATCGGCAAAACTCTTGTGTGCCGTACCGTTGGCGCGGTTCGCGACGCCATACATGCCGTCTTTGGCAATTTCCCAGTAGCCTGAGTGAATGTCGCCAATCGGTGCATCCGGCGGCTGGCGATAGGGCACCATGGTTTGGCCTTCACGCGTGGCGCGCAGCAAGTGCGGCACCTTGATCACGCCGTCGTTAATCAGAATCATCATCGCTTTGTTCATCTGAATCGGCGTCGCGGTCCAGTAACCCTGGCCGATACCAACCGGAATGGTGTCACCCTGATACCACGGCTTCTTAAAGCGCTTCAGCTTCCACTCGCGCGTTGGCATGTTGCCCGCGCTCTCCTGCGGCAGGTCAATGCCGGTGCGATGGCCGTAACCAAACTTGGTCATCCACTCTGACAGGCGATCGATGCCCATATCGTAGGCGACCTGATAGAAGAAGGTATCCGCCGATTCTTCCAGCGATTTGGTGACGTTCAGGCGTCCGTGGCCCCATTTTTTCCAGTCACGATAGCGCTTTTCTGAGCCGGGCAGTTGCCACCAACCGGGATCAAACAGGCTAGTGTTGCGGTTGATTACGCCTGCGCTCAGCGCCGACACGGCAACGTAAGGTTTCACCGTAGAAGCCGGTGGATAGGAGGCTTGCAGCGCACGGTTATACAGCGGACGGTTTTCGTCGCTTAACAGCGCTTTGTAATCTTTGCTGGAGATGCCGTCGACAAACAGGTTCGGGTCATAGCTCGGCGTTGACACCAGCGCAAGGATTTCGCCGGTGCGCGGATCGCTCACCACCACCGCCGCGCGGCTGCCGGTCAGCAAGGTTTCGATGTATTGCTGCAGCTTGAGGTCAACCGTCAGATAGATATCGCGTCCGGCCTGCGGAGACTGCTCGTGCAGCTGACGGATGACGCGGCCACGGTTGTTAACTTCAACCTCTTCATAGCCGGTTTTGCCGTGCAGCACATCTTCGTAATAGTTTTCGATGCCGAGCTTGCCGATATCATGTGTGGCCGCATAGTTTGGCCATTTGCCTTCCTGATCGAGGCGCGTGACATCGCGATCGTTAATTTTGGAGACGTAGCCCACCACGTGCGTCAGCGTCTGGCCGTAAGGATAGTAGCGGCGCTGATAGCCTTTTACTTCCACGCCAGGAAAACGGTATTGATTGACGGCAAAACGCGCTACCTGCACCTCGTTTAAACCGATTTTGACCGGAATCGAGGTAAAGCGGCGTGAGCGTTTGCGCTCTTTTTCAAACGCATCGATATCGTCGTCGGTCAGATCCAGCACCGGACGCAGATCCTGTAAGGTCTGCTTCAGGTTTTCGACCTTTTCCGGCATCAGTTCGGCCTGATAGATGGTGCGATTTAACGCCAGCGGCACGCCGTTACGATCAAAAATAATGCCGCGACTCGGCGCCACCGGCACCAGCTTGATGCGGTTTTCATTCGAACGGGTGCTGTAGTCGTCAAAGCGCAGAATTTGCAGGTGGTACATATTGACCACCAGAATGCTGGAGAGCAGCAGAATGCCAACAAAAGCCACCAATGCTCGGCGGACAAAAAGTTTCTGTTCGGCAGTGTAATCGCGAAAGGCGTTGCTCTGTAATTTCATCCGCTACATTTATTGTCTGGGGTTGTCAGGCGTTTATTCACGATGATAAGGATGATTCGTGGTGATGCTCCACGCACGATACAGGCTTTCCGCTACCAGCACACGCACCAGCGGATGTGGCAACGTGAGCGCTGACAGTGACCAGCTTTGTTCGGCAGCGGCCTTGCACGCGGGCGCCAGTCCTTCCGGACCGCCGATCAACAGGCTGACATCGCGGCCATCCAGTTTCCAGCGTTCAAGTTGCTGCGCCAGCTGTGGGGTTTCCCACGGCTGTCCGGGGATATCCAGCGTGACAATACGATTGCCTTTACCCACGGCGGCCAGCATCGCTTCACCTTCTTTTTCCAGAATGCGTTTGATGTCGGCGTTCTTGCCGCGTTTGCCGGCAGTCACTTCGATCAGTTCAAACGGCATATCTTTCGGGAAGCGGCGCAGATACTCCATGAAACCGGTCTGAACCCAGTCGGGCATTTTAGTGCCGACGGCTACAAGCTGCAGTTTCACGTCTTAGCTCCAGAGTTTTTCCAGCTCGTACAGCTGGCGGCTCTCTGCTTCCATCACGTGCACAATCACGTCACCCAGGTCAACGACCACCCAATCGGAGGCGGTTTTGCTGTCAACACCCAGCGGCTTAAGGCCGGCAGTGCGCGATTCCTGCACCACATGATCGGCGATAGAAGCGACGTGACGTGTTGAAGTGCCGGTGCAAATAATCATGCAATCGGTGATGCTGGATTTGCCCTGAACATCAATAGCAATGATGTCTTGGCCTTTGAGATCATCAATCTTATCAATAACGAACTCTTGGAGTGCTTTACCTTGCAAAAGGTTCCCCTTAAAAACAGGTGATTACGGACGGGCTAACGATGCGAGAAAGGTAGCCGAAAATGAAGCGGCGCAGTATAGCATGCTGCCTTTAGCTGCGATATAAGCCAACGCTATCGATGTAGCCGATCACTGCATCTGGCAATAAATCCGCGCAGGAGATTCCCGCATGGCGGCGCTGACGGATTTCGGTGGCGGAAATATCGAGCAGCGGCGTATCTGCCAGCCAGATGTGTCCCACTGGCGCGTGATGAAGTTGCTGCACATCATCGGCGAGATGCTCATCAAGCCACTGCTGCATCTCAGGCGTTTCCATCTGGGTGGCGTAACCCGGACGCTTACATACCAGCAAATGACACAGCGACAGCAAATCTTGCCAGCGATGCCATTTGGCTAACGTTAGCAGAGAATCCTGGCCGATGATAAACCCGAGGGGCTGTTCTGTGCCGCGTTCCGCACGTAGTGCTTCCAGCGTAGCCACCGTCCAGGACGGCGTTGCACGCTCCAGTTCACGCGTATCGATATCAAAAAGCGGGCGATCGGCGATGGCACAGCGCAGCATCTCAACGCGCTGTTGCGCACTGGCTTCCGGCTGCGGGCGATGCGGCGGCACGTTGTTGGGTAGCAATGTGACCTTTTTCAAACCCACTTGCTGGGCCAGCGCTTCTACCGGGCGGAGATGACCGTAGTGAATCGGATCGAAGGTGCCGCCAAACAGGGCGTAGAGTTTAGACATCGGTAAAGCTCAGTGGGAAATCGCGGTGACACAGCAGCAGCGACAGCGTTTCCAGCTGCGGCCACAGGTTTTGTCCGTAATCCTGCTTCATGCTGAGTTCCAGCTCTGCCAGCAAATGCACCGCACGCTGTAAACGCTGCGCATCAAGGCGCTGTAATGCTTCGGTAAACAGCGCGCGACGGTTTTGCCAGATACGCTGCTGATCCATCAGCGTGCGCAGCGCTTGTTTCGCCTGATTACGTTGCAGATGCAGCAGCGTGAGCAAATCGCGTTGCAGCGTGCGCAGCAGAATCACCGCTTCGCTGTCCTCTTTCTCCAGCTGATGCAGGATGTGCAGGGCGCGTTTACTTTTTCCCGCCAGCAGCGCATCGACCCAATGGAATGGCGTAAAGTGCGCGGCATCGTTGACAGCGGCCTCGACGCGCGGCAGCGTCAATTTACCATCCGGCCACAACAGCGATAAGCGTTCCAGCGCCTGCGACAGCGCCAGCAGATTCCCTTCGTAGCAGTAGCAAAGCAGCTGGATTGCTGCATCATCGACGCTCAACTTCATCGCTTTGGCGCGACTCGCCACCCAGCGCGGCAGCTGTGCCTGTTCAGGCGTCTGACACGGTACCAACACCGCTTGCGCGCTCAGCGCTTTGAACCAGGCGCTGTTCTCCTGTGCTTTGGTCAGTTTCGCCATGCGCAGCACCAGCAAAATATCGCTGTGCAGCAGCGTAGAGAGTTTCACCAACTGCTCGGCGATAGCGGCGTTTGGACCGTTTTCAGGCAGTTGCAGCGTCAGAGTTTGGCGTTGGGTAAACAGGCTAAGCGATTGGCAACTGACGAAGATCGCATCCCAATCCGTTTGCGCATCAAGGGTGACGCTGAAGTGCTCTTCAAAGCCCTGTGCGCTCGCGGTAGCACGGATCGCATCCGCGCTTTCCTGAATCAGCAGAGGTTCATTACCGGTGAGAAAATAACAGGCGCGCAGCCCCTCTCGAAGCTGCGCGCTCAGTTGTTCAGGATAAATCCTGATCATTGCAGACTGGTGGCTGACGAAGAGGACACTTCCGGTGAGTTCTGTCCCGGTGCAATCGTCTCAGGCTGCGGCAAGGTATCTTTGTTGCTTTCCTGCGCGGCATGCACGGTCAGCAGTTTACGTACTAACTGCTCGGACGCGCGCTGACGCATCTCCTGCACGATCATATCCTGTTCGGCATCCTTCGCCAGTGCGGCGTTCGGGTTGTCGAAGAAAGAACGATACACAGTGGTGCTGATTGGGTAGATACCTTTACCCGGCAGCAGAACCTGTGCAGTGACCGTCATCACCAGTGAGTATTCCGCGGTTGTACCGCTGATGAACACCGATGCGGTATCACGTCCCTGGCCTTCAGCCCCTAAACGCAGCGTTGGGTATTTGGCACTGGCCGCTTTGCTGTCTTCAATGATGGTGACATTGTTGATGCGCAGCTGCTGACGCACAGCTCGTGCCAGTGGGCCATAGGGATCGCCGCTCTGGACGATTAGGGTTTTCATCTCACTCGGCACCGAAGTGGTGCCGCGCGGGTGGAAACCACAGCCTGCGGTAATCAATACCGCAAGCAGGACAAACAGCCTGATAATCAGTTGTCGCACAGTTCCTCCTGAACTTAACCTACGACCAGGTTAAGCAGTTTGCCAGGGACATAAATCACTTTACGAATGGTGACGCCATCCAGATATTTCGCCACCAAATGCTCCTGCGCAGCACGCGCCTGCACCTGCTCCTGCGTGGCATCCGTCGCAACGGTAATCTTGCCGCGCACTTTGCCATTCACCTGCACCACTACCAGCAGCGAATCTTCTACCATGGCCGCTTCATCGGCTACCGGCCAGCTGGCTTCGTCAATGCTCCCTTCGCCGCCCAGCGCTTGCCACAACACATAGCTGGCGTGCGGGGTGAACGGATAGAGCAGACGCGTCACAGCGACCAGCGCTTCCTGCAGCAGCGCGCGATCTTGCTCGCTCTCCTGCGGGGCACGGATCAGCTTGTTCATCAGCTCCATGATGGCAGCGATGGCGGTGTTGAACGTCTGACGACGACCCACGTCATCGGCCACTTTGGCGATGGTTTTGTGCAAATCGCGACGCAGCGCTTTCTGATCGTCATTCAGGCTGTTGACGTCCAGCGCCACGGTCGCGCCTTTGGCAATGTGTTCGTAAGCCAGTTTCCATACGCGCTTCAGGAAGCGGTTGGCACCTTCAACGCCCGATTCCTGCCACTCCAGCGTCATCTCTGCTGGCGAAGCAAACATCATGAACAGACGCACGGTATCTGCACCGTAACGCTCAACCATCAGCTGTGGATCGATGCCGTTGTTTTTCGACTTCGACATTTTGCTCATGCCGGCGTAAACCACTTCACGACCTTCGTTGTCGATGGCTTTAATAATGCGGCCTTTCTCGTCGCGCTCAACGGTGACGTCAACCGGGGAAACCCAGTTGCGCTCGCCGTTCACGCCGAGGTAGTAGAACGCATCAGCCAGTACCATGCCCTGACACAGCAGGCGTTTGGCTGGCTCATCAGAGTTCACCAGGCCAGCATCACGCAGCAGCTTGTGATAGAAGCGGAAATACATCAGGTGCATGATGGCGTGTTCGATACCGCCAACATACTGATCGACCGGCAGCCAGTAGTTCGCCGCCGCCGGATCCAGCATGCCTTCATGATAGTTGGCGCAGGTATAGCGCGCGTAGTACCAGGATGACTCCATAAAGGTGTCGAAGGTGTCGGTTTCACGCAGCGCAGGCTGGCCGTTAACGGTGGTTTTGGCCCACTCAGGATCGGCTTTGATTGGGCTGGTGATACCGTCCATCACTACGTCTTCTGGCAGGATAACCGGCAACTGATCTTCTGGCGTTGGCATTACGGTGCCATCTTCCAGCGTCACCATTGGGATTGGTGCGCCCCAGTAACGCTGACGGGAAACGCCCCAGTCGCGCAGACGGTAATTCACTTTACGCTCGCCCACGCCTTTAGCTGCCAGCGCATCGGCGATGGCGTTGAAGCCCGCCTGATGATCCAGACCGTTGTATTCACCTGAGTTGAACAGCGCGCCTTTGTCGGTCATTGCTGCAGCACTTACATCCGGTTCTGAACCGTCAAGATTCAGGATAACTGGCTTGATGTTCAGGTTGTATTTGGTGGCGAACTCCCAGTCACGCTGGTCGTGGCCTGGAACAGCCATTACCGCACCGGTGCCGTACTCCATTAATACGAAGTTAGCGACCCACACAGGAATCTCTTCACCGGTCAGCGGATGGATAGCAAACAGGCCGGTGGCCACGCCTTTCTTCTCCATCGTTGCCATATCAGCTTCGGCAACTTTGGTAGTGCGGCATTCGTCGATAAATTCAGCTAGTGCAGGATTAGTGGCAGCAGCTTGCTGCGCCAGTGGATGACCTGCAGCTACTGCTACATAAGTAGCGCCCATAAAGGTGTCTGGACGGGTGGTGTAAACGGTCAGCTTCTCAGCGCTGTTGGCAACGTCAAAGGTGATTTCCACACCTTCAGAACGGCCAATCCAGTTGCGCTGCATGGTTTTGACCTGCTCCGGCCAATCTTCCAGCTTATCGAGATCGTTGAGCAGCTCTTCCGCGTAGGCGGTGATTTTAACGAACCACTGTGGGATCTCTTTGC
Organism: Pantoea sp. YR525; assembly: GCF_900116775.1. Taxonomy (NCBI): domain Bacteria; kingdom Pseudomonadati; phylum Pseudomonadota; class Gammaproteobacteria; order Enterobacterales; family Erwiniaceae; genus Pantoea; species Pantoea sp. YR525. The sequence goes on from NZ_FPBU01000008.1 coordinate 243,493, forward strand.
GCTCAACTTTGGTATCGCAGCGCCAGCAGCAGCCGTCAATAACCTGTTCGTTGGCCAGTACGGTCTGATCGTTCGGGCACCAGTTCACCGCCGAGGTCTTTTTATAGACCATGTCTTTTTCATACAGCTTGGTGAAGAACCACTGTTCCCAGCGATAGTATTCTGGCTGGCAGGTCGCCAGTTCGCGGCTCCAGTCGTAGCCAAAGCCCAGCAATTTCAGCTGGTTCTTCATGTAGGCGATGTTGTCGTAGGTCCACGGTGCAGGCGCGGTGTTGTTTTTCACCGCAGCGCCTTCGGCTGGCAAACCAAATGCATCCCAGCCAATCGGCTGCAGGACGTTTTTGCCGAGCATACGCTGGTAGCGCGCAATCACATCGCCAATGGTGTAGTTACGCACGTGACCCATGTGCAGGCGGCCAGAAGGATAGGGCAGCATCGAAAGGCAGTAATATTTCTCTTTGCCTTCCTGCTCGGTCACTTTAAAGGTTTCGTTTTCGTCCCAGTGCTGTTGGACGCGGGATTCTATCTCTTCCGGGCGGTATTGCTCTTGCATGGCTGCCTGTGGTCCTTTGTGAAAATCGCTAAGCATACTTTTAGATCCGCATAGCATACCCATAAGGCTGCGCCTCAACAACTTTTCACGCCCTCGCAGGCCGGATTTCTGCCGAATGCGCCGCCGCTTTCACCCTTTTGTGATTTCTCCGGTTGCTGCCCATGCAATTGTGACAAAACCGCTAAACTTAACAGCAGTATCTGCAGCGGAAAGGAGAACAAAATGAATAACGTGGCGCAGGAATACCGTGCAACGATTGAAGCATTATCCCAGCGATTGGATCATGGCGAGCGCGATGTTGATGCGCTGGTGGCCGAAGCGCGGCAAAGTTTGCTGGCGAAAAAAACGCTGTCACTCGCCGAGGTGAATGAAGTAATGCGTGCCGTGCGCCGTGATTTACACGAGTTTGCGCTGAGCTATCAGGAGTCTTCTGATGTGGTTGGCGATTCGGTGTTTTTGCGCGTAATCCGCGAAAGCCTATGGAAAGAACTGGCGGATATCACCGATAAAAGTCAGTTGGAGTGGCGTGAGGTGTTTCAGGATTTGCGCCATCACGGCGTTTACCAGAGCGGCGAAGTGGTCGGCCTGGGGAATTTAGTTTGTGAGAAGTGCGGCTTCACGCGGGCGATTTATACGCCAGAGAGCTTAACGCGCTGCCCGGAGTGTGGGCACGATCAGTTCCAGCGTCAGCCGTTTGAACCCTGATGAAAGGTAGCCAGGTCGTCATTAATGACGACCCTACAAAAGTGAGGTGATTTTGTAGGGTGCGCATTAATGCGCACCTGGCTTGAGGATATTGAATCAGTGCAGAATCTTCGCCAGGAAGTCTTTGGCACGATCGGATTGCGGGTTGTTAAAGAAGTCATCCTTATTGGTGTCTTCGATAATTTTCCCTTCATCCATAAAGATCACGCGGTTGGCGACTTTGCGCGCAAAGCCCATCTCATGCGTCACCACCATCATGGTCATGCCTTCATTCGCCAGCTCAACCATCACGTCCAATACTTCGTTGATCATTTCAGGGTCAAGCGCTGACGTCGGCTCATCAAACAGCATCGCCACCGGATCCATACACAACGCACGCGCGATTGCCACGCGCTGCTGCTGTCCACCAGAAAGCTGGCCAGGAAACTTATCCGCGTGCGCAGAGAGCCCAACGCGTTTTAGCAGGCCTTGTGCTTTCTCACGCGAGGCTGCTTTATCACGCTTCAGCACTTTAACCTGCGCCAGCGTCAGGTTCTCAATGATGCTGAGATGCGGGAACAGCTCAAAGTGCTGGAACACCATGCCGACTTTGCTGCGCAGTTGAGCAAGGTTGGTTTTTTTGTTGTTCACTTCGGTGCCGGTCACCTGAATGCTGCCCTTTTGAATCGGCTCCAGGCCGTTCACGGTTTTAATCAGCGTTGATTTACCTGAGCCAGACGGACCGCAGACCACCACCACTTCACCTTTTTTCACTTCGGTGGAGCAGTCGGTCAGCACCTGAAAGTGCCCATACCACTTTGAAACATTTTTCAGGCTAATCATTTAAACCGTCCTCTTTCTTTTCAGATAGGTAACCAACAGCGAAGCGCTCAGGCTGATCACGAAGTAGACCAGACCAGCAAACAAAATCATTTCAACCTGGGTTCCGTCACGCTCACCAATGGTTGACGCGGTGCGGAAGAAATCAGCCAGGCTCAGTACATAGACCAGCGAGGTATCCTGGAACAGCACGATGCCCTGCGTCAGCAGCAGCGGCACCATGGCGCGGAACGCCTGCGGCAGCACGATGAGTTTCATCGATTGCCAGTGCGTCATGCCGAGCGCCAACGCGGCATTGGATTGCCCACGTGAGATGCTCTGAATACCGGCACGGATGATTTCCGAATAGTACGCCGCTTCAAAGAGCGCAAATGCCACCATGGCGGAAATCAGGCGGATATCCGATTTAGGCGATAAGCCCAGCACCTGCTGCAGGAACGCGGGCACAACCAGATAAAACCACAGCAGCACCATCACCAAGGGTACGGAGCGGAACAGGTTGACGTACAGCTTGGCAAACCAGCGCACCGGCGCGATCGGCGACAAACGCATCACCGCCAAAATCGTGCCCCAGATAATGCCAAACACCACGGCAATCGCGGTGATCTTGAAGGTGATGATTAACCCATTCCATAAGTAAGGCAGGCTGGGAACAATCGAACTCCAGTCAAACTCGTACATTATTTGCCTCCCATATTGCCAGGCAGGCGAATTTTGCGTTCTACCACACTCATAATCAGCATGATCACCAGGTTAATGCCGACGTACGCCAGAGTGATGGCGGTAAAGGATTCATAGGCATGCGCGGAGTAATCCAGCAGCTTGCCGGCCTGCGCGGCCATATCCACCAAACCGATGGTCGAGGCGATCGCCGAGTTCTTCACCAGGTTAAGCATTTCCGAAGTCATCGGCGGCACAATCACGCGATACGCATTCGGTAGCAGTACATAGCGATAGGTTTGCGGCAGCGTCAGACCCATCGCTAAGCCTGCATTTTTCTGACCACGTGGCAGCGACTGAATCGCTGCGCGCACCTGTTCACAGACGCGCGCAGCGGTGAACAAGCCCAGACAGATAGTGGAAGAGAGGAAGAACTGAATGTTCGGATCCAGCTCCGACTTAAACCACATCCCCAGCTTTTCGCCGACCAGTTCTGGCGCGACCAGATACCAGAAGAAGAACTGCACAATCAGCGGGATATTACGGAACAGTTCCACGTAGCAAGTGCCAATCGCCGCCAGCAGGCGGTTGGGCACGGTACGCAGAATGCCAAATAAGGAACCTACCAGGAAAGCGATAATCCAGGCGCAGCAGGACACCGCAATGGTGACCTGAAAACCGGACCACAGCCAGCCGAGGTAAGTCGTATTGCCGAACGGGGCCTGTTCAAGAAAAATGCCCCAGTTCCAATCGATACCCATAACGAGCTCCGGTAAAAAAAGGGTAGCGAGGCTACCCATAAGATTGTTGAGCGGTGTCTTGCATCCTGCTTCAGGGGAACGGCCTGTTACAGTCTGTCTGTCCGCACCGCATGTTCAGCAATCGAGAGGGCAGCGGGGCTGCCCTTGTTGTCGTTGTTAATTCAGAGTGCTTTGTCGTTCGGTGCTTTGAACAGGGCCTGCATATCGCTTGAGAGTTCGAAGTTCAGGTTCAGATTCTTTGGTGGAATCGGCTGTTTGAACCAGGTTTCAAACCATTTTGAGGCTTCGCCAGAGGTCTGCGCTTTAGCAATGGTTTCATCCATCAGCTGTTTGAACTGTGGATCCTGATTGCGCAGCATGCAGCCGTAAGCTTCTTTCGACTGCGCAGTACCCACGATGTCCCAGTTGTCTGGCTTCTTGGCTTTGGCACGTTCACCCGCCAGCAACGCGTCATCCATCATGAAGGCCACAGCACGACCGGTTTCCAGCGTACGGAAAGAATCGCCATGGTCTTTCGCGCTGATGATGCGCATATCCATTTTCTGCTCGTCGTTCAGCTTGTGCAGCAGAACTTCAGAAGTGGTACCGGAGGTCACGACAACGGTTTTGCCCTTCAGATCTGGGAAATCTTTGATGTCGCCGCCTTTTTTCACCAGCAGACGCGTACCGATGATGAACACGGTGTCAGAGAATGCCGCTTGCTTCTGGCGCTCCAGGTTGTTGGTGGTAGAACCGCACTCAAAATCGTAAGTCCCGTTCTGCAACAGTGGAATACGGTTCTGCGAGGTAATCGGCAGCATTTTGATCTGCAAATCAGGCTTATTCAGTTTGGCTTTGATAGCCGCGATGATGGCGTTTGAATAATCCTGTGAATAGCCAACCACTTTTTGCTGGTTGTCATAGTAAGAAAAGGGAACTGATGATTCACGATGCCCAACGACGATAACGCCGCTATCATTGATTTTTTTCAGGGTACCAGTGAGATCTTCCGCCTGGGCCGCTCCCGCTGCTGCTCCCAACAGCAAAAGAGATAATGCCACTTTGCGTATCTGCATGTTCCAACTCCTTCGTATGGATGTCGCGCAGAACATAAACTGCGCAGATTGTGATGTTGTGTGTATTTCGTGCTGCTTTTTTAGTTATCCCATAGCGCAACTGCACGCAGGATAGTGATTAACATAGCGAATTGTTAACGCAATGAAACAAAAAAGTTTCTTTTTTGCGAGCCGCTCCGCACCAATAAAAGGCAAAAATCCACCAATGCGCTAATAGAGTGCGCATCATTGCCATAAATTAGTGCGTAAAGGTTGCATTACGCTGACAAAAGCCGATGTTTGCGAAAATCACTGAAATAAATAGCAATGATCGTGCCAGCACGATGAATAAGTGTAAAAAGCCAGCAGAGAATCGGGGAAAGCACAACGGAAGGAAGAGAAAACAGCGCATAAAAAAGGCGAAGTATTCACTTCGCCTGTTTGCATAGCAGCCTCAACTAGTGGCGACGGCGCAGAATGGCCACCACAATGCCAATCAGCGTCAGCATCCACACCGGCCAGATGCCTGCTTTGGCATACGGTGTTTCGCCGGTTGTTGGCGTCACTTTGGCTTCCAGCACATCACGCGTGAACTGCGGCAACTCTTTCTGCACCTCACCGTTGGCATTTACTACCGCGGTGACACCGTTATTGGTAGAACGCAGCAACGGACGTCCCAGCTCCAGTGCACGCATGCGCGCCATCTGGAAATGCTGCCACGGCCCGATGGAGTGACCGAACCAGGCATCGTTGGAGATCGTCAACAGGAAGTTAGTATCAGGGCGAAAGTTGGCGCGCACTTGCTCACCCAGCACGATCTCATAGCAGATAGCGCTGGTCAGGTTATAACCCGACACTTTGAGCTGCGGCTGGACATAGGCGCCACGGCTGAAAGAGGACATCGGCAAATCGAAAAACGGCGCCAGCGGACGCAGCAATGCTTCCAGCGGCACAAACTCACCAAATGGCACCAGATGATTCTTCTGATAGCGGTTCTGGCTCTGATAGCTGTAAGGCTGCTGGCCACCCAGCACAATCACAGAGTTGTAATCGTGATAACGATTATCGCCTTCTACGCGTGAATCCACGATACCGGTAATCAGTGAGCTGCCGCGTGCACGCAGGTCTGCATCCAGCGCCCGCAGGAACGGTTGCTGGTTGCTTTCCAGATCGGTAATTGCTGATTCGGGCCAGATAATGATCGGCGCTTTGCCGATAAACGGCTGGCTGTATGAGGTGTAAACGCGCAACGTGTTCAGCAGCTGCTGCGGATCCCACTTCATCGACTGCGGAATATTGCCTTGCACCATCGCAACATCAACGCTGCGTTCCGGTAGCGGTTGATACCACTGCAACATGCGCAGCGGCCACGGCAATAACAGCAGTAGCGCGGCGGCAATCAAACTTTTCACCGTACGATGATGCAGCGCGTGCACCAGCAGGCCCGCGATCACCATCAACAGGAAAGTAATGGTTTCCACACCGGCCAGCGGCGCGAGGCCTTTTAGCGGACCATCGATCTGGCTGTAGCCAAACTGCAGCCACGGAAAACCGGTGAGCACCCAACCGCGCAGGAACTCGCTAATTTGCCACAGTGCCGGTGCCGCTAAAGCCAAACGCCAGATTGTGGCGCGCGGCCAGAAACGGTTGAGCACGATGGCAAACAGCATTGGATAAAGCGACAGATAGGCCGCCAGCAGAATCACCAGGAAGATGTTCACCGGGCCGGGCATGCCGCCAAAGGTGGCGATGCTGACGTAAACCCAGTTGATGCCGCTGCCAAACAGTCCAAAGCCCCAAACAAAGCCGATCGCTGCTGCCTGCGCAGTGCGGCGTTCCAGCAGCAACAGTTGCAGACCAAACAGCGAAATTAACGCTGCGGGCCAGAAATCGTAGGGGGAAAAGGAAAGGGTGCCAATGGCACCCGTAATTAACGCCAGCAGCAGGCGAACCCGCTGCTGCGAGTAAAGAGAGGCTAAAGCCATAAAATTATTCGTCTTCCAGTTGCGGTTGTGGTGAGTCTTCCGGAATTTTTACATGCACCTGGATGATACGGCGGCTGTCAGCCATGGCGACTTTGAACTGATAGCCATCAATGACAATACTTTCGCCGCGAGCGGGAAGGTGGCCGAATCCCTGCATGACCAATCCGCCAATGGTATCGACTTCGTCATCGCTGAAATCGGTGCCAAAGACCTCATTAAAATCTTCAATTTGCGTTAAGGCGCGCATGGTATAGGTGTAACGATTGAGCTGGCGGATATCACGATCTTCTTCATCGTCATACTCATCTTCAATTTCGCCGACAATCAGCTCAAGAATATCTTCAATGGTCACCAGACCCGAGACGCCACCAAACTCATCAATGACAATCGCCATGTGATAACGCTGCGAGCGGAACTCCTTCAGCATGCGATCGACGCGCTTGCTTTCAGGTACCACTACAGCGGTGCGCAGCACTTTTTCGATGCTGAACGGCTCAGACGCGCTTGCCATAAACGGCAGCAGGTCTTTGGCCATCAAAATGCCTTCAACGTGATCTTTGTCTTCGCTGATCACCGGGAAGCGTGAGTGCGCAGATTCAATAATCACCGCAAGGCACTCTTCCAGAGTTTGATTGCGTTTCAGGGTGATCATTTGCGAGCGTGGGATCATGATGTCGCGCACGCGCTGTTCGGCAATATCCAGCACCCCTTCGAGCATGTCGCGGGTGTCCTGATCAATCAGCTCTTTTTGCTCAGAATCGCGGATTAACCCCAGCAGTTCATCACGGTTTTTAGGTTCACCGTGAAACAGTTGGTTGATTAGCAGGGAGAAAAATCCCTTTTTACTACTGGGTGCGTCGCTGTTTTGAGAATGGTCGTCGCTCATGGCGTTTTTATTTAGTTCTCTCTAATGAGGGATTGGGGCTGCCGGCATCCGCGCCAGCAGCGCAATAACCTGAACCAGCGGCTCAGGCGTCTTCTTTCTCCGAAATGTACGGATCAGGATAACCAAGAGCAAGCATTATCTCGGTCTCCAGCGCCTCCATCTCTTCGGCTTCTTCATCTTCGATATGGTCGTAACCCAGCAGATGCAGCGTACCGTGCACCACCATATGCGCCCAGTGAGCTTCGACGGTTTTGCCTTGTTCAGCAGCCTCTTGCTCGACAACCTGACGGCAAATAATCAAATCGCCGAGCAACGGCAGTTCAATACCCGGCGGTGCTTCAAACGGGAATGACAGTACGTTGGTCGGCTTATCTTTGCCGCGATAAGTCAGATTAAGCTCATTACTCTCAGCTTCATCCACCAGACGAATCGTGACTTCGCTTTCTGGTTGAAACGGCGTTACCGCCGCTTCCAACCAGCGTTGAAAATCACTCTCTGCCGGCAGATGGTTTTCATCGGCGCAGGCCAGTTGTAAATCAAGAATCACCGCGCTCATGAACGCTCCTGCGGGCTGGTTTGGCTGGCAAGCTGCGCTGCGATAGCTTCGCGTTTGCGCTCTTCTGCCTGTTGATCACGGCGTTTCTGGTCGGCGGTTTCCCAGGCTTCATAAGCATTCACGATGCGTGCGACAACCGGATGACGGACCACGTCCTCGCTGTGGAAAAAGTTAAAGCTAATTTCATCGACTTCTGCCAGCACTTCAATGGCGTGGCGCAGGCCGGATTTGGTGCTGCGCGGCAAGTCAATCTGCGTGATGTCGCCGGTTATGACCGCTTTGGAATTGAAGCCGATACGCGTCAGGAACATCTTCATCTGTTCGATGGTGGTGTTCTGGCTCTCATCGAGAATCACAAAGGCGTCGTTGAGCGTACGTCCGCGCATATAGGCCAGCGGAGCCACTTCAATCACGTTGCGCTCAATCAGCTTCTCTACACGCTCAAAGCCGAGCATTTCGAACAACGCGTCGTATAGCGGGCGCAGATAGGGATCGACCTTCTGGCTGAGATCGCCGGGCAGGAAGCCGAGTTTTTCCCCGGCTTCAACCGCCGGACGCGTCAGCAGAATACGGCGAATCTCCTGACGCTCCAGCGCATCCACTGCCGCAGCGACCGCCAGATAGGTTTTACCGGTACCGGCCGGGCCAATACCAAAAGTGATGTCGTGTGCGAAGATATTGGCGATGTACTGCGCCTGATTAGGCGTACGTGGTTTGATCACGCCACGTTTGGTCTTGATGTTCACCGCTTTGCCGAACTCCGGCACGCTCTCAGCGCTCTGTTCCAGCACGCGGCTCTCTTTGATCGCCAGGTGAATCTGGTCCGGTTCGATATCTTTTATCTGTCCGCGCATCGGGGCGGTATCAACGTACAGCGTGCGCAGAATATTCACGGCGGCGTCCACACACAGCGAGCGGCCAGTGAGCGTGAACTGGTTATCGCGGCGTTTGATTTCAAGGCCCAAACGGCGCTCCAGCTGTTTCACATTGTCATCCATCGGACCGCACAAGCTCATCAGTCGTTGGTTATCTGCCGGTTCAAGGGCGATTTCACGCGTTTCGATATTCAAATGAATCCTTAAGGTCACTCAGGGCCAGTTGAAAAAGTGTGCCGGATGCTGAAGAGCAATCTCTCAACATCTTTATGGAATTATTTATGGCGCTACGCCGAGGCGCAAGCTTCAGAAACGATATTTGGGCAGCACTTGTGGAAAGCAAGGGCTTTGGGATGAAACAGGCGACAGCGCTTTGTGCGCTGTCGCTCAACGTTCGAGGTTTCAAGGCTGGAACATGCCGACGCCGATGTCGTTCTCTTTGCGGGTACGAGCAATCACCGAAGCGGGGCTTTCGGCCACACGTAGCGCCATTTGATCTTCGGTGCGCACCAGCACGCCGCGCAGGGAGCTGGCATAGACATCAACAATTTCGACATCAACAAACTTACCGATCATTTCTACCGGCGCTTCAAAGTTCACCACGCGGTTATTATCCGTGCGGCCGGTCAGTTCCATCACATTCTTACGTGAAATGCCTTCCACCAGCACGCGCTGTGTGGTGCCCAACATGCGTCGGCTCCACGCCATCACCTGCTGATTGATGCGGTCCTGCAAGATGAATAGACGCTGCTTTTTTTCCTCTTCTGTCACATCGTCGGGCAGATCGGCGGCCGGCGTGCCCGGGCGCATGGAGTAGATAAAGCTGAAGCTAACATCGAAATTCACTTCGCCAACCAGCTTCATGGTCTGCTCAAAATCCTGCTGCGTTTCGCCAGGGAATCCAATGATGAAATCCGAGCTCAGCTGGATATCCGGACGCGCGGCTTTCAGCTTGCGGATGATCGCTTTGTACTCGAGTGCGGTGTGTGCGCGCTTCATCAGCGTCAGGATGCGGTCCGAACCGCTCTGTACCGGCAGGTGCAGGAAACTCGCCAGCTCTGGCGTATCGCGGTAAACCTCGATGATGTCATCGGTGAATTCAATCGGATGGCTGGTGGTGAAGCGAATTCGGTCAATGCCATCGATCGCCGCCACTAAGCGCAGCAATTCAGCAAAGGTGCAGATGTCGCCATCAAAAGTGGCACCGCGATAGGCGTTGACGTTCTGGCCCAGCAGGTTAACTTCACGTACGCCCTGAGCGGCAAGCTGGGCGATTTCCAGCAGAATATCGTCGCTCGGACGGCTGACTTCCTCGCCGCGGGTATAAGGCACCACGCAGAAAGTACAATATTTGTTGCAGCCTTCCATGATCGACACAAAGGCGGTTGGGCCATCGGCGCGCGGTTCTGGCAGGCGGTCAAACTTCTCAATTTCCGGGAAGCTGATGTCAACAACCGGGCTTTTGCTGCCGCGCACGGTGTTGATCATCTCCGGCAGGCGATGCAACGTTTGCGGGCCAAAGACGATATCGACGTAACTGGCGCGCTGACGCAGGCGTTCGCCTTCCTGCGAGGCGACACAGCCACCCACGCCGATGATCAGATCGGGATTGGTTGCTTTCAGCTTTTTCCAACGACCTAACAGAGCAAAAACCTTCTCCTGCGCCTTTTCACGGATAGAGCAGGTGTTGAGCAGCAGAACGTCCGCCTCTTCAGCTTCCTCGGTAAGGGTGTAGCCGTGCGTGCTGTTCAGCAGATCGGCCATCTTTGATGAATCGTATTCATTCATCTGACAGCCCCAGGTTTTTATGTGCAGTTTTTTGGTCATCGAACTAGCCATTGATTCAAGCGAAGTGCAGGGCGCGTATTGTAATGCTTCGACGCTGTTGTTACCAGGCTTCACGTATCTGCATCGCATCGCGCGGCTAATTTCCGGTACACTTTAGCTATCAACGTGATGCTGGAAGGCCTCACGGCAAAAAGAAGGATTAGAGTCGATGCAGGATTCACATTTTGATGTGGTGATCGTGGGTGGTGGCATGGTCGGTGCGGCGCTGGCATGTGGTCTGGCGCAGCAGCAGTTCCGCGTGGCGGTGATTGAACGTGCGGAACCCGCAATCTTTGATGCCAGCAGCGAGCCGGATGTGCGTATCTCCGCCATTGGTGCCTCTTCGGTGGCGTTGTTACAGCAACTGGATGTCTGGCCGCGCGTGCAGGCGATGCGCTGTGCACCTTATCGCCAGCTGGAAACCTGGGAGTGGCAAAACGCGCATGTGAAGTTTGATGCGGCGTCGCTTGGGCTGCCTGAGCTGGGCTTTATGGTGGAAAACAACGTGCTGCAACGTGCGCTGTGGGAAAAAATGCAGGAAGAGGGCATCACGCTGATTTGCCCGGCGAGCTTACAGGGTTTGCAATCGCATCGCGCCGGGTGGCATGTGCAACTCGATAACGGCCAAACGCTGGATGCGCATTTAGTGGTCGGCGCAGATGGCGCCAACTCGCGTGTGCGGCAGTTAGCGGGCATTGGCGTGCGTGGCTGGCACTATGCGCAATCCTGCATGCTGATTAGCGTGGAGTGCGAGCAGGATGCTGGCGATTCCACCTGGCAGCAGTTTACGCCACAAGGGCCGCGCGCTTTCCTGCCGCTGTTTGATCGTCGCGCTTCGCTGGTGTGGTACGACGCGCCCGCGCGCATCCGCCAGCTGCAAAGTTTGCCGCTCCAGCAGCTGGAGAAAGAGATTTATGCTCACTTCCCAGCACGCGTTGGGCGTGTTCGGGTGAAAACTGCTGCCTCTTTCCCGTTGGTGCGGCGTCATGCCACACGGTATGTGATGCCGGGATTGGCGCTGGTGGGTGATGCGGCGCATACCATCAATCCGCTGGCCGGGCAGGGCGTTAATCTGGGTTATCGGGATGTGGATGCGTTGATCACGACGCTGGTCGAGGCGCGCAACCAGGCTGAACTCTGGTCATCGGACGCTGTGCTGCAGCGCTATCATCGCCAGCGTTATAAGGACAACTTGCTGATGCAAGGTGGGATGGATCTGTTCTACTTCGCGTTTAGCAATAAGCTGCCGCCGCTGCGCTTTGCGCGAAATCTGGCGCTGATTGCGGCCGAGAATGCTGGAGCGTTGAAACGCAAGGTGCTGCGTTACGCATTAGGTTTATGATCGTAGGGAGCGCTTTATGCGCTCCTGATTAATTTCCGAACGCAGAAAACAATAAAGCCCGCATAAGCGGGCTTTATTGTGCAATTTGGCTGGGGTGCAGGGATTCGAACCCCGGAATGCTGGTATCAGAAACCAGTGCCTTACCGCTTGGCGACACCCCAATAGGTGTTTTATCAAATTGTCTTTTTTTGGCTGGGGTGCAGGGATTCGAACCCCGGAATGCTGGTATCAGAAACCAGAGCCTTACCGCTTGGCGACACCCCAATAATTTGGTGGCTACGACGGGATTTGAACCTGTGACCCCATCATTATGAGTGATGTGCTCTAACCAGCTGAGCTACGTAGCCTTTGTACTGCTTACTGCGTCCGACGATGGCTGGGATACCTGGATTCGAACCAGGGAATGCCGGTATCAAAAACCGGTGCCTTACCGCTTGGCGATATCCCATTCGTCGACTTTGTATCCACAACATAATCCGGATTGGCTGGGGTACCAGGATTCGAACCTGGGAATGCTGGTATCAAAAACCAGTGCCTTACCGCTTGGCGATACCCCATCCGGCTGCCGAAGACTGAAATGGTGCGGGAGGCGAGACTTGAACTCGCACACCTTGCGGCGCTAGAACCTAAATCTAGTGCGTCTACCAATTTCGCCACTCCCGCAAAAAGATGGTGGCTACGACGGGATTTGAACCTGTGACCCCATCATTATGAGTGATGTGCTCTAACCAGCTGAGCTACGTAGCCATCTTTTTCGCGTAACCTTCATCGGCGTTGCGGGGCGCATTATGCGTATTGAGTCTTGTAGCGTCAACAATTTTTTTGCCGTTTTTCGCCTTAAAACGCCTGTTTGTCTGGCTTGTAACCAGGCTGGTGATTTATTCGGCAAATTTCAAAGGTTGCACGACAGATTGCATAAAAAAGGGGCTCGATTGAGCCCCTTATCTTGTTGAGTAAAAACCTTATTTATACGCGGACTGATGCACGCCAACGGCACGACCTGATGGGTCATCCATTGATTTGAAGGCTTCATCCCACTCAATCGCTTTAGCAGAAGAACAGGCCACTGATGGACCGCCCGGCACGCACTCTGCGGCGCTGGCAATCGGGAACAACTCTTCAAAGATCTCGCGATACAGATACGCTTCTTTCGAGTTCGGCGTGTTGTAAGGGAAGCGGAAGTGGGCAGTCGACAACTGTTGGTCGGTAATTTGCTTCGCCGCCACTTCTTTCAACGTATCGATCCAGCTGTAGCCAACACCGTCAGAGAACTGCTCTTTCTGACGCCACGCTACGCTCTCGGGCAGATAAGAAGAGAAGCATTCGCGCAGGATGTGTTTTTCCATCTTGCCGTTGCTGCCGCACAGTTTGTCTGCCGGGTTGATGCGCATCGCCACGTCGAGGAATTTCTTGTCGAGGAAGGGTACACGGGCTTCCACGCCCCATGCGGACATCGCTTTGTTGGCGCGAGCACAGTCAAACATGTGCAGAGCCAGCAGTTTACGCACGTTCTCTTCGTGGAATTCTTTGGCGTTTGGCGCCTTATGGAAATAGAGGTAGCCGCCAAAGACTTCATCTGCACCTTCACCGGACAACACCATTTTGATGCCCATCGCTTTGATCTTACGCGACATTAAATACATCGGCGTAGAGGCGCGAATGGTGGTCACATCATAGGTTTCGATGTGGTAAATCACGTCACGAATCGCATCCAGACCTTCCTGCACGGTGAAATGGATTTCGTGGTGCACGGTGCCGAGATGTTCAGCGACCGATTTCGCGGCTTTCAGATCGGGTGAACCTTCCAGGCCAACCGCGAAGGAGTGCAGCTGCGGCCACCATGCATCGCTCTTATCCGCATCTTCTACGCGTTTTGCAGCAAAGCGTTTGGTCACGGCAGAGATGATGGATGAATCCAGTCCACCAGACAGCAGCACGCCGTAAGGCACGTCAGACATCAGGTGGCTTTTTACAGACTCTTCCAGCGCATGCTTCAGCTCGGCGGCATCCGTGGTGTTGTGCTCAACGGCGGAATATTCCATCCAGTCGCGCTGCCAGTAACGACGGATTTCACCATCGGCGCTCGACATGTAGCTTCCCGGCGGGAACTCTTTGATGCTGCGGCACACCGGCACCAGCGCTTTCATCTCGGAAGCGACATACAGGTTGCCGTGCTCGTCGTTGCCCATATACAGCGGGATAATGCCGATGTGATCGCGGCCAATCAGATATTGTTGCTTCACGCTGTCCCACAGGATGAAGGCGAACATGCCTTGCAGTTCGTCGAGGAAATCGACGCCTTTTTCCTGATACAGCGCGAGAATAACTTCACAGTCAGAACCGGTCTGGAAAGCGTAACGATCGCTTAATTCAGCACGCAGCGCCTGATGGTTGTAAATTTCGCCGTTAACAGCCAGTACGTGGGTGTGGTCAGCGTTATACAGCGGCTGTGCGCCGTTGTTAACGTCAACAATCGACAAACGCTCATGCACCAGAATGGCTTTATCATCTGCATAAACACCTGACCAATCCGGGCCGCGATGACGCATCAGACGAGAAGATTCCAGCGCTTTCTTGCGCAGCTCAATAGGATCGCTTTTCAGATCCAGCACACCAAAAATTGAACACATAACTGACTCCTGATCTCACCTTGTGGCGAAGTTATTTCTACGTTTGTCCGGCAGCCTTGACTGCGTGATGCATAAGAAAATGCGCTAAATGGTGGTGTTAGCGCAAGCAAAATTGCGATTCTTTGATAAAAAGAATGTTGATGAGCGAGTAATATTGAATATTATTCAATTAATACGCAGTTATTTTAGATGGTATCTAATGAAATGGCATTTTTGTTCGTTTTGTGGTCATGCCGTGAGCAACAAAGTCAGGCTTAACCCCAGAAAAAACAAAAGCCCTGCATGAGCAGGGCTATAAGAAGAGGTGATGGCTGGAATCAGAACAGGTCGATATCGGCAACCGAAGGATAAATCCAGTCCGGGCGGAAAGGCATCGCATCAATATCACTCAGCGTGGATACGCCAGACAGCACCAGAATGGTTTCCAGACCCGCCTGGAAGCCGGCCAGAATGTCTGTGCGCAGGTTATCGCCGACAATGACCGTCTCTTCCGAATGCGCATGCATCTTGTTTAACGCCGCGCGCATGATGTACGGACTCGGCTTGCCGACATAAAACGGTTTACGGCCGGAAATGGTTTCGATGCCCGCGCAGAGCGCTCCGCATGCCGGAACAAAGCCGCGCGCGTGGGTATCGGGATTGGTAGCGATAAAACGTGCGCCATTGGCCACGAAGAAAGCCGCTTTATGCATCATTTCCCAGTTGAAGGAGCGCGTTTCACCAACGATGACGAAATCTGGATTGACGTCGGTGATGGTAAAGCCGGCTTTATACAGCTCATGAATCAGCGCACCTTCGCCAATCACGTAGGCTTTTTTCCCTTCCTGACGGCGCAGGAAATCGGCGGTAGCCATCGCTGAGGTGTAAAACACTGAATCGGGGACGTCAATGCCGGCGTTGGCAAAACGGTTCGCCAGATCCAGCGCGGTTTGTGAAGGATAGTTGGTTAACACCACCAACGGCATATCCTTCGCCAGAATGCGCTGCAGAAATTCGTTCGCGCCGGGAACGGCGGTATTGTCGTGCATCAACACGCCGTCGATGTCACAGATTACGCTTTTAATCGTCATAGATTGCATCCGGTCGGGCCTGCTAAATAAGCAGGCTGGTGATTACTCTTCCAGCAGATGTTGCAGCAAAATGCCATTCAGCATAGCGCGTTTTGCCAGCGCAAAGGCGCCAATCGCCGAGCGATGATCGAGCTCGGAACGCACCACCGGCAAGTTTTTACGGAAAGCGGGAAGCGTCTGCGTGTTAATGCACCCTTCAATGGCAGGAAACAGCACTTTATCGGCTTCAGTAATTTCACCGGCCAACACCACTTTTTGTGGATTGAACAAGTTGATGGCGATAGCAATCGCCTTTCCTAAATAGCGGCCGACATACTCAATCACTTCACACGCCAGCGCGTCGCCGTGGTTAGCGGCGCGGCATATCTGCGGCATCAGGCAGTCATTTAAGGTTAAGGTGCTGGGATAACCTTGATTGAGCAGATGACGCACGCGGTTTTCAATCGCACCGTTCGCTGCAATGGTTTCCAGACAGCCAAAGTTGCCGCAGTGGCAACGTTCACCCAACGGATCGACCTGAATATGGCCAATCTCGCCGACGTTACCGTTACTGCCGAGGAAAATATGGCCGTTGGCGATGATTCCGGCACCGGTTCCGCGGTGTAGACGCACCAGAATGGAGTCTGCGCAATCGCGACTTGCACCGAAGTAGTGCTCGGCCAGCGCCAGGCTGCGAATGTCATGGCCCACAAAGCTGGTGACGTTAAAGCGTTTTTTCAGGCTGGAAACCAGCGGCCAGTGACTTACCGCGATGTGCGGCATATAGCGAATGATGCCGTTAATGGGATCAACCAAACCAGGCAGAATCACCGAGATGGCAATTAGCTCATGAATCTTCCGCTGATGCGCCGCCATAAAGGCGCTGATGGCATTGAACAGCGCATTCTCCAGCGTTTCCTGCGTGCGCTCCGGCAGCGGATAATCTTCCTGCGCCAGCGATTTCCCACTCAGATCAAACAGCGTCAACGTCGCGTCATTACGTCCTAAGCGCACGCCGATAGTATGAAAATGACGGGTTTCAGTGATGATGGAGATGGCGCGGCGCCCACCGGTGGAGGCTTGTTGCTCCACCTCTTTGATGAGGCCGCGCTCGATGAGCTGGCGGGTAATTTTAGTGACACTGGCGGGCGCAAGCTGGCTGTGTTCGGCAATCTGAATGCGCGAAATCGGCCCTTGTTGATCGATTAGCCGATAGACGGCAGCACTATTGAGTTGTTTAACAAGATCAACATTTCCTATTTGAGACTGGCCGCCAGTGGTCATTCAATGCTTACTCGCTGAGGACGTTGTCTCCGTTGACGAACGTCTTAGTGATTTGATAATCGCGGGTAAAGACAGTCAGGTTGGCGACTTTTCCTGCTTCGACCGTGCCTAACTGCTTCTCCACACCCATCGCCTGCGCCGGATAGAGCGTCGCCATACGCAGCGCTTCATCAAGAGCGATACCGCAATGTTCAACGCTGTTCTGCACCGCTTCAATCATGGTCAAGGCAGAACCGCTGAGCGTACCGTTCTCGTCCACGCACAGGCCATCGCGATAGTATATTGTTTTGCCTGCAAAAATGAATTGATCAATCGACGCGCCCGCCGGTGCTGTGGCATCCGTCACTAACACCAGTTTGTCGCCTTTAATGCGTTTTGCATTGCGCACATTAGCGTAATGGACATGTAAACCATCTGCAATGATGCCGCAGTATACATCAGGCGAATCAAACAGCGCACCGATCAGACCTGGCTCACGTCCGGCGAAGGTTGGCATAGCATTATAAAGATGCGTGGCAAAACTGACGCCCGCGCTGAAGCCGATTTTTGCTTCTTCATAGGTTGCGTTGGAGTGACCGGCTGAAACGATGATGCCGGCATTGCGCAGCTTACGAATCACTTCGCTGCCTGCATTTTCAGGTGCCAGCGTGACTTTAGTGATGACGTCGGCATTGGTGCAGAGGAAATCCACCAGCTCGGCATCCGGCAGGCGAATCAGCTCAGGATTGTGCGTGCCTTTCTTGGCTTTATTCAGCCACGGACCTTCCAGATGCAGGCCAATCGCCTGATTCTGATGCTTCGCCAGATAGGCGCGCATGGTTTCGACGGCACGTTTCATCAGCGCATCGGTGCTGGTAATCAGCGTCGGCAAATAGCTGGTGCAGCCTGACTTCTCGTTGGCGCGCTGCATGATTTCCAGCGTTTCAACGCTCAGTGCATTGATGTCATCATTGAACTGCACGCCGCCGCAGCCGTTGAGTTGCAAATCAATAAAACCAGGAGCGATAAACGCACCAGCCACATCCTGCTGTGCAATTGCCGCGTCCAGGGCATCACGCGGACACACGCGCTCAATCAGGCCATCTGCAATCACAACCGCATGATTGTCCAGAATTTCATGGCCGGTAAAAATCCGGCCGTTCACTAATGCGTACATCGTTTCTCTCTCCCGGCTAAGCCTGCTGCCTGAACGCAGCAGGTTTTGTTACAACGTGTTCTCACACACCTTTCATATTTTCCGCTTCCATTTCGCGGAAATATTTCACGGTTTTAACTTTCAATTCCATGGTGGCTGGCTCGTCACAGACCACGACAGATTTGGCATGCAGCTGCAGGCAGCTGATGGTCCACATGTGGTTGACGTTACCTTCAACCGCCGCCTGCAGCGCTTGCGCTTTCAGATGGCCGGTAACCAGAATCATCACTTCTTCGGCATCCAGCAGCGTACCGACACCGACCGTCAGGGCGTATTTCGGCACCTGATCCACATCACCGTTAAAGAAACGTGAGTTTGCGATGCGCGTGTCGTGCGTCAGGGTTTTGATGCGGGTACGTGAGGAGAGTGAAGAAGCCGGTTCGTTAAAGGCGATGTGACCATCGTTGCCTACGCCACCCATAAACAGATTGATTTTGCCGTAAGCGCGGATCTTCTCTTCGTATTGGCGACATTCTGCGTCAATATCTTCGGCATTGCCATTCAGAAGATTGATATTTTTCGGTTGAATATCAACATGATCGAAAAAGTTACGATACATAAAGCTGTGATAGCTTTCCGGATGCTCTTTTGGCAGGCCAACGTACTCATCCATGTTGAAGGTGACAACGTGCTTGAAACTAACCTGGCCCGCTTTGTGCATGTCGATCAGGTGCTTGTAAGCTTCCAGCGGTGTTCCACCGGTTGGCAGGCCCAGCACGAAAGGACGTTCTGCGCTAGGCTTAAACGCATTAATGCGGTTAACAATGTGGCGTGCAGCCCATTTACCCACTTGGGTCGGTGTGGCCAAAGGGATCAGTCTCATGTCTTCACCTCAATTAAGATTGGAAATGTGGAGTTGCCGTTTCTCTGACAGTTTTCTGCCTTTAAGCGTAATGCGTTTAAGCGTAGCCATCCGGGAAAAGTGCGACTCGATATTTTTCATCATAAAATAAGTTTGTGGTGCTGGCTAGCATTTCGCATTATCAAACCACCATTTTGGTGATTAAAGTCACAGTTGTAGTGGTTTTAATTTGCGAGGCGAATTAATTTGTCTTTACACTGCGCCTCGTGGTGAAAAGTGTCATCAAGGTACCGGGCGACGGGATAATAAAATCAACCTGCGCCACGGCAAAACGCCAGTCTCATAGGGGGAGAATAAGGTGAGTGTATTAGGATATCTGCAAAAGGTCGGCCGCGCGCTTATGGTGCCGGTAGCGACTCTGCCGGCAGCGGCAATCTTGATGGGTGTTGGATATTGGATCGATCCAGATAGCTGGGGCGCAGGTAATGCGCTGGCGGCACTGCTGATCAAATCCGGTTCGGCGATCATCGACAACATGTCCGTGCTGTTTGCCATTGGTGTGGCATACGGTATGTCAAAAGATAAAGACGGTGCAGCAGCGTTAACCGGTTTCGTCGGCTTCCTGGTGGTGACCACACTCTGTTCACCGGCTGCGGTAGCGATGATTCAGAAAATACCGGTGGAGCAAGTACCTGCCGCTTTCGGTAAAATCAATAACCAGTTTGTGGGTATCCTGGTGGGGATTCTTTCTGCTGAGGTTTATAACCGCTTCAGCCACGTTGAGCTGCCAAAAGCGCTGTCATTCTTCAGCGGCCGCCGTCTGGTGCCGATCCTTGTCTCATTCCTGATGATTGTCGTCGCTTTCGTGCTGATGTACATCTGGCCGATCATTTTCGGTGGACTGGTGAGTTTTGGTGAACATATCCAGAAAATGGGTTCAATCGGTGCGGGCGTCTACGCCTTCTTTAACCGTCTGTTGATTCCTGTTGGTCTGCATCACGCACTGAACTCGGTATTCTGGTTCGACGTTGCTGGCATTAACGATATTCCTAAATTCCTCGGCGGCGCGCAGTCTATCGCTGAAGGTACCGGTATCCCAGGCATCACTGGTCGTTATCAGGCGGGCTTCTTCCCAATCATGATGTTCGGTCTTCCAGGTGCAGCGTTGGCAATTTACCACTGCGCCCGCCCAGAAAACCGCGCCAAAGTCGGCGGTATCATGTTGGCAGCTGCCTTTGCAGCGTTCTTTACCGGTATCACCGAACCGCTGGAATTCTCCTTCATGTTCGTGGCGCCGGTGCTGTATGTGATTCACGCGGCACTGACCGGTCTTTCAGTGTTCATCGCCGCGAGCATGCAGTGGATTGCCGGTTTCGGCTTCAGTGCGGGTCTGGTGGATATGGTACTGTCAACGCGTAACCCGCTGGCGGTGCACTGGTGGATGCTGATCCCACAAGGTTTGGTGTTCTTCGTTATCTACTATGCGGTGTTCCGCTTCACCATCCAGAAATTCAACCTGATGACACCGGGCCGCGAACTCTCTGCGGGCGATGAAACCGATGGTTATGACGTAAATGTCGATAACAGCGGCAACGGTGAAAGCCAAACTGAATCTCTGGCACGTCGTTACATTGCGGCGGTAGGTGGCTCAGAAAACCTGACCCATATTGATGCCTGTATCACTCGTCTGCGTCTGAACGTTAAAGATTCTGCGCAGGTTAATGAAGGTGTGGCTAAGCGTCTTGGTGCTTCAGGTGTGATCCGCCTGAACAAACAAAGTGTGCAGGTCATCGTCGGTACTCAGGCAGAAAGCATTGCGATGGCCATGAAAACTGTCCTGAGCAAAGGCCCGGTTGCGGCATCCGCTGCCGCGTCAACGGCTGCGCCTGCTGCTGAAGTAAAACCTCAGGCCGTGCTGAACAGTGAAAAAGCCGTGATTGCTACGCTGCTGGCGCCGGTAACCGGTGACATTGTTGCGCTGGAAAATGTGCCTGACGAAGCGTTCGCCAGCAAGGCAGTCGGCGATGGTCTGGCGATCAAACCAACCGGTAAAACCGTGGTTGCGCCAACCGCCGGAACCGTGGTGAAGATCTTCAATACCAACCATGCGTTCTGCCTCGAAGCGGAAAACGGTGTCGAGATCGTCGTGCACATGGGTCTGGATACGGTGGCACTGGAAGGTAAAGGCTTCACGCGTCTGGTTGAAGAGGGTGCAACGGTCACTGCAGGCCAGCCAATCCTGGAAATGGATCTGGACTTTCTCAATGCCAACGCCCGCTCGATGATCAGTCCGGTTGTGGTCAGCAATAGCGATGATTTCGCTGGTTTGAATTTACTGGCAACCGGTTCAGTGGTTGCAGGCCAAACCCCGCTGTACGAGGTTAAAGGCTAAGTCCTTGTGATTGAGCCAGAAGGCAGGAAGCGATTCCTGCCTTTTTTGTTTTAAAACGACCAACAAACGGTTGTTTCCCTCCTGCGCTTTGTGGATCATACTCCGTTACTTCGTGGTACAAATCACCCGTTATAGTTTTTGAGGATTTTGAGATGAGTGAGGCTGAAGCCCGCCCAACGAACTTTATTCGTCAGATCATCGACGAAGATTTGGCGAGCGGTAAGCACAGCAGTGTGCATACCCGTTTCCCGCCTGAGCCCAATGGTTATCTGCATATTGGCCATGCGAAATCTATCTGCCTGAACTTTGGTATCGCGCAAGACTACCAAGGTCAGTGCAATCTGCGTTTCGACGACACTAACCCAGTAAAAGAAGATCTGGAGTTTGTCGAATCCATTAAGCGTGATGTGCAATGGCTGGGCTTTGAGTGGAGCGGCAACATTCGTTACTCCTCAGATTACTTCGACCAACTGTTCAACTATGCGGTTGAGCTGATTAACAAAGGCCTGGCCTATGTTGATGAACTGTCAGCAGATGAGATCCGTGAATATCGCGGTTCCCTGACGGCGCCGGGCAAAAACAGTCCGTATCGCGATCGCAGCGTGGAAGAGAACTTAGCGCTGTTCCAGAAGATGCGCGATGGCGGTTTTGAAGAGGGCAAAGCCTGTCTGCGTGCCAAAATCGACATGGCTTCCAGCTTCATCGTGATGCGCGATCCAGTGCTGTATCGCATTAAGTTTGCCGATCACCATCAGACTGGCAGCAAGTGGTGCATCTATCCGATGTACGACTTCACCCATTGCATTTCGGATGCGATTGAAGGCATTACCCACTCTCTCTGTACGCTGGAGTTCCAGGATAACCGTCGTCTGTACGATTGGGTGCTGGATAACATCACCATTCCGGTACATCCGCGTCAGTACGAGTTCTCACGCCTGAATCTTGAATACGCGGTGATGTCGAAGCGTAAACTGACTCAGCTGGTGAGCGAGAAGGTTGTAGAGGGCTGGGACGATCCACGTATGCTGACCGTGTCTGGTCTGCGTCGTCGTGGTTACAGCGCCGCTTCCATCCGTGAGTTCTGCCGCCGTATTGGTGTGACCAAACAGGACAATATCGTGGAGATGGCTTCACTGGAATCGTGCATTCGTGACGATCTCAATGAAAACGCACCGCGTGCGATGGCCGTAATGGATCCGCTGAAAGTGGTGATCGAGAACCTGCCTGCAGGTCACGAAGAGATTATCAGCATGCCGAATCATCCGAACAAACCTGAGATGGGCACGCGTGAAGTGCCATTCAGCCGTGAAGTGTGGATCGATCGCGCGGACTTCCGTGAAGAAGCCAATAAGCAGTACAAACGTCTGGTGCTGGGTAAAGAAGTGCGTCTACGTAATGCTTACGTAATCCGTGCCGAGCGAGTGGCGAAGGATGATGAAGGCAATATCACCTGCATCTATTGTACCTGCGATGTTGATACGCTGAGCAAAGATCCGGCCGATGGCCGTAAAGTGAAAGGCGTTATCCATTGGGTTTCTGCGATTCACGCACTGCCAGCGGAATTCCGCCTGTACGATCGTCTGTTCAGTGTGCCAAATCCGGGCGCGGCTGAGGATTTCCTCACCACCATCAACTCGAACTCGCTGGAAATCAAACAGGGCTTCGTTGAGCCAGGTTTGCGTGCAGCCGATCCAATGGCACCGTACCAGTTCGAACGCGAAGGCTATTTCTGTGCTGATAGCGTCTATTCACAGCCATCCAAACTGGTGTTTAACCGCACCGTTGGTTTGCGTGATACCTGGGCAAAAATCGGCGATTAATACATTTTGTCGCTAGCACGATAAGATCATGAAAGGGCGAGTAATCGCCCTTTTTTATTGTCTCGATTTAATCAGATACGACCTTTTATGCTGCTCACTGCAATTAGCCTTTAATTCCTTATTTGCGACTATTCTGACTTTAGCAAAATTAAACCATTTGCCAGTGTGAAAAACTTTTTTTCAGGTAGGCTATGCGCTCTCAGCCGTTGCTCTGCGGGTAATCAAAGGATAAAAAATGACTAGTCTCGCCCTGGAAGCCAAACATAGCGTGGTGGTTTTACATCAGCTTATCGAACGTATTTTCAATCAGGCAGAAGGCAGTGATGACAGCATTGATCTGTTCTTGTCGTACTTTCATCCCGATTTCAAAATGGTCACGCCTCAGGGTAAACAGCTTGATCTTAATGAGATGGAAACACTGTTTCGCCAGTTGCAGGGGCAGCGTGAAGGGATGCGAATTGCCACCAGTGAGCACGCCATCATTTCGCAGCAAAGTGAGGAAGTCACAATTCAGTATCGTGAATTGCAGATGATGAATGGCACCAATCAGACCCGCATTTCTCTGGCGGTACTGGATTGCAGCACCGCCATTCCGCGCTGGCGCTACTTGCAGGAAACGCTCGTTGCCTGATTTCAGATATAAAAAAACCGGCTTAAGCCGGTTTTTTTATACTGCATAGCACACTCAATTACTTATCGTGGAGCGTATCGTCTTCGCGGCAGTCTCCCAGAGCACAGTGACCATACAGGTACAGGCTGTGGTTGCTAAGCTTGATGCCGTGGCGAGTGGCAATTTCACGCTGACGCGTTTCGATTGATTCATCGCTGAATTCGATAACTTTGCCACAATCCAGGCAGATCAAGTGATCATGGTGATGTTGCTGAGTCAATTCGAAGACAGATTTGCCGCCTTCAAAGTTATGACGGGTTACGATGCCCGCGTCGTCAAACTGGTTAAGAACGCGATACACCGTTGCCAGACCAATCTCTTCGCCCATATCGATCAGGCGCTTATACAAATCTTCCGCACTGACGTGATGGGACTCGGGGCCGGGTCCCTGAAGCACTTCCAGAATTTTCAGTCTGGGTAGCGTGACTTTCAGGCCAGCCTTCTTCAATGCGGAGTTGTTGTCAGTCATGCGGATATTGTCCTGTTACTTTGCTAGTCACTTGCGGCGCAGGGGCCTTGAATGTTTAGGTCAACGCGCATTCTCATTTGCGTCTCATTATAGAACTCAAGCAGTGAAATGAAAACCAAGGCAACGTCCTTAATCACCAAAGGTTGTAAGGATAACGTCACTAACGTCTTCAGGACGCTTGGGTTTTGGATTCCATTTCACTCAGCCTCATTCTACTGCCAGAGGAATAAGCGGATGACCATTGCGGGTATTCTACAGATTTGCGGGGAAAAGTTAAAAAACCGTAGCTATTATTTTTATAGGAAATTCCGTTGCCCGATGTGAGGCAGCGCGCACATCGGGCAGAGCAGGGAATTAAGCTTCAATAATCTCTTTCAGCTGCAGCTCATCGAAGATCTGCTTCACCCACTTCTCAACACGTTCGTTGGTCAATTCTGGTTGACGATCTTCATCAATCGCCAGACCCAGGAAGTTTTTGTCATCGGCCAGACCTTTAGAGGCTTCGAAGTGATAGCCTTCGGTTGGCCAGTGACCAACAATCACCGCACCGTTTGGCTCGATGATGTCACGGATGGTGCCCATCGCGTCACAGAAGTACTCGGCGTAATCTTCCTGATCGCCACAACCAAACAGCGCTACCAGCTTGCCATTGAAATCAATCTCTTCCAGCGTCGGGAAAAAATCATCCCAGTCACACTGCGCTTCGCCGTAATACCAGGTAGGAATGCCCAGCAGCAGGATGTCGAATGCATCGAGATCTTCTTTGGTGCTCTTAGCAATGTCATGCACTTCGGCGACATCTTTACCCAGTTGTTTCTGGATCATCTTTGCAATGTTTTCAGTGTTGCCGGTATCGCTGCCGAAGAAAATGCCTACGATTGCCATGGGTTAGGTAACCTCTTGAATCCTGATTGTGAAAGTAAGTAAGTTGACTGCACAGTTATGCGAATAATAGCAGACCGGTAAAAAGTGCGGAACTTGTAAAGCCGTGACTTTGTGTTCCAGCGTGCGGTCTTCGCGCGTTACGACAGTTTGAGCTGTGCCAGCAGCATTTGTTCAATCAATTCGCTGCGACTAATGTTTTGCTGATCGGCCAGCGTGCTGAGCGCGTCAACCGCCTCGCTCGACATCTTCAGCTCAACACGACGCAGCCCACGCACTTTATCGCGCTTGAGCTGGTTGCGTTTGTTGATGCGTAACTGTTCATCACGCGTCAGCGGGCTGGTTTTCGGGCGACCAGGACGCCGCTCGTCTGCGAAGAGATCAAGCGTAGTGCGGTCTGTCTGTTCTTTTGCCATGGTTTGTAAAACTGAGTGGGCGCGAACGGCGGAAAGGCGCTGCGCGATTAAAACATTATCGGCCCGACCACGGCGAAAAAATATCCGTGGCAAATTTTTAGCGCGACATCATACTCCAGCGCCTTCCCTGACGCCAACCCTAAAGCGCAAGCGGCAAGCTTTTGCTTTTACAGGTTAAAAAAACGCCGAACGGCGCGTAACACCGCATCGGGTTTCTCGGCGTGCACCCAATGTCCAGCTCCGCTGATCACATGTGCATGCGCCTGCGGGAACTGACGCAGCAGCGCATCGCGATGCTGATTATCCAGATAAGGCGAATCGCCGCCGCGGATAAATAGTGCCGGATGCGGCCATGCAGGAATCTCTTTCCAGCCGGAGATGGTGCTGTAGTTATCCCACAACACCGGCACATTAAAGCGCCATTCGCCCTCGGCTAAAGACTTGAGGATGAATTGGATCACGCCTTCTTCATCAATATGCTGGCGCATTACCTCAGCGGCCTCACTGCGGCGCGTGACGCCTGCGGCAGTAACGGCGCGAATAGCGGCAAAAATTTCGTCATGACGGCGCGTTTGGTAATCAACGGGTGCGATATCGATCATCACCATTTTTTCGATGCGTTCCGGCGCGATGGCACTGAGCGCCATGGCGATTTTGCCGCCCATCGAATGGCCAATCACACCAGCGCGGTCGATCTGGTGCGCATCCAGCGTTTCGACGATGTCCTGCGCCATCACGTGATAATTCATCTCATCGCTACGTGCCGACAAGCCGTGGTTGCGCACATCAACCTGCAGCGTCGGACGTGCATCACGCACCCCACGCGCCAGCACGCCAAGGTTATCAAGGCTGCCAAAAAGACCATGGATTAACAGAATCGGCGTGGCATCGGGGGCAGATTGTTCAGTTTGCAGACGGGCGTTCAAAATCATGGCTAAAGTTCTTACGGTTGTGACCTTGGCTTAGGTTATCATGGATTCACCTGTCCAGCAGTCAGGCCGATGGGCATTAGGGCATATTCCGACTTTTGCCCGGAAACGTTGCCAACGCTATCGGCTGCCACGGATTTAACTTTATAATCCTTATGTTAGAACCCGCTCACGTTTTGCACGACTGGATTTTGCTAAGGCCGTTGCACTAATGCGTGGTTCTGTCATTTGCCAGAATCGTACGGAAAAAGATGAAAACGATTGAAGTTGACGAAGAACTCTACCGTTATATTGCCAGCCACACGCAGCACATTGGTGAAAGCGCCACTGATATTTTGCGCCGCATGTTGAAGTTCACCGCCGGACAGAGCGCACCTGCTGCGCCCGCCGCTGGTGCATTAGTGAAAGAAGCGCAACCTGCCAGCCGCGAAGCGCGTCCTCAGGATCGCGTCCGCGCGGTACGTGAGCTGCTGCTCTCCGATGAATATGCCGAGCAGAATAAGGCGGTTAACCGCTTCATGTTGGTACTGTCAACGCTCTATCGTCTTGATCCGGCGGCGTTTGCTGAAGCGACTGCCTCGCTGCAGGGCCGTACCCGCGTCTACTTTGCGGGCGACGAGCACACGCTGCTGCAAAATGGCACCCATACCAAGCCGAAGCACGTTCCCGGCACGCCGTACTGGGTGATCACGAATACCAATACAGGTCGCAAATGCAGCATGGTGGAACACATCATGCTGGCTATGCAGTTCCCACAGGAACTGACAGAGAAAGTTCGCGGCACCATTTAACTGAAGCGTCAGGGAGAAGCGCCAATGGCCAATCACCCCCGTGCCGGGCAGCCTGCCCAGCAGAGCGATTTGATTAACGTTGCACAATTAACCTCGCAGTATTACGTCCTGAAGCCCGATGTGGCGAATCCGGATCATGCGGTGAAATTTGGCACTTCAGGCCACCGCGGCAGCGCGGGACGCCAAAGCTTCAACGAACAGCACATTTTGGCGATCGCGCAGGCGATTGCTGAAGAGCGCAAAAAGAATGGCATCACCGGTCCATGCTACGTCGGTAAAGACACGCATGCGCTGTCTGAGCCGGCGATTCTGTCCGTGCTGGAAGTGCTGGCCGCTAACGGCGTGGACGTGATTGTGCAGCAGGACAACGGCTATACGCCAACGCCTGCTATCTCTAACGCGATTCTTGAGCACAATAAACGCGGCGGCGCGCAGGCGGACGGCATCGTTATCACGCCTTCGCACAATCCACCGGAAGATGGCGGTATCAAATACAATCCGCCAAACGGTGGCCCGGCTGATACCAACGTCACCAAAGTGGTGGAAGATCGCGCTAACCAGCTGATCAAAGGCGAGTTGAAAGACGTGAAACGTCTGCCGCTGGATCAGGCATGGGCGAGCGGTCACATCGTTGAGCAGGATTTGATCCAGCCGTACGTTGAAGGTCTGGCGCAGGTGATTGACTTCGCCGCCATCCAGAAAGCCGGCCTGAAAATTGGCGTCGATCCATTAGGCGGTTCCGGTATTGCTTACTGGCAGCGCATTGCTGAGCACTACAATCTTGATCTGACCATCGTTAACGACGCGGTCGACCAGACTTTCCGCTTCATGCATCTGGATAAAGATGGCGTGGTGCGTATGGATTGCTCATCTGAATGCGCGATGGCCGGTTTGCTGGCGTACAAAGACAAATTCGACCTGGCCTTTGGTAACGATCCTGATTACGACCGCCATGGCATCGTCACGCCTGCGGGTCTGATGAATCCGAACCACTATCTGGCGGTAGCGATCAACTACCTGTTCCAGCATCGTCCACAGTGGGGCAAAGAGGTTGCTGTTGGTAAAACTCTGGTTTCCAGCGCAATGATCGACCGCGTCGTCAACGACATTGGCCGCAAGCTGGTAGAAGTACCGGTTGGGTTCAAATGGTTCGTTGATGGTCTGTTCGATGGCAGCTTCGGTTTCGGCGGTGAAGAGAGCGCTGGCGCATCCTTCCTGCGTTTCGATGGCTCAGCCTGGTCAACCGATAAAGACGGCATCATTATGTGTCTGCTGGCCGCTGAAATCACAGCGGTCACCGGCAAGAACCCGCAGCAGCATTATGACGAACTGGCAGAGCGCTTTGGTGCGCCAAGCTATAACCGTCTGCAGGCTCCGGCGACTTCGGCACAGAAAGCGGCGCTGTCTAAGCTGTCACCAGAAATGGTGAGCGCTGATACGCTGGCGGGTGATCCGATCACCGCACGCCTGACTGCCGCGCCGGGTAACGGTGCGTCAATCGGTGGTCTGAAAGTGATGACGGAAAACGGCTGGTTTGCCGCGCGTCCATCAGGTACCGAAGACGCTTACAAAATCTACTGCGAAAGCTTCCTGGGTGCTGAACATCGTCAGCAAATCGAGAAAGAAGCGGTTGAGATTGTTAGCGAAGTACTGAAAAACGCCTGATAGGGCGGTGAAGAGAAAAGGCCGCTTAGCGGCCTTTTTTTATGGCATAAATCGATAGCCGATGCCGGTTTCGGTCAGCAAATGGCTGGGCTGCGTGGGATTCGCTTCCAGCTTCTGCCGCAAGTGGCCCATATAAATGCGTAAATAGTGGCTGTGCTCCACCGCATTCGGGCCCCAAACCTGATTCAGCAACTGACGCTGGGTCAGCACTTTTCCGGCATTATTCAGCAGTAAGCTCAGCAGACGAAATTCGGTCGGCGTCAAATGCACTTCCTGTTGGTTGCGCAGCACGCGCCGCGCCGCCAAATCGACGCTGACTTCGCCAAATTTCACAATCGGTTCAGGCTGGCTGCTTTGATGGCGACGCAGCGCCACGCGCACGCGCGCCAACAGTTCACCAATGCCAAACGGCTTGGTGAGATAATCATCCGCACCGGCATCCAGCGCATCAATCTTATCCTGCTCATCGCTACGCGCAGACAGCACAATCACCGGCATGCTGCTCCACTGGCGCACTTCACGGATAAAGTCATTGCCATCACCATCCGGCAAGCCGAGATCGAGGATCACCAGATCGGGCTTACGCGTTGCCGCTTCAATCAGGCCGCGCTGCAGTTGCTCCGCTTCCACAATTTTCAGGCCTTCGCTCTCCAGCGCCAGGCGCACGAAACGGCGAATCTCTTTTTCATCTTCCACTATCAAGATGGTCGTCACGCTGCCTCCAGCGGCAAAAAAGTTAACGCATCACTTTAGCAATAAAGCGGCCCGACGTCCGTCACGAAGTTTTTAACTTGAAGAGATCGTTAAATTTACAATCCTGTAACTAAATTTCATCACCACTTAAATTGATGGAAAAAAGCGCAAATAAAGTGGTCGGATGAGTAGTAAAATTACACAACAACGGGTAATATCTGAACCAGATCACATTTCAACGCAATGTTTACCACAAGGGGGCCAAAAAATGGATCGAGCATATCCACTGTATAAAATCGTACTGCGCCGCGTGCTGGTGGTAGCAATCGGTTTGCTGGCGCTGCCAGTAATGTTATTCCGCTCGGATCGCGCGCGTTTGTACAGTTACCTGCATCGTATGTGGTGCAAAACCAGCACTAAACCGGTCTGGCTGGCGCAGTCGGAAGCGGCTGCCGGCATTCACTGGTAAGCGATTTCAGCGCAGTATTAACCCGGCGACTTCCCGCGAAGCGCCGGGTTTTTTTTTCGATAAATTCACGCCCACCGCGCGTTAGCGCTGTTATCCCCGCGCATTTCAGCTACACTTAAAATCTCTACAAGATTTCTGAGGTTGTACAAGTATGAGCGAGAAAATTCCTGTTGGTATCAGCGCTTGCCTGCTCGGGGATAACGTCCGATTTGATGGCGGCCACAAACGTTTTGCCTTCGCCACGGACGAACTCGTGCCATTTGTGCGCTTTGAACCTGTATGTCCCGAAATGGCGATTGGCTTGCCGACGCCGCGTCCGGCTTTGCGGCTGGTAAAAGAGAGCGATGAAAATATCCATCTCTGTTTCAGTAAAGATGGCGGCGAAGAGGTGACAGAAGAGATGCAGCGCTGGTCCGCTGAGCGGGTCAAGTCGCTGCATCATCTGTGCGGCTACATTTTGTGTGCCAAATCGCCAAGCTGTGGATTGGAACGCGTCCGCGTTTACGAGCCTGAAACCAACAACAACCGTAAAGCAGGCACCGGCATGTTTACTGCATTTCTGCAGAAAGAGATGCCGTGGCTGCCGCTGGAAGAGGATGGTCGTCTGCACGATGACGCTATCCGTGAAAACTTTATTGGCCGCGTTTACGCGCTGCATGAATTCAACGAAATGTGGCGCAGCGGATTATCACGTCACAAGCTGATGGCCTTCCATAGCCGCTACAAACTGCTGCTGCTTTCTCACGCGCAGGATGAGTATCGCGAAATGGGTCGTTTTGTCGCGGCGATGGATCAGTGGGATTCGCTGGAGGATTACGCCTTTGAGTACCGCAATCGCCTGATGCACCTGATGTCACATCAGGCATCGCGACGTAATCACACCAATGTGCTGATGCATGTACAAGGCTACTTCCGTCCGCAGCTGAGTTCGCCGCAGCGTCAGGAGCTGGCGCAACTGATTGATCGCTATCGTCTTGGCGTGCAGCCACTGTTAGCACCGATCACCATGCTGAAACACTACATGGCGGAATATCCGCATCCATGGCTGGCACAACAGCGCTACTTTGATCCTTATCCGGAAGCGCTGCGTTTGCGCTACGGACAATAATTTCGGGGCTTTATGACCACCCATTTAGTTTGGTTGCGTAACGATCTGCGCATCAATGACAACATGGCGCTGGCCGCTGCCTGCCGCGATAGCCAGGCTACAGTGATTGCGCTGTTTATAGCCACACCACAGCAGTGGCAGCAGCACCACATGGCACCTAAGCAGGCGGCGTTCATCCAGCAAAATCTCCTTTTGTTGCAGACATCGCTGGCCGAACGCGGCATTCCTTTGCACTTCCATCAGTGTGATGACTTTGCCGCTTCGATTGATTATCTGGCGGAATTTTGCCAGCAGCAGCAGGTTGATGCGCTGTTCTACAACTATCAGTACGAAATCAATGAACGAGAACGCGATGCCAGGGCAGAAAAACGTCTGGATGCGCAGGGCGTGATTTGTCAGGGATTCGACGACAGCCTGCTGTTGCCGCCGGGCAGCGTGCAAACCGGCAGTAATACCATGTTCAAGGTGTTCACGCCGTTCAGCAGAGCCTTTGTTCGTCGCCTGCATCAGGGCTTGCCGGAGTGCTATCACGCGCCGAAAGCGCGTGACGGCGCGCCCATCAGCATCAAAAAGAAGATTCCCGCCTTTGATTATCCCTGTGAAGCTTTTGATGACAGCTTGTTCCCGGCAGGGGAAGAGGCCGCGTTAAAACAGCTGCGCCACTTCGCCAAACAGGCGGTGCAACATTATCCGGATCAACGTGATTTGCCGGCCATTGATGGCACCAGCCGGTTATCGGCTTATCTGGCGATAGGCGTGTTGTCGCCGCGTCAGTGCCTGCACCGCGTATTAAAAGAGCATCCCGATGCGCTTAACGAGGGCAAAGCTTTTACCTGGCTGAACGAATTGATCTGGCGCGAGTTCTATCGTCATCTGATGGTGGCATTTCCCGCGCTGTGTAAGCATCAGCCGTTTGTCGACTGGACGCGCAATGTCGATTGGCAGCAAAACGAAGCGCACCTAAAAGCCTGGCAGCAGGGTAAAACCGGCTATCCGATCGTTGATGCAGCCATGCGCCAGCTCAACACGCTCGGCTGGATGCACAATCGCTTGCGCATGATTACCGCCAGTTTCCTGGTGAAGGATCTGTTGATCGACTGGCGTGAAGGCGAGCGCTATTTCATGCAGCAGCTGATTGATGGCGATCTGGCCGCTAACAACGGCGGCTGGCAGTGGGCAGCGTCAACCGGCACCGATGCCGCGCCCTATTTTCGTATCTTCAATCCCACCACGCAGGGTGAGCGCTTTGATAAACAGGGCGAGTTTATCCGTCAGTGGCTGCCGGAATTAAAGGAAGTGCCCGACAGCGATATCCATCAGCCGCAGGTGTGGGCGCAGAAAAATAACAAGAAACTCGATTATCCCGCGCCAATCGTGGATCATAAGGACGCACGTAAAAAGACACTAGACGCCTTTGAGCGCGCTCGCAGCGCGGCTTGAGGCGGTCAGGGAGCCGTAATGAATAATGTCGAGTTAGAACAGATCGTCAATCAGCAGCTGAATAACAGCGCCTTCAGCGACTATGCGCCGAACGGTTTGCAGGTTGAAGGACGCGCCGAGGTCAAAACCATCATCACCGGCGTCACCGCCTGCCAGGCGCTGCTGGATGAAGCGGTGAAGCGCAACGCCGATGCGGTGCTGGTGCATCACGGATACTTCTGGAAAAGCGAAGCGCCCGTAATCAAAGGCATGAAGCGCCAGCGTCTGCGTACGCTGTTAGCCAATGATATCAACCTGTATGGCTGGCATCTGCCGCTGGATGCGCACTCCGAGTTAGGTAATAACGCGCAGCTGGCGCGCCTGTTTGATATTGAAGTGAAAGGCGAGATTCAACCGCTGGTGCCGTGGGGCGAGCTGGCAGAACCAGTGAGTGGCACGGCGCTGGCGCAGAAAATTGCCCAGCGATTAGGTCGCACACCGCTGCACTGCGGCGATAATGCGCCGGCATTGATCAAGCGCGTTGCCTGGTGCAGCGGCGGCGGTCAGGGTTTTATCGATAGCGCAGCAGCCTTTGGCGTTGATGCCTTTATTACCGGCGAAGTTTCTGAACAAACCATCCACAGCGCGCGCGAACAAGGTTTGCACTTCTTTGCCGCCGGACACCACGCGACCGAACGCGGCGGCATCAAGGCGCTGGGCGAATGGTTAGCCGCCCATCATGGCCTTGATGTGACCTTTATCGACATCGATAATCCTGCCTGATTCTTCCATTCTCACGCCCTTAACCTGCGTTTAAGGGCGCAAATCTGTTGACACATCTCTGTCACTTTCGCATAACTTATTGCCTTTACGCATAAACGTGATGCCCGGTCGCTATGAATGGCGACCCTACGTTATGTTTTGAATTTGACCAGGAGGTTGTTTTTGCAACGAGCACGTTGTTATCTGCTAGGTGAGCGCGCGGTGGTGCTGGAACTGGAACCGCCGGTTTCGTTGACCAGTCAGCAGCGCATCTGGGGATTGTGTCAGCGACTGCAGCAGAACGAGCAGGTAGAGGAAGTGATTCCTGGAATGAACAACCTGACGTTGCTGCTGCGCGACCCGCAACTCAATGCATTGGACGCCATTGAGCGTTTGCAGCGCTGGTGGGAAGAGAGCGAAGCGCAGCTGCCGGAATCGCGCCGCGTCGAGATTCCTGTAGTTTACGGCGGCGCGGGCGGGCCCGATCTGCAGGTGGTGGCGGATCGCGCCAACATGACGCCAAAGCAAGCGGTAGAACTGCACAGCAGCATCGATTACGTGGTCTATTTCATCGGCTTCCAGCCTGGTTTCCCCTATCTCGGCGGCCTGGATGAGCGTTTACACACGCCACGCCGCGCTGAGCCGCGCGTGCTGGTGCCGAGCGGCTCGGTGGGCATCGGCGGCAGCCAAACCGGCATCTATCCCTTAGCCGCGCCTGGCGGCTGGCAACTGATTGGTCACACACCGCTTAGCCTGTTCGATCCACTCCAGCATCCACCGACACTGTTACGCCCCGGCGATAGCGTGCGCTTTGTGCCGCAGCAGGAGGGCGTATGTTAAAAATTCTCCGCGCGGGCATGATGACCTCGTTACAAGATCACGGCCGCACCGGCTTCCGCCAATACGGCATCAGCGTTGGCGGCGCGCTCGATCAACCGGCAATGCGCACCGCCAATATGCTGGTAGGCAACCCCGAGCAGAGCGCGGTGCTGGAAATCGTGCTGGGACAATTTAAAGCGCAGTTTACCCGTGATGGCTGGTTTGCGTTGACCGGCGCGGGCTGCAATGCCGATCTGGATGGCAAACCGGTCTGGACCGGCTGGCGTCTGCCGGTGAAAAAAGGGCAGGTGCTGACGCTGGCAACGCCAACGCGCGGCATGCGCAGCTATCTGGCGGTCAACGGTGGTTTTGCTGTGCCGGCAATGCTCGGTTCGGTGAGTACCGATCTTAAGGCGGCGTTTGGCGGCTGGCAGGGACGTAAACTGCAGGACGGCGACGAACTGCCGCTGGGCCAAGCGACGCGCGACTTCAAAGATAAAGCCGGCGTGCGGCAGCTGCTGTGGGGCAACCGCATCCGCGCCTTAGCGGGCCCGGAATATAACGAGTTCTCGCGTGAGGCGCAACAGGGTTTCTGGCGCAGCCCGTGGAAGCTCAGTCCGCAAAGTAACCGCATGGGTTATCGCCTGCAGGGACGTCAACTGCATCGCGATGCGACGCGCGATTTGCTGTCGCACGGTTTAGTGCCCGGCGTGGTGCAGGTGCCGCCCAATGGTCAGCCGATTGTGTTGATGGCGGACGCACAAACTACCGGCGGCTATCCGCGTATTGCCTGCATCATCGAAGCCGATCTCTATCATCTGGCGCAAATTCGCCTCGGCGAACCGATTCACTTTATCCACTGCACGCTGGAAGACGCGATTCACGCCAAACAGCATCAACAACGCTCCTTCGACCAAATAGCCTGGGGATTGGCACATGAAGATTGATCTTAACGCCGATCTCGGCGAAGGCAGCGCTAGCGATCAGGAACTGTTGACGCTGGTGAGTTCAGCCAATATCGCCTGCGGCTTTCACGCCGGTGATGCGCAAACCATGCTGCAATCGGTGCGCTGGGCGAAAGCGTCTGGCGTAGCGATTGGTGCCCATCCAAGTTTCCCCGATCGGGAAAACTTTGGTCGTACCGCCATGCAGCTACCGCCGGAAACCGTGTATGCGCAGATGATCTACCAAATTGGTGCGTTGAAAAGCATTGCGGAGAGCGAAGGCGAACGGCTGGTGCACGTCAAGCCGCACGGCATGCTGTACAACCAGGCGGCGAGCGATCCACAACTGGCGGATGCCATTGCGCGCGCGGTGAAAGCCGTGGATAGCGGATTGATTCTGGTGGGATTGGCGGGCAGCGCATTGATTGCGGCGGCGGCGCATCATGGTCTGCGCACCCGCGAAGAGGTGTTTGCCGATCGCGGCTATCTGGCGAGCGGGGCGTTAGTGCCACGCAGCCAGCCGCACGCGATGATTGAAGATGCCGATCAGGCGCTGGCGCAAACGCTGGCGATGGTACAGCAGCGCCAAGTGCAGAGCATCAGCGGAGAATGGGTCAAGGTCAACGCCGAAACCGTCTGTTTACACGGCGATGGCGCACACGCGCTGCAGTTCGCCCGCACGCTGCGCGCCGCCTTTGCGACACATCAGATTGCTGTCACCAGCGCATAACGTTTTACTCATTGCCCGGCATCACGCCGGGCTTTGTCTTTTCACATAAGGGAACAACATGGATAACGTGGTAAACCTCTGGCCGCTGTTGGGTATTGCCGCCATCATTCTGGGTTTTGTGCTGCGCTTTAACCCGGTGCTGGTGGTAATTGTGGCGGGCTTCGTCACCGGATTGGCGGCGCATCTGCCGCTGGCAGACATTCTGGAAAAACTCGGCTCAGGCTTCCTCAATACGCGCAACCTGCCGCTGATTCTGCTGCTGCCGCTGGCTGTTATCGGTTTGCTGGAGCGTCATGGTCTGAAAGAGCGTGCGCAAAGCTGGATCGCGCAGATCAAAACCGCCACCGCCGGCCGCTTACTGATCGTCTACCTGTTTGTGCGTGAAGCCACCGCCGCGCTGGGCTTGACCAGTCTTGGCGGCCATCCGCAGATGGTACGTCCGCTGCTGGCGCCGATGGCTGAAGGCGCTACCGAAAACCGTTACGGTGACGTCCCGCCAGACGTGCGCCATCGTCTGCGCGCCATGTCTGCGGCGACCGATAACATCGGTCTGTTCTTCGGCGAGGATATCTTCGTTGCCTTTGGCGCGATTATCTTCATGCATAACTTCATGCAGGAATCTGCCGGTATCAGCACCGAACCGCTGCATATCGCGTTGTGGGGCATCCCGACCGCTCTTTGTGCTTTCCTCATTCATTCAGCTCGTCTGGTGCGTCTTGATCGCCAACTGTCGCGTGAATTAGGCGCGTTAAACCAGCAGGCGCTGAACGCCAAAGGAGGGAAGTAATGTTCCAGCAACAATATTTGATGTGGCTGGCAGGCGTGATCCTGCTGGTGGTTGCCGTGCTTTCCTGGCGTGACAGCGCTAACCCGCGTCGTTTTACCACCGGGCTGTTCTGGGCATTGTATGGTTTGATTTTCCTGATTGGTGATGGTGCTTACCAGCTGATGGGGCAATGGGCAGGCGATGCTGAATTGGGGCGCCGCTGGTTGCATATTGGCGTGGGCGTGGCCGTGGTGTTAATGGCGCTGATTGCCGGTTTCGGTGGCGTGCGTCTGGGTCGTTATCATCAGCGCAGCGATGAGCAGAAACAGGAGAGCGCTAAACGCTTGCATAACAAACTGTTCCTGCCAGCGCTGGCGATCCCGTTGGTAACGGTGATTGGCGTGCTGGCGTTTAACCATATTCCCGGCTTGCAGGACCGCGTGTTTGGTCCCGGTAATCACTCCACGCTGGTGACGCTGTTCTCAATGATGATTGGCTGCCTGCTGGGCTGGCTGATCGCGCTGAAAATCACCCACGAAAAGCCGCTGCAGTCGATGCAGGAAACCCGTCGTCTGCTGGATGCGGTGGGTTGGGCGTTTATCCTGCCGCAGATCCTTGCCACGCTTGGCCTGCTGTTCACCAGTGCCGGTGTCGGCACGGCGATTTCGCATCTCACCGAGCAGTATCTGGCGGTGGATAATCGTCTGATTGCCGTCGCGGTCTATGCGGTGGGTATGGCGTTGCTGACCATGGTGATGGGTAATGCGTTTGCTGCCTTCCCGATTGTGACCGCCGGCATTGGTATTCCGATTCTGGTGCTGCAGCACGGCGGCAATCCGGCGGTAATGGCGGCGATTGGTATGTTCTCCGGCTATTGCGGCACGCTGATGACGCCGATGGCGGCCAACTTCAACATCGTGCCCGCGCGCCTGCTGGAGCTGCCGGACCGCAACGCGGTGATCAAGGCTCAGGTGCCAACCGGTGTGCTACTGTTGGTAGTGAATATTTTCCTGCTCTACTTCCTGATGTTCTTGTGAGGTTGTAATGAAAACGGTGTTAATGACGGCGTTTGAGCCCTTTGGTGGCGAAACTATTAACCCTTCGTGGGAAGCCGTGCGCACCTTCGACGGCAAAGAGATCGCCGGTGCGCGCATTGTGGTACGCCAGTTGCCGGTGGTGTTTGCCACCTGCGGTGAAGTGCTGACGCGCGCGCTGGACGAGATTCAACCCGATCGCGTGTTGTGTGTTGGGCAAGCTGGCGGCCGCGCCGATATTACGGTTGAACGTGTCGCGATTAACGTGGACGACGCACGTATTCCGGATAACAACCAGCAGCAACCTATCGACCAACCGATTGAAGCGGATGGCCCGGCGGCCTATTTCTCCACGCTGCCGATCAAAGCGATGGTTGCCGCGCTGCGCGAAGTGGGCGTGCCGGCTTCGGTATCGCAAACTGCCGGCACCTTCACCTGTAATCACGTGATGTACAGCCTGCTGCACTGGATTCACACCACCAACAGCAAGGCGCGCGGCGGTTTTATCCACATTCCGTATATGCCGGAACAAGCGGTGCACCATCCCGGCGTGGCCAGCATGGCGACGTCTAGCGTGATTCAGGCGCTGGAAACCTCGCTGCAGGTGATCCTGAGTACCGAAAATGATATCCGCGTCGTCGGTGGCGCCACGCATTAACAGGAGTTGTTATGCCTGAGGGACCGGAGATCCGCCGCGCGGCGGATCAGCTGGCAGAGGCAATGGTCGGCAAACCACTCACCGATGTGTGGTTTGCCTTTCCACAGCTGAAAACCTACGAACCGGCGCTGATGGATGCCACCATCAACGCCTTCGAAACACGCGGTAAAGCGTTGCTCACCCACTTCTCTAACGGTTTGACGCTCTACAGCCACAATCAGCTGTACGGCGTGTGGCGCGTGGTGCCAACCGGCACGCAGCCGAATACCACGCGCCAGCTGCGCGTGCGACTCGCTACCGCCGATAAAACCATTTTGCTGTATAGCGCATCGGATATTGAGCTGCTCAATGCTGATACCTTAGCGGCACATCCGTTTTTGCAACGTGTAGGCCCGGATGTGCTGGATGCCAGTTTAACGGTTGAGGAGGTGCGCGAGCGTTTACTGTCGCCGCGTTTTCGCCGTCGCCAGTTCAGCGGCTTGTTACTCGATCAGGCCTTTTTAGCCGGCCTCGGCAATTATCTGCGCGTGGAGATTTTGTGGCACGCCGGATTGCTGGCGTCGCATCGGGCGCAGGATCTCAGCGAGCAGCAGTTGACGGCATTGAGTGAAGCGATGCTGGCGGTGCCGCGTTTGTCGTATCAGATGCGTGGCAGCATGAAGAAGTATCACGAAGAGGCAGCTTTTCGCTTCGAGGTGTTTCATCGGCAGGGCAAACAGTGTCGGCGATGTGGAGCGGTGATTGAGAAGGGCGTGCTGTCATCGCGGCCGTTTTATTGGTGTCCGGGATGCCAGTTGTAGCGCAATAAAAAAGGCGGCCAGATGGCCTAATGCTTCTTAAATTTGGTGCGGGCTCTGACACATCAGCTGCGTCACGGGCCGTCCTCGCGCCGCTGGCGCGGTGCCTTCGGCTTTCACGTCGTGCCGACGGATCGTTCGGGGATCGGCCGTCCTGGCCGCCCCGAACTGCCTCACGCATCCATGCGTGAGGCTCCTGGCCCAACGTAAAAGCCTCAGCGCTGCGAATAGCCCTTATGCCGCAGCAGACGCGCCAGCGCCCCTGGCAAATATGCCCTTTTCAATAACACGCACTGAAGCTTATGAGCAGGCCGGGGACACTTTTGGGCAGGCAATCCGCAGCGCTGAACGAAGCGAGGAAGCCAGGAGAGCCCGCAGAACGCGGGCGAAAGGCGGAGCCGGGACAAGGAGGTCCCGTCTCCGCCGGTCCGTCAGGCAGACGAGCGATGTGAAGGTACCGCGCTAGCGGCGCGAGGACAGACGGACCAAAAGTGTCCCCGGCCGGCGCACTTGTCGTTGGCTTAACTGACCAGCATTAGGCCAGATGGCCGCCTTTCTCTTATTTATCCAGCGCCGAGGTGAATGGACGCTCGGTATAACCGGTATACAGCTGACGCGGACGGGCGATTTTCATGCCTTCGTCGTGCATCTCTTTCCAGTGTGCAATCCAGCCCACGGTACGCGCCATCGCGAAGATCACGGTAAACATGGAAGACGGAATGCCCATCGCTTTCAGAATGATGCCTGAATAGAAATCGACGTTTGGATAGAGTTTACGCTCGATGAAGTACGGGTCGTTCAGCGCGATGTGTTCCAGCTCCATTGCCACTTCCAGCAGATCATCTTTCATGCCCAGTTCGTTCAGCACTTCGTGACAGGTGTCGCGCATCACGGTGGCACGTGGATCGTAGTTTTTATAAACGCGGTGGCCGAAGCCCATCAGACGGAACGAATCGTTTTTATCTTTCGCACGTTTAACAAACTCAGGGATGTGATCAACGGTGCTGATCTCTTCCAGCATGCGCAGTGTCGCTTCGTTGGCACCGCCGTGCGCCGGTCCCCACAGTGAAGCGATACCGGCGGCGATACACGCAAACGGGTTCGCGCCTGAAGAGCCTGCGGTACGCACGGTAGAGGTTGAAGCATTCTGCTCATGGTCGGCGTGCAGAATCAGAATACGGTCCATCGCGCGTTCCAGTACTGGATTCACTTTGTACTCTTCGCACGGGGTAGCGAACATCATGTGCAGGAAGTTACCGGCATAAGAGAGGTCGTTACGTGGATACACAAACGGCTGGCCAATCGAGTACTTGTAGCACATCGCTGCCATGGTCGGCATTTTCGACAGCAGGCGGAACGCAGCGATTTCACGGTGACGTTCAATGTTGACGTCTAAAGAGTCGTGATAAAACGCCGCCAGCGCACCGGTCACACCACACATCACCGCCATTGGATGCGAATCGCGGCGGAAGCCGTGGAACAGTCGGGTGATTTGCTCGTGGATCATGGTATGGCGGGTAACGGTGGTGCGGAACTCTTCAAACTGGGCTTGGGTCGGGGCTTCGCCATTCAGCAGGATGTAACACACTTCGAGATAGTTTGAGTGGGTTGCCAGCTGATCAATCGGGAAACCACGGTGTAACAGAATACCTTCGTCACCATCAATAAAGGTGATTTTAGATTCGCAGGACGCCGTAGAGGTGAAGCCGGGATCGAAGGTGAACAGGCCTTGAGAGCCAAGGGCGCGGACATCAACAACATCTTGTCCCAGCGTGCCTTGCATCACGTCCAGTTCAACAGACGTATTATCTTGTAGGGTTAGCGTCACTTTTTTATCTGTCATTATTTCGTCTCCATAGCGCCTTTAAGGTAAGGATCTTAGACACCAGAATAGCCTCCATGTTGCATAAAACCACAATCTTCCCAGCATCACTCTACGGTAACGTTGGTTAGGCAAGGTTACAGAGTAAACGCTGAATTTGGGCCATTCGGTGGCATCGGGGCATGACATGCTGCACATCGAGGATGTTAAAGTTCCTGTCACGACATAACTTCTTGGTAACCAATAACCTGATGCTTTATATAACTTGTATTGGCAATGTTACATAACTTGAGCTTAGGGGAAAGTGTATCCCCATAACTTTTGTGCATCATAGGGCTTTAATGCGATTGTTTGTAACTGAAATGTTGATTCTTTGTCAAATCAGATAATTAAAAATGTATAAATTGTGAAATTCG
Source organism: Pantoea sp. YR525 (assembly GCF_900116775.1). Taxonomy (NCBI): domain Bacteria; kingdom Pseudomonadati; phylum Pseudomonadota; class Gammaproteobacteria; order Enterobacterales; family Erwiniaceae; genus Pantoea; species Pantoea sp. YR525. The sequence goes on from NZ_FPBU01000008.1 coordinate 284,927, forward strand.
TGAAGGTGATCACTGTTCAGCCTAAATGTGACCAAAGAGATTGTAGGGGAATTGTAATCAGAATGTGATCCTCCTATACTGCGGCCAGGTCTCCGGAACACCCTGACACCAGGAGCCACCCAGCGTTTTACCCGCTTTATTTAACACTGGATGTTGCTATTTTGGTGGCGGTTGCAGTCTGAACACACGCTGTGTCTCTGATGCAACTCAGGACCGGAGGAAGCAAAATAAAAAAGAGCTGTGTGGGCAAAACCGTGAAAAAACAAAGACCTGTTAACTTGGATCTCTCGACGATCCGGTTTCCCGTTACTGCAATATCGTCCATTCTCCACCGCGTCTCCGGCGTGATCACCTTTGTCGCTCTCGGAATTCTGCTCTGGTTACTGGGTCTCTCCCTCTCTTCTCCTGAAGGCTTCCTGCAAGCGGCATCCATCATGGATAGCTTCTTTGCCAAATTCATCATGTGGGGCATTTTAACTGCGCTGGCGTATCACGTCGTGGGCGGTATTCGTCATATGTTGGCTGATTTTGGCTTTATGGAAGAAACCCTGCAGGTGGGAACCCGTTCCGCGCAAGCGGCTTTTGTTATCACTGTCGTGCTCTCAATTTTGGCTGGAGTCCTCGTATGGTAAGCAATGCTTCTGCATTAGGACGCAACGGTATCCATGACTGGCTGTTACTGCGTGCTGCTGCAATCTTAATGACGCTTTACATCATCTACATCCTCGGTTTTGTCGTGATGACAGGCACGCTGACGTATGACGTCTGGCATGGCTTCTTCTCATCTGCCTTCACTAAAGTGTTCACCATGTTGACGCTGTTCTCGATTCTCATCCACGGCTGGATTGGAATGTGGCAAGTGCTGACTGACTACGTGAAACCAGTAGCAACCCGTTTGCTGCTGCAGTTTGTGATTGTGGTTGCGCTGCTGTCGTACGCAATTTATGGATTTGTTGTGGTGTGGGGTGTGTAAATGAGTTTGCCAGTCAGAGAATTTGATGCCGTGGTGATCGGCGCAGGTGGCGCAGGTATGCGCGCCGCCTTGCAAATCTCCCAATCGGGCCAGACTTGTGCCCTGTTATCCAAAGTTTTCCCAACCCGTTCCCATACTGTATCGGCGCAGGGCGGTATTACCGTCGCGCTGGGTAACACCCATGACGATAACTGGGAATGGCACATGTACGATACCGTCAAAGGTTCCGACTTTATCGGCGACCAGGACGCGATCGAATATATGTGTCATGTCGGTCCAGAAGCGATTCTGGAACTGGAACATATGGGATTGCCTTTCTCCCGTCTTGATGACGGCCGCGTCTATCAGCGTCCGTTTGGTGGTCAGTCGAAGAATTTCGGCGGTGAGCAGGCGGCGCGTACCGCTGCTGCGGCCGACCGTACCGGCCACGCCTTGCTGCATACGCTGTATCAGCAGAACCTGAAGAACAAAACCACCATCTTCTCCGAATGGTATGCGCTGGATCTGGTGAAAAACGAAGACGGTGCGATTGTCGGCTGTACGGCTATCTGCATGGAAACCGGCGAAACCGTCTATTTCAAAGCCAAGGCCACCATTCTGGCTACCGGCGGCGCGGGACGTATTTACCAGTCCACCACTAACGCCCACATCAACACCGGTGACGGCGTTGGTATGGCGCTGCGCGCAGGCGTGCCGGTGCAGGATATGGAAATGTGGCAGTTCCACCCAACCGGTATTGCCGGTGCGGGCGTGCTGGTTACTGAAGGTTGCCGTGGTGAAGGTGGTTACCTGCTGAATAAGCATGGTGAACGCTTCATGGAACGTTATGCGCCGAACGCCAAAGATCTGGCGGGTCGTGATGTGGTTGCACGTTCAATGATGGTGGAAATCCGTGAAGGTCGCGGTTGCGATGGCCCTTGGGGTCCGCACATTAAACTGAAGCTCGACCATCTCGGTGCCGATGTACTGGAATCGCGTCTGCCTGGCATCCTTGAGCTGTCGCGTACCTTTGCGCACGTTGACCCAATCAAAGAACCGATTCCGGTGATCCCAACCTGCCACTACATGATGGGCGGCGTGCCGACCAAAGTGACCGGCCAGGCGCTGCGCGTGAATGAGCAGGGCCAGGATGAGGTGATTCCGGGTCTGTTCGCTGTCGGCGAAATCGCCTGCGTATCGGTACACGGCGCTAACCGCCTCGGCGGCAACTCGCTGCTCGATCTGGTGGTGTTCGGCCGCGCAGCCGGTGTGCATCTGCTGGAGTGTATTGAAGAGCAGGGCGAACTGCGTGAAGCCACGCAGGAAAATCTTGATGAAGCGATGGCGCGCTTCAACCGTTGGGAAAATAACACCACCGGTGAAGATCCTGTCGAAATCCGTAAAGCGCTGCAGCGCTGCATGCAGAACAACTTCTCGGTATTCCGCGATGGCGATGCGATGCGTGAAGGTCTGGAAGAGCTGAAAGTGATTCGTGAGCGTTTGAAATCGGCGCGTCTGGATGACCGTTCGCCGGACTTCAACACCCAGCGTATCGAGTGCCTCGAGCTGGATAACCTGATGGAAACCGCTTACGCCACTGCTGTCGCCGCCAACTTCCGTACCGAAAGCCGTGGCGCGCATAGCCGCTTCGACTTCCCGGATCGCGATGATGAAAACTGGCTGTGCCACAGTCTCTATGTTCCGCAGACGGAAAGCATGACGCGCCGTGAGGTGAACATGCAACCGAAACTGCGTGCGGCCTTCCCGCCGAAAGCGCGTACCTACTAATTGCGGAGATCATCATGAGACTCGAATTTTCTATCTATCGTTACAACCCGGAAGTCGACGACAAACCGCGTATGCAGGAATACACGCTGGAGTCGGAAGATGGTCGCGACATGATGCTGTTGGATGCGCTGATCCGTTTGAAAGAGAAAGACCCAACGCTGGCTTTCCGTCGCTCATGCCGTGAAGGCGTGTGCGGTTCAGATGGTCTGAACATGAACGGTAAAAACGGTCTGGCATGCATCACGCCAATCTCTGCGCTGGGTAACGGCACCAAGAAAATTGTTATCCGTCCACTGCCTGGTTTGCCGGTGATCCGCGACCTCGTGGTAGACATGGGACAATTCTATGCACAGTATGAGAAGATTAAGCCTTTCCTGTTGAATAATGGGGAAAATCCACCGGCACGCGAGCATTTACAGAGCCCTGCTGAGCGTGAGCATCTGGACGGTTTGTACGAGTGTATTCTCTGCGCCTGCTGCTCAACGTCGTGCCCGTCGTTCTGGTGGAATCCGGACAAGTTTGTTGGTCCGGCTGGCCTGCTGGCCGCTTACCGTTTCCTGATCGACAGCCGCGATACGGAAACCAATGCGCGTCTCGACAATCTAAACGATGCTTTCAGTGTTTTCCGCTGTCACAGCATCATGAACTGTGTGAGCGTGTGCCCGAAAGGCCTAAACCCAACGCGCGCCATCGGCCATATTAAGTCGATGCTGCTGCAACGCGGGGCGTAACAGAAAGTCACTCTCCGGGAACCTAGGTTCCCGGATGTTTACGGAAGCCTCTATAAGCGCGGTGCTGACCACGCTTATAAAGGTTCCCTTACGAGCCAGGCGCCGGTAGCGCACAGGTTCGTATCGCTGAACTCACTACGGCAAGCCGCGTAAGCGGTAAAAAATGAAACCTCATAAAAAGCAGATTAATGCTTAAGGGATCACAATGCAGAACAGCGCGATGAAACCCTGGCTGGACTCCTCCTGGCTGGCCGGCGCGAACCAATCTTACATAGAGCAACTCTATGAGGATTTCCTGACCGATCCTGACTCAGTTGATGACATGTGGCGCGAGCTGTTCCAACAGCTGCCGGGCACTGGCGTGAAACCTGAGCAATTTCACTCCACCACGCGTGATTACTTCCGCCGCCTGGCTAAAGACGCCACGCGTTACACATCAACCGTGACCGATCCGGCAACCAACTCCAAACAGGTTAAAGTGCTGCAGCTGATTAATGCGTTCCGCTTCCGCGGCCATCAGCATGCAAACCTCGATCCGCTTGGCCTGTGGAAACAGGACACGGTAGCCGACCTCGATCCGGCTTATCACGATCTGACCGACGCCGATTTTCAGGAAAGCTTTAACGTAGGTTCTTTTGCTATCGGCAAAGAGACTATGAAGCTGGCCGATCTGTTTGCGGCGCTGCAGCAGACTTACTGTGGCTCGATTGGTGCAGAGTACATGCACATCAACAACACCGATGAGAAGCGCTGGATTCAGCAGCGTCTGGAATCGGTGGTGGGCCACGCGTCTTTCAGCAGCGACGAGAAAAAAGGTTTCCTGAAAGAGCTGACTGCGGCAGAAGGCCTGGAAAAATATCTGGGCGCGAAATTCCCAGGTGCGAAGCGCTTCTCGCTGGAAGGCGGTGATGCGCTGGTGCCAATGCTGCGCGAGATGATTCGTCACGCTGGCAAGAGCGGTACGCGCGAAGTGGTGCTGGGTATGGCGCACCGCGGTCGTCTGAACGTACTGATCAACGTGTTAGGTAAGAAGCCGCAGGATCTGTTTGACGAATTCTCCGGCAAGCACAAAGAACACCTCGGCACCGGCGACGTGAAGTACCACATGGGCTTCTCGTCTGACGTGGAAACCGAAGGCGGCCTGGTGCATCTGGCGCTGGCGTTCAACCCATCGCATCTGGAAATCGTGAGCCCGGTAGTAATGGGTTCGGTGCGTGCGCGTCTGGATCGTCTGGCTGAGCCAAGCAGCAACAAAGTTCTGCCAATCACCATTCACGGTGATGCCGCAGTGATTGGCCAGGGCGTGGTGCAGGAAACCCTGAACATGTCGCAGGCGCGTGGTTACGAAGTGGGCGGTACCGTTCGCATCGTGATTAACAACCAGGTTGGTTTCACCACCTCCAACCCGAAAGATGCGCGTTCTACGCCGTACTGTACTGATATCGGCAAGATGGTGCTGGCACCGATTTTCCACGTTAACGCGGACGATCCAGAAGCGGTGGCGTTTGTGACTCGCCTGGCGCTGGATTATCGCAACACCTTTAAACGTGATGTGTTTATCGATCTGGTGTGCTACCGCCGTCACGGCCACAACGAAGCCGACGAGCCAAGTGCAACTCAGCCGTTGATGTACCAGAAAATCAAAAAGCATCCAACGCCGCGTAAAATCTACGCCGATCAGCTGGAAAGCGAAGGTGTTGCGACCACCGAAGATGCCACCGAGATGGTTAACCTGTACCGCGACGCGCTGGATGAAGGCGAATGCGTGGTGCCGGAATGGCGTCCGATGAGCCTGCATTCATTCACATGGTCGCCGTATCTGAACCACGAGTGGGATGAAAGCTACCCGGCAACCGTGGAACTGAAACGCCTGCAGGAACTGGCGCGCCGCATCAGCAGCGTACCGGAATCGGTAGAAGTGCAGTCTCGCGTGGCCAAGATCTACAACGATCGCAAAGAGATGGCTGAAGGCAACAAAGCGTTCGACTGGGGCGGTGCTGAAAACCTCGCTTACGCCACGCTGGTTGACGAAGGAATTCCGGTACGTCTTTCCGGTGAAGATACCGGTCGCGGTACCTTCTTCCACCGTCATGCGGTGATCCACAACCAGACCAACGGCTCAACCTACACGCCGCTGCACCATGTCCATAACGGTCAGGGTCAGTTCAAAGTGTGGGATTCCGTGCTGTCTGAAGAAGCGGTACTGGCCTTCGAATACGGTTACGCCACCGCAGAACCGCGCGTGTTGACCATTTGGGAAGCGCAGTTCGGCGACTTCGCCAACGGTGCGCAGGTAGTGATCGACCAGTTCATCAGCTCCGGCGAGCAGAAATGGGGCCGTATGTGTGGCCTGGTCATGTTGCTGCCGCACGGTTATGAAGGTCAGGGTCCTGAGCACTCGTCAGCGCGTCTGGAGCGTTATCTGCAACTCTGTGCTGAACAGAATATGCAGGTATGCGTGCCTTCAACGCCAGCGCAGGTTTACCACATGCTGCGTCGTCAGGCGCTGCGCGGTATGCGCCGTCCGCTGATCGTCATGTCACCAAAATCACTGCTGCGTCATCCGCTGGCGATTTCCAGCCTGGAAGAGTTGGCCACTGGCAGCTTCCAGCCGGCGATTGGTGAGATCGACGATCTCGATCCGCAGCAGGTTAAACGCGTCGTACTGTGTTCGGGCAAGGTTTATTACGATCTGCTGGAGCAGCGTCGTAAAAACGAGCAGACCGACGTGGCTATCGTGCGTATCGAACAACTCTATCCGTTCCCGCACAAAGTCGTGCAGGACGTATTGAAAAACTATGCTCATGTGCAGGATTTCGTGTGGTGTCAGGAAGAGCCACTGAATCAGGGCGCATGGTATTGCAGTCAGCATCATTTCCGCGAAGTGGTTCCATTTGGTGCGTCACTGCGTTATGCAGGCCGTCCGGCTTCTGCTTCACCGGCCGTGGGCTACATGTCCGTACATCAAAAACAGCAGCAAGACCTGGTTAATGACGCGCTGAACCTTGGTTAATAAAAAGGAAAGAAAATGAGTAGCGTAGAAATTCTCGTTCCCGATTTGCCTGAATCCGTAGCGGACGCAACGGTTGCAACCTGGCACAAAAAACCCGGCGACTCCGTGAGCCGCGATGAAGTACTGGTAGAGATTGAAACTGACAAAGTGGTGCTGGAAGTGCCTGCTTCAGCGGACGGCATTCTGGAAGCCGTGCTGGAAGATGAAGGCGCTACCGTCACTTCTCGTCAGATTCTGGGCCGTCTGAAAGAGGGCAACAGCGGCGGGAAAGAGACTGCGGCAAAAGCGGAAAGCAAAGAGTCTACACCAGCACAGCGTCAAACCGCTTCTCTGGAAGAAGAGAGCAACGATGCGCTCAGCCCAGCGGTTCGCCGTCTGATTGCTGAAAACAACCTCGATGCCAGCCAGATCAAAGGCACCGGCGTTGGCGGCCGTCTGACGCGTGAAGATGTGGAAAAACATCTGGCGAAGAAAGCCGACGGTGGCAAAGCCGCACCAGCGCCAGCTGCTGCTGCTGCACCGCAGGCCGCTGTGGCTAACCGCAGCGAAAAACGCGTACCGATGACGCGTCTGCGTAAGCGTGTTGCCGAGCGTCTGCTGGAAGCGAAAAACAGCACCGCGATGTTGACCACGTTCAACGAAATCAACATGAAGCCAATCATGGACCTGCGCAAACAGTACGGCGACGCGTTCGAGAAGCGTCACGGCGTGCGTCTGGGCTTCATGTCCTTCTATATCAAAGCGGTGGTTGAAGCGCTGAAACGCTTCCCGGAAGTGAACGCGTCGATTGATGGCGAAGATGTGGTTTACCACAACTATTTCGATGTGAGCATTGCGGTTTCTACGCCGCGTGGTCTGGTAACGCCAGTGCTGAAAGATGTTGATGCGCTGAGCATGGCCGACATTGAGAAGAAAATTAAAGAGCTGGCGGTGAAAGGCCGTGACGGCAAGTTGACGGTTGAAGAGTTGACCGGCGGTAACTTCACCATCACCAACGGTGGTGTGTTTGGTTCGCTGATGTCTACGCCAATCATCAACCCACCGCAGAGCGCGATTCTGGGCATGCACGCCATCAAAGATCGCCCAATGGCGGTCAATGGTCAGGTAGTGATTCTGCCAATGATGTATCTGGCGCTCTCTTACGATCACCGTTTGATTGATGGTCGTGAATCCGTTGGCTATCTGGTCGCGGTGAAAGAGATGCTGGAAGATCCAGCTCGCCTGCTGCTGGACGTCTAATTTCGCCGGGCGCGCGGTGTGAAGGCGCGCCCAAACTCATACCTGAATGGATAGAACATCATGAATTTACATGAATACCAGGCGAAGCAGCTGTTTGCACGCTATGGCATGCCAGCACCGACAGGCTACGCCTGCACCACGCCACGTGAAGCTGAAGAAGCCGCGTCTAAAATCGGCGCAGGTCCGTGGGTAGTGAAATGTCAGGTTCATGCCGGTGGCCGCGGTAAAGCGGGTGGCGTGAAAGTAGTTAACAGCAAAGAAGACATTCGTGCTTTTGCTGAGCATTGGCTGGGCAAACGTCTGGTGACCTATCAAACTGATGCGCACGGTCAGCCGGTAAACCAGATTCTGGTTGAAGCCGCGACTGATATCGATCAGGAGCTGTATCTGGGTGCGGTTGTTGACCGTGCGACTCGTCGTGTGATCTTCATGGCCTCGACTGAAGGCGGTGTTGAGATTGAGAAAGTGGCAGAAGAAACGCCACACTTGATCCACAAAATGGCGCTGGATCCATTAGCGGGTCCACAGCCGTATCAGGGCCGCGAGTTGGCGTTCAAACTTGGCCTGACCGGTAAGCAAGTTAGCCAGTTCACCAAAATCTTTATGGGTCTGGCGACCATGTTCCTCGAGCGCGATCTGGCGATGGTTGAGATCAACCCGCTGGTGATCACCAAGCAGGGCGACCTGATCTGCCTCGATGGCAAACTGGGTGCAGACGGTAACGCACTGTTCCGTCAGCCGGAACTGCGTGAAATGCGCGATCCAAGCCAGGAAGATCCACGTGAAGCACATGCAACGCAGTGGGAACTGAACTACGTTGCGCTGGATGGCAACATCGGCTGTATGGTAAACGGCGCCGGTCTGGCAATGGGCACCATGGACATCGTGAAACACCACGGTGGTGAGCCAGCAAACTTCCTGGACGTTGGCGGCGGCGCAACCAAAGAGCGCGTGACCGAAGCCTTCAAAATCATCCTGTCTGACGATGCGGTAAAAGCCGTGTTCGTTAACATCTTCGGCGGCATCGTACGTTGCGACCTGATCGCAGACGGCATCATCGGTGCAGTGGCAGAAGTGGGTGTGAACGTACCAGTTGTGGTACGTCTGGAAGGTAACAACGCCGAGCTGGGCGCTAAGAAACTGGCGGACAGCGGTCTGAACATCATTGCAGCAACCAGCCTGACAGACGCTGCACAGCGTGTTGTAGCTGCAGCGGAGGGTAAATAATGTCCATTTTGATCGACAAAAACACCAAAGTCATTTGCCAGGGTTTCACCGGTGGTCAAGGGACGTTCCACTCTGAGCAGGCGCTGGCCTATGGTACGCAGCTGGTTGGCGGTGTAACGCCAGGCAAAGGTGGCACCACGCATCTCGGCCTGCCGGTGTTCAACACCGTGCGTGAAGCAGTAGAAGCGACCGGCGCAACCGCCACCGTTATCTACGTTCCGGCGCCGTTCTGCAAAGACGGTATTCTGGAAGCGATCGATGCGGGCATCAAACTGATCATCACCATCACCGAAGGTATCCCAACGCTGGATATGCTGACCGTGAAAGTGAAGCTGGATGAAGCTGGCGTACGTATGATCGGCCCGAACTGCCCAGGCGTGATCACGCCAGGCGAATGTAAGATCGGTATCATGCCGGGCCACATTCACCAGCCAGGCCGCGTCGGTATCGTATCGCGTTCAGGTACGCTGACTTATGAAGCCGTTAAGCAGACCACTGACATCGGCTACGGCCAGTCAACCTGCGTAGGTATCGGTGGCGACCCGATCCCAGGCTCTAACTTCATCGACATCCTGAAACTGTTCCAGGAAGATCCACAGACCGAAGTGATCGTGATGATCGGTGAGATCGGTGGTAGCGCGGAAGAAGAAGCAGCAGCCTACATCAAAGCACACGTGACCAAGCCGGTTGTCGGCTACATCGCGGGTGTGACTGCACCGAAAGGCAAACGTATGGGCCACGCAGGCGCCATCATTGCCGGTGGTAAAGGTACTGCTGATGAGAAATTCGCTGCGCTGGAAGCGGCCGGTGTGAAAACCGTACGCAGCCTGGCAGACATTGGCGACGCGGTTAAAGCGGTTCTGCCAATCAAATAAGCCAGTTTTGACTGACATTAAAAAGCCACCTTCGGGTGGCTTTTTTTTGGTAATAACCCGCCGAAAACAGGGGCAAAAAGCGTAACGGTTTCAAAAACAGCGGCTATGCTTACTCTGTCATCAGGGTAAAGAAGGGAAAAGACGCTGGATCTTCGTCAAACAATTGACACACGGCTTTCCAGATCGAGGTTAAATAATTGCGGAAAAGGTAATTATATTCTTAATTATATGATGATGTTGTGACATCTAATTAACAACCACTTTAACACTACATATCTGGAAATTTATTGTCTTAATCCAGATCAATAAATAGCGAGTTATAGGAAACTTTACCGCTAGCAAAACAGCGACTAACCGGTATAAATTGCGCTGCATCAATTCAGTCTTCGTCATAATTTTTCAGGAGTTTGTGCCAGGCGTTGTTATATCAATTCTGCCGCCTCCTCATTCCACTCCTGCTTAAAATTGACTGAAAAGATCGGTTTTTAAGGGAATTTCATCACTGTTACTCGCCTTCTTCGAGCAACAGCTTTCTCTGTTCTATCAGTAACAAAACTGGAATCAATAATCAGTCGTTCCTGAATCTTATTCTGCGCGTCAATGTCTGTTGTTTGCCGTTGTCATCCGCAGGGGAAGTTCATGCGAGGAGCAAGGAGTCATCATGTTAGATATTGTCGAGCTGTCGCGTTTACAGTTTGCCCTGACGGCGATGTACCATTTCCTGTTCGTGCCATTAACGCTGGGTATGGCGTTTTTATTGGCGATCATGGAAACCGTATATGTCCTGACGGGGAAACAAATTTATAAAGATATGACCAAGTTCTGGGGCAAGTTGTTTGGTATCAACTTTGCGCTCGGCGTGGCTACCGGCCTGACCATGGAATTCCAGTTCGGTACCAACTGGTCATATTACTCACATTACGTCGGCGATATCTTCGGTGCGCCGCTCGCCATTGAAGGCTTAATGGCGTTCTTCCTCGAATCCACCTTTGTTGGCCTGTTCTTCTTCGGCTGGGATCGCCTCGGCAAGGTGCAACACCTTGCGGTGACCTGGCTGGTGGCGCTCGGTTCCAACATGTCCGCGCTGTGGATTCTGGTGGCGAATGGCTGGATGCAAAACCCGATTGCTTCCGAGTTCAATTTTGAAACCATGCGTATGGAGATGCTGAGCTTCTCCGAGCTGGTGCTAAACCCGGTTGCGCAGGTGAAGTTTGTGCATACCGTGGCCGCTGGCTACACCACAGGTGCGATGTTCATCCTTGGTATTAGCGCATGGTATCTGCTAAAAGGGCGCGATATTGCTTTCGCTAAACGCTCCTTTGCTATCGCAGCCAGCTTCGGTATGGCGGCGATTTTGTCGGTGATCGTGCTGGGTGACGAATCTGGTTATGAAATCGGCGACGTGCAGAAAACCAAGCTGGCGGCGATTGAAGCGGAATGGGAAACCCAACCGGCTCCTGCTGCGTTTACGCTGTTTGGTATTCCGGATCAGGAGACGCAGGAAAACAAATATGCGATTCAGATTCCGTATCTGCTCGGGTTGATCGCTACACGTTCAGTCGATACGCCAGTCACCGGTTTGAAAGATCTGCTGGCGCAGCATGAAGTGCGCATTCGTAACGGCATGAAAGCGTACGCGCTGCTGAACGAACTGCGCGGTGGTAGCAAAGATCCTGCGGTGCGCAGCGAGTTTGAAGCCAGCAAAAAGGATCTCGGTTATGGCCTGCTGCTGAAGCGCTATACGCCGGATGTGGCTAACGCCAGCGAAGAGCAGATCCATAAAGCCACGCAGGATTCGATCCCACGCGTTGCACCGCTGTACTTCGCCTTCCGCATCATGGTGCTGGGCGGCGTGCTGATGTTGGGCATCATTGCATTCTCCTTCTGGAGCGTCATACGTAACCGTATTGGTAAGTCGCGCTGGTTACTGAAAGCCGCGTTGTACGGCATTCCATTGCCATGGATTGCGATTGAAGCGGGTTGGTTCGTTGCTGAGTATGGTCGCCAGCCGTGGGCAATTGGTGAGGTGCTGCCAACCGCTGTCGCTAACTCCTCATTGACCGTCGGCGATCTGCTGTTCTCAATGACGCTGATTTGCGGTCTCTACACCTTGTTCCTCGTGGCGGAAATGTACCTGATGTTCAAGTTCGCGCGCCTCGGTCCAAGCAGCCTGAAAACCGGCCGCTATCATCATGAAACGCTGAAGACATCATCTCAGCCGGCGCGTGGATAAGGAGAGCGACCATGTTTGATTACGAAGTATTGCGCTTTGTCTGGTGGCTGCTGATTGGCGTGTTGCTGATTGGTTTCGCGGTCACCGATGGCTTTGATATGGGCGTCGGTATGCTGACCCGCATTTTGGGTCGTACCGATACCGAACGTCGCATCATGATTAACAGCATTGCGCCGCACTGGGACGGAAACCAGGTTTGGCTGATCACCGCCGGTGGCGCGCTGTTCGCCGCCTGGCCAATGGTGTATGCCGCTGCGTTCTCCGGCTTCTATGTGGCGATGATTCTGGTGCTGGCTTCACTGTTCTTCCGTCCGGTTGGTTTTGATTACCGTTCGAAGATTGAAGATATGCGCTGGCGCGGCATGTGGGATTGGGGCATTTTCATCGGCAGCTTTGTCCCGCCGCTGGTGATTGGCGTGGCGTTCGGCAATCTGCTGCAAGGCGTGCCGTTCCATGCTGACGAATATTTGCGCCTGTTCTATACCGGTAACTTCTTCCAACTGCTGAATCCGTTTGGCTTGCTGGCGGGCGTGGTGAGTGTGGCGATGATCCTGACGCAGGGCGCAACCTATCTGCAGATGCGTACTGCCGGTGAGTTGCACGTCCGCAGCCGCAGCACCGCGCAAATCTCGGCGCTGGTGATGATGGTGTGCTTCATCCTTGCCGGCGTGTGGGTGAAATACGGTATTGATGGTTATGTGCTGAAAAGCGTTATCGATCATCACGCCGCATCCAACCCGTTGGGTAAAGATGTGGTGCGTGAAGCGGGCGCATGGATGGTGAACTTCGAGCAGATGCCAGTATTGTGGCTGTTCCCGCTGTTGGGCGTGGTGTTACCGCTGCTGACCATTCTCTTTTCGCGTATCGAGAAGGGCGCTCTGGCGTTTATCTCTTCTTCACTGACCTTAGCTTGCGTGATCATGACTGCTGGGATTGCGATGTTCCCGTTCATCATGCCATCCAGCACCGTGCCAGGCATCAGCCTGACGATGTGGGATGCCACGTCTAGCCTGCTGACGCTGAAAGTGATGACCATTGCCGCCATCATCTTTGTACCGATTATCCTGGCGTACACCGCCTGGTGTTATTACAAGATGTTTGGCCGTATCACCAAAGAACACATTGAGAGCAATACGCACTCCCTGTACTGATTAAGGAGATTGAGCATGTGGTATTTTGCCTGGATTCTTGGCACCTTGCTGGCCTGTGCGTTCGGTGTGATCACGGCGCTGGCGCTGGAGCATGTTGAAGAGAGCAGCGCCAAGGACGAGCAAGTCTGATGCGCACACTGATTCGGACGATGTATCGTCTGATGGACAAGGGCCCATTTCGGGCCCTTTCGTTAATTCTGGCACTGTGGCTGGCGGGATGCGTTATTTGGCAACCTTCACGCTTTGCTGCGCGTACAAGTGATTTGGCGATATGGCATGGATTGCTGCTGATTTGGGCTGTGTGTACCGGCGTGATTCACGGCACCGGATTCAGTCCACAACAAACGCGTTGGCAGGCTCTTTTCTCACCTCTGCCCGCACTGTTGATTTTGTTGGCAGGAATTTTTTGGTTCTACCATTAAGTCCAGGTTCAGGACTTAAAAACGCTGCATTTTCAGGCGCTGGCGTGAGGTTTTGTCAGCGCCCGGTCAAGAAACATCCTATAAATCCTTCCAGTTGTTAACCTGTGATAATTATTTTCGCGCGGCGTCAGCGGACCATTCCCAAGCCGATCTCACTTGCGTATAGTAGCAACGTTTAAAATGAGACCGGGATGTAGAGTGAGTACTACGCTGTTTCGCTGGCCGGTTCGTGTCTATTACGAAGACACCGATGCCGGTGGTGTGGTTTACCACGCCAGTTATCTTGCTTTCTATGAACGAGCACGTACCGAAATGTTGCGCCAGCACCATTTCAATCAGCAGGTCCTGTTGGAAGAGCAGGTGGCTTTTGTGGTACGACGCATGACGATCGATTTTGTTGCAGCTGCACGTCTGGACGATCTTTTGGAAATTCAAACAGAAGTGACCTCAATGACGCGTGCAACGATGACGTTCTCGCAGCGTATCGTGAATGCAGAAGGCAAAGTGCTAAATGAAGCAGAAGTCCTGATTGCCTGCATCAACCCACATCTAATGAAGCCAATTGCGCTTCCCAAGTCTATTGTCGCGGAGTTCAAGCAGTGACTGACATGAATGTTCTTGATTTGTTCCTGAAGGCGAGCCTTCTGGTCAAACTTATCATGTTGATTTTGATCGGCTTTTCTATTGCCTCATGGGCGATCATTATTCAGCGTACGCGCATTTTGAATGCGGCGGGGCGCGAAGCCGAAGCCTTTGAAGATAAGTTCTGGTCCGGTATTGAGCTGTCACGCCTGTATCAGGAAAGCCAGGGACGCCGCGATGAATTGAGCGGATCTGAGCAAATCTTCTATTCGGGTTTCAAAGAGTTTGCGCGCTTGCACCGTGCTAACAACCATGCGCCAGAAGCCGTGGTAGAGGGTGCGAGCCGTGCGATGCGTATCTCCTTCAATCGTGAACTGGAAACGCTGGAAACTCACATTCCTTTCCTTGGCACCGTTGGCTCAATCAGTCCGTATATCGGTCTGTTCGGTACGGTGTGGGGGATCATGCACGCCTTCATCGCCCTTGGTGCGGTAAAACAGGCGACGCTGCAGATGGTTGCACCGGGTATTGCCGAAGCGTTGATCGCGACCGCAATCGGTCTGTTTGCGGCCATTCCTGCCGTTATGGCGTACAACCGTCTGAACCAGCGCGTCAACAAGCTGGAACAGGGCTACGACAACTTTATGGAAGAGTTCACGGCTATCCTGCATCGTCAGGCTTTCTCCAACGACAACACGAAGTAAGTCGAGGTTTACGATGGCCAGAACCCGTGGTCGCGGTAAACGCGACCTTAAGTCGGAAATCAACATTGTTCCACTGCTGGACGTGCTGTTGGTGTTGCTGCTCATCTTTATGGCAACCGCGCCGATTATTACCCAGAGCGTGGAAGTGGATCTGCCGGATGCGACAGATTCAAAAACCGTCTCAACTGATGATAATCCACCGGTGATTGTTGAAGTGTCTGGTGTTGGCCAGTACAGCCTGGTGGTGGATCACGATCGTATGACGCAGTTGCCGCCGGAGCAGGTGGTGAGCGAAGCGCAGCGCCGGATTGAAGCCAATCCGAAAACGGTCTTCCTGATCGGCGGTGCGAAAGACGTCCCTTACGACGAAATCATCAAGGCGCTGAACCTGTTACATCAGGCTGGCGTGAAATCTGTCGGTTTGATGACGCAGCCGATTTAAAGCGAACCGTTTTTGGGAACCGAGTGTGTCGAAGGCAACCGAGCAGAACGACAAGTTAAAACGCGCAATAATCGTTTCGGTGATTCTGCACATCGTGCTGATCGCCTTACTGATTTGGAGCTCGTTTAACGAAAAAATCGAATCCAGCGGCGGTGGCGGTGGCAGTGATATTGACGCAGTGATGGTCGATTCAGGCGCCGTGGTTGAGCAGTATAACCGCCAGCAGAATCAGCAACGAGACAGTCAGCGCGCCGAGCAGCAGCGTCAGAAACAGTCGCAGCAGCAGGCCGAAGAGTTACAGCAGAAACAAGCTGCTGAGCAGCAGCGCCTGAAAGAGATGGAAAAAGAGCGCTTGCAGGCCCAGCAGGAAGCCAAAGAGCAGGCGAAGCAGCAGGCTGAGCAGCAGAAAGCCGCTGAAGCCGCCGCTAAGCAAGCGCAGGAACAGCAGAAAACTGCCGAAGCTGCCGCAGCGAAAGCCAAGGCCGATGCTAAAGCGGAAGCCGATGCGCAAGCAAAAGCGGCTGCTGACGCCAAAGCCAAAGCGGTAGAAGAAGCCAAGCAAGCCGCAGCTGACGCGAAGAAGAAAGCGGACGCGGAAGCCAAAGCTGCCGCTGCTGAAGCGGCCAAAGAGAAAGCGGCGCAGCAGGCAAAAGCGGCCGCAGAATCAAAAGCCAAAGCGGATGCTGAAGCCAAAGCTCAGGCTGCTGCCGATGCGAAGGCGAAAGCGGCTCAGGAAGCGAAAGAGGCGAAAGAGCAAGCGGCTGCTGAGGCAAAAGAAAAAGCTGCAACTGAAGCGAAAGAGAAGGCTGCAGCCGAGGCGAAAGCCAAGGCCGATGCAGCTGCGAAGGCCAAAGCGGATGCAAAAGCGAAAGCTGCTGCAGATGCCAAAAAAGCCGCCGCAGAAGCTGCGAAGAATGAAAATGCGGTTGATGACCTGTTAGGTGGTTTGTCTTCTGGTAAGAATGCACCGAAAAGCGGCACCGCATCGGGTGGCGCTGCAGGGCAGGGCAATCAGAAGAAGGCTGGCGCGTCAGGCGCAGATATCAATAATTATCTGGGGCAAGTGGTCGGCGCGATTCAGAGCCGTTTCTACGATGCTGATTTGTACAAAGGTAAAGAGTGCAACCTGCGCATCAAGCTGGCACCGGATGGTTTACTGATTGATGTTAAATCGGAAGGTGGCGATCCAGCCTTGTGTCAGGCAGCAATCGCTGCCGCGAAGCAGGCGCGTATTCCAAAGCCGCCTTCGCAGGCGGTGTATGAAGTGTTTAAAAACGCACCTATGCGTTTCAAACCAGAATAATGCAGTAACGTACGGCAGGTTGAACTATGGTTAGCTCGCCGTACTCTATAAGTACTCGTGTTTTTCAGGAACTGTGCGAATTATCATGAACCTCTGGTTCAGGTAAGGGAGAAAAAATGAAGCAGGCACTTCGTGTAACCTTAGGTTTTTTTGTACTGCTGTGGGCAGCAATGCTTCATGCAGAAGTCCGTATTGAAATTACGCAGGGCGTTAACACCGCACGCCCTATTGGTGTGGTACCGTTCCAATGGGCTGGCCCAGGCGCGGCACCAGAAGACATCGGCGGGATCGTTTCTGCTGACTTACGCAACAGCGGAAAATTCAATCCGCTCGATCGTTCTCGTCTGCCACAACAGCCAGCCAGCGCGCAGGAAGTTCAACCTGCCGCATGGAGCGCATTGGGTATTGATGCGGTCGTGGTCGGCCAAGTAACGCCAAATGCTGACGGCAGCTATCAAATTGCCTATCAGCTGGTGGATACCGGCGGCGCACCAGGCACCGTGCTGGCACAGAACTCTTATAAAGTGACTAAGCAGTGGCTGCGTTATGCAGCGCACACCGCCAGTGACGAAGTGTTCGAGAAGCTGACCGGCATTAAAGGCGCATTCCGTACCCGCATTGCCTATGTGGTGCAGACCAACGGCGGTCAGTTCCCGTATGAGCTGCGCGTATCGGATTACGATGGCTACAACCAGTTTGTGGTTCACCGTTCACCGCAGCCCTTGATGTCTCCGGCCTGGTCGCCAGATGGCAGCAAGGTGGCTTACGTAACCTTCGAAAGCGGCAAATCTGCGCTGGTTGTGCAGACGCTGTCTAACGGTGCAATCCGTCAGGTGGCTTCTTATCCACGTCACAACGGTGCGCCAGCCTTCTCACCAGACGGTTCTAAACTGGCCTTCGCGTTGTCGAAAACCGGTAGCCTGAACCTGTACGTGATGGATCTGGCTTCTGGTCAGACGCGTCAGGTGACGGATGGTCGCTACAACAGCACTGAACCGACGTGGTTCCCGGACAGCCAGACGCTGGCTTACACCTCGGATCAGGCCGGTGCGCCTCAGATTTATAAAGTTGGTATCAACGGCGGTGCGCCACAACGTATTACCTGGGAAGGTGCGCAAAACCAGGATGCGGATGTGTCAACCGACGGTAAAACTATGGTGATGATCAGCAGCGCCGGTGGCGCTCAGCATGTCGCCAAACAGGATCTGGTAACGGGAGCCGTTCAAACAATAACGGACACGTTCCTGGATGAAACGCCGAGTCTGGCGCCAAACGGCACAATGGTAATCTATAGCTCTACTCAGGGGATGGGTTCCGTGTTGCAGTTGGTTTCAACCGACGGGCGTTTCAAAGCGCGTCTTCCGGCAACTGATGGACAGGTCAAATTCCCTGCCTGGTCGCCGTATCTGTGATGCATAGATCCCCTGCACGGCGGGGGATTAAAATGTATGGCAAACAAAATAATAGGATAAAGAAATGCAACTGAACAAAGTGCTGAAGGGTTTGATGCTGGCTCTGCCGGTTATCGCAGTAGCTGCATGTAGCTCACACAAAAACAACAACAACGATCAGACTGGTATGGGCGCTAACGACGGTGCTTACGGTGCTGGTCAGAACGGTAACATGTCTTCTGACGAGCAAGCGCGCCTGCAGATGCAGCAGCTGCAGCAGAACAACATCGTTTACTTCGGTCTGGACAAGTATGACGTGGCTTCTGACTACGCTCAGATGCTGGATCAGCACGCTGCATTCCTGCGTGGCAACCCGTCTTACAAAGTGACCATCGAAGGTCACGCGGATGAGCGCGGTACTCCAGAATACAACATCGCCCTGGGCGAACGTCGTGCAAGCGCCGTTAAGATGTATCTGCAAGGCAAAGGCGTTTCTGCTGACCAGATGTCTATCGTTTCTTACGGTAAAGAAAAACCAGCTGTACTGGGTCATGACGAAGCGGCTTACGCTAAAAACCGTCGTGCCGTACTGGTTTACTAAGAAAATATCATGATGAGTAACTTCAGACTTCATCTGTTGAGTCTGTCGTTACTGGTTGGTTTAGCGGCCCCTTTGGGGGCTGCTAATGCCCAGGCGTCAATCAGTAGCGTTGGCTCAGGCTCGGTCGAAGACCGCGTCACCACTCTTGAACGTATCTCAAATGCCCAGGCTCAGCTTCTGCAGCAATTGCAGCAGCAGATGAGCGACAACCAAAGCGATATCGATTCGCTGCGCGGGCAAATCCAGCAAAACAGCTATCAGCTTAATCAGGTGATCGAGCGCCAGAAACAGCTTTATCAGCAAATCGACAGCCTCAGCTCCGGCAGTAACGGTGCGCAGGCCGGCGGTGGTGCGGATGCCGCTGCTGCGGGCGCTGCGGGTGCCGCAGCGGCTGATAGCGGTAGCAGCGATAACGCCAGTGCGGCCGCGCCAGCACAAACCGGCGATGCCAATACGGATTACAATGCTGCCGTTGCGCTGATTCTGGAGAAGAAGCAGTACGATCAGGCGATTACTGCCCTGCAGGCTTGGGTGAAGAAATATCCTGATTCTACCTATCAGCCGAATGCCAATTACTGGCTGGGTCAGCTGTATTACAACAAGGGTAAAAAAGACGATTCGGCCTATTATTTTGCCACTGTGGTAAAAAATTACGCGAAATCGCCAAAAGCTCCGGAAGCGCTGTTTAAGGTTGGCGTGATCATGCAAGAGAAGAACGACACGGCGAAAGCCAAGGCAGTCTTCCAGCAAGTGATCAAACAATTCCCAAATAGTGATTCTGCTAAGCAGGCGCAAAAACGTCTTGCCGGGTTGTAATTTGTGCTTAAAAGACCGGATTTCGTGTGATTTCTGGTCTTACAGCATGAAAGGTAAGCAATTGAGACATTTAGTGGAAAATAAGGGTTGCGCCCTCCCGCTAAATCAGTAATATATGCCGCCGTTGCCGGGACATATCTTAACAAGTATCGGCAGCACTGAAGATGGGTCGTTAGCTCAGTTGGTAGAGCAGTTGACTTTTAATCAATTGGTCGCAGGTTCGAATCCTGCACGACCCACCATCTCAACCCGTTGTAAGTGAGATGATTTCTTCAGTAAGCTTCACAACCTTGATGGGTCGTTAGCTCAGTTGGTAGAGCAGTTGACTTTTAATCAATTGGTCGCAGGTTCGAATCCTGCACGACCCACCATCAAGTAAAGGTTGTAAGCCCCACAGCGGGTCGTTAGCTCAGTTGGTAGAGCAGTTGACTTTTAATCAATTGGTCGCAGGTTCGAATCCTGCACGACCCACCAGTTATGTAGAAAGGCGCCCTAAAGGCGCCTTTTTGCTTTTCTACGTTTTAGAAAAAAATTCTAGCGATGTTGCTTTGGGATCGGTGCCGGGCTCTAAAAGGCGGGACGGATCGCGAAGACACAACACATCCCTGTGGATCGGCCTCGCCATCCATGGCTCGGACGCTTCGCTCCTTCCGCTCCCGCCTTTCAGAGCTTTCAGGCTCAAAAGTCGCTTCTAAAATTAGTGCACATTTTTGCATAAAGGCGGGGATAAGGGGCGGTGGAGTAAAGCTTCCGGCGCATGGATGCGCCGGCAGAGCCTACAGGGATGTATCCACGGCGACTTTACGCAACCGCCCCTTATTTCCGCCTGAAACGCACTATTCAGATTTCTTAACCGGCGTCAGACTTTTCCAGATATGCAGCACCGCATAGCTGCGCCACGGTCGCCAAACCTGCGATAACTGCTCCGCCACTTTGGCACTCACGCCGCCGAGGTTATTACGAATCGCAATATCTTCTTTGGGAAACGCATCAGGCCAACGCAGTGCGCGCATCGCGATATAACTTGCCGTCCACGGCCCTATGCCTTTTAGCGCCAGTAACTGCTGCTGAACCACGTCCGCATTCACCGCACCGTTAAAGCGCAATGCGCCAGAAGCACAGGCCTGCGCCAACGCCTGAATGGCATGTGAACGCGCACTGACAATGCCCAGGCTGGCGATATCATCGATGCTCGCCGCCGCCAGCGACTCCGCATTCGGCGGCAAACGTGAAAGTTCTGACCACGGCGTTACCAGCGGCTCACCAAAACGTTGTGCCATTCGGCTACTTAACGTGGTTGCCGCTTTCACCGTAACCTGCTGGCCGAGTATCGCGCGCACACCCAACTCAAAGCCGTCAAACGCACCAGGAACGCGTAGACCGGGAAAGCGCGACAAGCTCTCGGCTAAAAGCGGATCGTGGCTTAGATGCTCTGCTATGCGCTGTGGCTGTGCATCCAGGTCGAACAGGTCGCGCAGACGACGCAGCAAAGCGGGCAGCACCGGCGTCAGAGACGTTGTAAATTGCACCTTTAGCGACTGTTTCTCCGCAACATGGCTCACGCGCACCCAGCCGCGACAATTGCCCAGCGCCACGGTGCGGTGATAAATGCCCTCGTTTACCCATTCCACCTCCTTCATCACGCGCTGCTGCAGGAAATCGAGCATCGCATCCCAATCGTAAGGCGGCCGATAACTCAGGCGCAGTTCAGCGCTCTCCTGCGTGGTCTTCACGGCGTCGGGTTGATTCTGTTTACGCAAGCGGGAAGGTGTCATGCGATAGCGCGCCTGGAACACATCGTTAAAACGCCTCAGACTGCGAAAGCCGCTGGCATAAGCAATTTCTGTTACCGGGAGTGAGGTTTCCGTCAGAAGTTGCTTAGCGAGCAGCATACGACGTGTCTGACGCAGCTCTAAAGGCGATACCCCGAGCTCCTGCTGCACTACGCGACGTAATTGACGTTCACTCAGGTCAAACTCGCTAGCGATGTCTGCCAGCGTCTCCTGCTCTTCCAGCATGCCCTCTTCGATGCGGCGAATTAAACGATCGGCAATGCGGTGATGGCTATCCACCGGCGCAGAGCCGGGTGCCAGTTCCGGGCGGCAGCGTAAACACGGGCGGAAGTGCGCTTTCTCGGCGGCCTCTGCGCTGCTAAAAAACAGGCAGTTCTTCTGCATCGGCGCTTTCACCGGACAAATGGGGCGGCAATAGATGCCGGTGGATGTCACGCCAACAAAAAACAGCCCGTCGAAGCGGCTATCGCGCGACGTCAGCGCCTGGTAAGCAATTTCAGCATCAAACATCATCGTCTCCGGCAAATAAACGGCATGGTCGCGCAAGCTGAATGGGAAAACTCGCTGCTTTCGGACAGCTAACCAGTTTATGCTGATGACCGAAAACAGCCAGTTTCCTGCGGCGGAAATGCGATAATCGCCAGCAGAGATTAAGCCGGAGGTGCACCATGTATCATGCCAAAATCATCGCAACGCCCGTTGGTGAGCTCACGCTTGTTGCCACCGATAAGGGATTGTCGGCGATTCTGTGGGAAAACGAAGGGGCGCAGCGCGTGCCGCTGAAGCCGATCAGCCGTAACGATCAACATCCGATTCTGTGTGAGGCCGAACGCCAGCTGCGCGAATATTTCTCTGGCGAGCGTCAGCAGTTTGATATGCCGTACGATACTGTCGGCACCGAATTCCAGAAAAAAGTGTGGCAAGCACTCCTCACCATCCCATTTGGTGAAACGCGCAGCTACCTGCAAATCGCCGAGCAGATCGGCAATCCCAAAGCGGTGCGCGCCGTGGGCGCAGCTAACGGTAAAAACCCGCTATCGATTATGGCGCCGTGCCATCGCGTAATTGGCAGCAACGGCAAACTCACCGGTTTTGCGGGCGGGCTCAGCGTTAAAGCTTTCCTGCTGGAGCTGGAAAGCCCTCAAAAGAGCACATTGTTGCTTTAGAGCGCGCAAAAAAGAGACGACACTCTCGCGTAATTCCGCTATCGTGTTTAGCATATAAAACACGATGGCGGTTTTGATGCCGCATCATTGCCGTAAAAGGCAATTTTGTTAAATTGAGAAAACGAGAGCCGTGTCATGAGTCTGATGTTTGATCCTGAAAGCGCGATCTATCCTTTCCCGCCGAAACCGGCACGTCTCAGTGACGATGAAAAATCCCACTACAAAAACAAAATCAAACGCTTGCTGATAGAACGTGATGCGGTGATGGTGGCGCATTATTACACCGATCCCGAAATTCAGGCGCTGGCGGAAGAGACCGGCGGCTGCGTATCGGACTCACTGGAAATGGCGCGTTTCGGCAGCACACATTCCGCCAAAACCTTGCTGGTGGCGGGCGTGCGTTTTATGGGCGAAACCGCAAAAATTCTTAGCCCGGAAAAAACTGTGCTGATGCCCACCTTGCAGGCGGAATGCTCGCTCGATCTCGGTTGCCCGATTGAGGAATTTAACCGCTTCTGCGATCAGCATCCCGATCGCACCGTGGTGGTGTATGCCAACACCTCGGCGGCGGTGAAGGCGCGCGCAGATTGGGTCGTCACCTCAAGCATCGCGGTTGAGCTGATTGAACATCTCGACAGCCTCGGCGAGAAAATCATCTGGGCACCGGATCGCCATCTTGGCCGCTACGTCACGCAAAAATCCGGCGCAGATGTGCTGTGCTGGCAGGGCGCTTGTATCGTGCATGACGAATTCAAAACGCAGGCTTTGCAACGCATGAAGGCGCTCTATCCGGATGCGGCGGTGCTGGTGCATCCTGAATCGCCGCAGGCGATTGTCGATCTGGCTGATGCGGTGGGTTCCACCAGCCAGCTGATTCAGGCGGCGCAAAGCTTGCCGCATCCGCAGATGATCGTCGCTACCGATCGCGGCATCTTCTACAAAATGCAGCAGGCGGTGCCGAACAAAGAGTTGCTGGAAGCGCCAACCGCAGGCGAGGGCGCAACCTGCCGCAGCTGTGCGCACTGTCCGTGGATGGCGATGAACGGCCTGAAAGCGATTGCCGAAGGGCTGGAACGTGGCGGCAGCGAGCATGAAATCCATGTCGATGATGCGCTGCGCGAGGCCGCGTTGCTACCGCTCAACCGCATGCTATCCTTTGCTGCAGATCTCAAACTTAAAATCAAAGGGAATGCATGACGGGCTCCCGTTACACAGGCACCTTATATGGACTTCTTTAGCACGCAAAATATTCTGGTTCACATTCCGCTAGGCGTTGGCGGCTACGATCTCTCATGGATCGAAGCCGTTGGCACCATCGCTGGCTTGCTGTGTATCTGGCTCGCCAGCCTGGAAAAAATCATCAACTACTTTTTCGGGCTGATTAACGTCACGCTGTTCGCGGTGATCTTCTTCCAGATTCAGCTCTACGCCAGCTTATTGCTGCAGCTGTTTTTCTTCGTCGCCAACGTTTACGGCTGGTACGCGTGGAGTCGGCAAACCGCCAACAATGAAACTGAGCTGCAAATTCGCTGGCTGCCGCGCTCAAAAGCCTTGGGTTGGGGCGCGGCGTGCGTGGTGGCTATTGCTCTGATGACGCTTTATATCGATCCAGTGTTTGCCTTCCTGACCAAAACAGCGGTCGGCATCATGCAAAGCATGGGGCTTAACGTGGCGATGCCGCAGCTGCAGCCGGATGCTTTCCCGTTCTGGGATTCGTGCATGATGGTGTTGTCGATTGTGGCGATGATTCTCATGACGCGTAAATACGTTGAGAACTGGCTGCTGTGGGTGGTGATCAACGTCATAAGCGTGATGATTTTTGCGCGTCAGGGCGTTTATGCCATGTCACTGGAGTACGCGATTCTGACGCTGATTGCGCTTAACGGTTCGCGCCTGTGGATGCAAAGCGCACGCGAACATGGCTCGCGCGCGCTGTCACATCAGTGATGATGATGAGCATGACCTTCCAGCGCAGCATGATCGTGATGATCGTGCTGCGCGGCGCTGTTATCTAAACACAACTCGCAGTCCGGTCCGCTGCACGGCTGATACTCCATCTGCACCGTGGCGTGGGCAATCTGATAGTGCTCATGCAGATAATGGTGGATGCGCTTAAGCAGGCCGTCATGATCGTAAGGCGGAATCACCTGTACATGCAGCGTCAGCACCGGCTTTTCACCTACTTGCCATAAATGAACGTGGTGCACGTTACGCACTTCATCGATATTGCGCGTCAGCTCGCGCGAAAGTTTATCCGCGTTGATATTGTCCGGCGCACCTTCCAGCAGCTCATGCAGACTCTCGCGCAGCAGCGACCAGGCGCTGCGCACCACCAGCAATGACACCAGCAGCGACAGAATCGGATCTATCGGCGTCCAGCCGGTCAACATGATGATCACCGCCGCGACAATCGCACCGACCGAACCCAGCAAATCGCCCAGCACATGCAAAGCCGCCGCACGTACGTTGAGATTCTTCTCTTCGCTGCCGCGATGCAGCAGCCGGAACGACAGCAGATTGGCCAGCAAACCGGCAATGGCGATGCCGAGCATCAATCCGCCTGCTATTGGCTGTGGCTCGTAAAAGCGACGCAGCGCTTCCCAGACAATCAGCACCGTTATCACCAGCAGCGCAATGGCGTTGACGAATGCCGCTAAGGTGGTGAGGCGCAGCAAGCCGAAGGTATGGCGCGCGTTGGGTTTGCGCTGAGCAAATTGCACCGCAAGTAACGCCATCAGCAGTGCGGCGGCATCGGTCAACATATGTCCGGCATCGGCCAGCAGCGCCAGCGAGCCAGAAACCAGCCCGCCAATCACTTCCGCCACCATAAACAGCGCCGTTACGCCAAACGCCGCTGCCAGCCGCGTGCGGTTGCTGCTAGCTGCGCCGTGGGAATGAGTGTGTGCCATAATTTTCCAGTTGTTTAAGTAACCTGTTTGTTAAGGATATCAGTAAATTGAGATCATCAAGCGGCAACTGCTGCTGTTTGGTCTGCACAATCAACTGCTGACAGCGCTCGGCAACCTCATCCATCCCGAGCATCAACCAGCTGCCTTTCATGCGGTGCGCTGCCTGTTCCAGCGCTGACCAGTTTTGTTTATCGCGTGCGCTGATCAGCAAATCCCGATCCTGTTGCAGCGTGCGCTGCAAGGTCTGGCAGATGCGTGGAACAAACGCCTGATTATTCTGCGCCAAAATCAGCAAACTGTTTGGCAACAAATCCAGCGGATCTTTTATCGCGCGCGCCAGCAGCGGCGCCAGATGATCAAGCTCGATGGGTTTGAGCAGCAAGGCTTCATCGTCCTGCAGGGCGATTTTCAGCAACTGAACATCCGCAGAGCACAGCACGCGCAGCGTGGCGGTGCCGCGCTGGCGCTGTCGGCGGCGCAGAATGCGCAGCAGCGTTAAACCATCCGGGCGCGGCATCATCTGGTCGATAAACAGAATATCGAAGGCGCGCTGGGCATCGGCGCGCAGCAGCGCTCGGCCCTCTTCAAACACCTGCGCCTGCACACCAAAGTTCGCCAGCTGCTGCTGCATCACTAAAAGATTGGTCGGGTGATCGTCCACGATCGCTACGCGCAGCTGCGGATAATGTGGCCAGCTTGCTGTGCGCTCGGTTAACGGCTCTTCGCTCAGTATTAACGGCAACTGCACGCTGACCGTGGTGCCGCTGCCGGGCTCTGAAGTGAGCGTTAGCGTACCGCCCATCCGTTGCACAATCTCGCGACAGATAAACAAACCCAATCCGCTACCTTGTACCGCATGGCTTTTGCCGGATGGCGCCTGATACCACGGTTCAAACAGCTCTGCCTGCTCGTTAAGCGGAATGCCGCTGCCGGTATCGGCCACCGTCAGCTGGATATGCGCATCAACCGCCAGCGAAAGGCGCACTTCGCCTTCGCGGGTAAACTTCAGGGCGTTGGCGACCAAATTATTCACCACCTGCTGCAGGCGATCGCCATCCAGTAACACGCTGGCAGGCAACGGCGTCAGGGCTTCGGCAATCAGGTTTGGCCCGGCATCGCGCATCAAGGGATGATAGAACTGCTGCTGTTGCTGCAGCCAAAGTGTCAGATCGAGCGGACGCGGCGCCAAACGGAAGCTGTGGCTCTCAATACGTGCGTGATCCTGTAAGTCGTTTAGCAGCGCCATCAGCGAGCGCGCGCTGCTGTGCATCAAAGCCAGCCGTTCGCTCGGGTGCTGCTGCTGTTCCAGCTCCAGCAAACCGAGAATCGCCTGCATCGGCGTGCGCAATTCGTGGCTGGCGGTGGCGAGAAACTGGCTCTTGGCGGCATTGGCGCGTTCGGCCTGTTCACGCTGCAATCGATCACGACGCTGCTGCCAGTAACGACGCGCCAGCAAACCCAACAGCAACAGAATAATCACGCCAGCCGCGATCAAAATCATCAGCGGAATATTGCGCATCGCCATCGTGGTGCCGGGCTGCGGCGGCTGCGACCAGCTGACGCGCATCTGATTGAGCGTATCGGGCGGGATCTGCTGCAATGCATGGTCGAGCAGGGCGCGCAGCTCAGGCTGTTCAGCGCTTACCTGCGGTGCCAGCGGCCAGGCGATATCGCTGGCGGCAAATGCCAGATGCACACGATTATCTTCGTGGCTCGCCATGCGCCAGCGCGCGGACAGCACGTTATCCACCAGCGCATCAATCTGACCGCTATTCAGCGCTTGCCACAGCTGCGCACGGTCGTCGAACGGCTGTGGCGTAACGCCCGATGGCAGCAAACGTGAGGCGAGATCGTCGCGTAACACGCCCACGCGCTGGCCTTGTAGGGATTGCCAGTTCATCGGTTGATGGGTGGCAAGCGTGTAAATTCCCCAAATGGCGCGCCATACCGGCAAGGTGTTGCTGCCGGGATCGTCGCCATACAGCGGCTGTAACAGATTCAGCATTACCTGCTGTTGCTGCAAAAGCGTGGCGGCCTGCTGCGGATTGTTGACCCAGCGCGGGGTAAAACGCAGGCCGGTGCTTTGGCTTAAGGCGTTTAGCAGATCGATGCCGAAGCCGCGCGCATTGCCGTTGCTGTCGCGATAACTCCATGGCGCATTATCTGCCTCAACCGCATACGGAATCTCGTTGTGCTGCGCCAGCCACTGCTTTTCGCCAGCCGACAGCATCAATGTTTGCGTGTCCTGATAACGCAGCAGCGGCGGACTCCAGCGCTGCTGGACGCGACTGCTGAATTCGGCGGGAAGCAGGCGCAACTGGCTGTTAAGCCAGTGGATCAGTGCGGCATCGCGCGCCAGCGCACGTAACGTCAGTTCGCCCGCGCCGGGATCGGCGGTGATTTGGTAGATTTGTCCTTGCTGCAGCTGGCCCAGCAGGAAACCGGCGCTGGCTTCATCGGCGACCAGATAATCGCTCTGCTGATTGAGCAGCGCATACAGCGCCTGCAGATCGCCCGGCAAGGTATGCCAGCGATGCTGCTGGACAAATTCGGCGGGCAATTGCGCTAACGTCGCCTCGGCAATGGTGAGCTGCGCGGTATCGCTGTTGAACATCACCGCGCGCTGATTATCCCGGTTGCGATAGATACGAATCGGGCTGCTGTACCAGCTGTCGCTGAGCAGAACATCGGACGGCAGCTCGGCGTGTTGATTACTTAATACCAAATCCACCTCGCCGCGCTGCAAGGCTGCCAATTGCTGCGCGCGATCGGCATAGCTTTGCAGCGTGAAATGGGTACCTGTCAACTGGCTAAGCGCGCTGAGATAGTCGGCGTCGATGCCCCAGATGTGATCGCCAATGCGCATCGCCCAGGGCGCGCTGTTCTGTGCCGGCACCGCGACGCGCAAGGTTGCACCCGGCCACGGCTCAGCGTGCGGCGCTGGCATCATCGCGGGTAACATCACGCTGCTGGCGGGTTGCAGATCGGCTTTCGCCAGCACACTCAGCACCAACAGGCTGAGGAGCAGCCATATCCTCACTGCTGCGCTTTCCACAATTCAGCCAGTTCAACCACCGATTGCACGCCGGTTTTCTCCAGGATGTTCTTCTTGTGGGTGCTGACGGTTTTATTGCTGATGTGCAGCTGCTCGCCAATCTGCAGATTCGATAGTCCGCGCACCAGCAGCGCCACAATCTGCTGCTCCTTCTCGGTTAACGGCAGTTCGATACGCTCTGGCAGCGGCGGAAACGCCTGTTGTCCGCCGAGCACTGCCAGAATTGCACTCAGCAGTTGCGCCATGCTTTGGCTTTTCACCACGTAACCGGCGGCGCCCAACGACACTGCGCTGAGCAATGTGTGACGGCTCTGCTGCGCGGAATAGATCAACACAGGACAGTGCTGATTGCGCACGCGTAACCGGCGCAGCAGCTCAAGGCCGTCGCAATCGGGTAGGCCAATATCCAGCACAATTAAATCGATAGGATGTTGCTGCAGCAGTTGGCGTGCCTGGGCTTCGTCGCCAGCGGCGTGAATTTTCAGCGTGATGGGAGCGTTAACGCAAGCCGCTTCCAGTGCGACTTCAACTAACGGGTGATCATCAATAAGCAGCAATGAAGCCATGAATCAGTTCCTGTGAATTTCATTGCTTCAGCATAGCGGAAAAGGGCGGGGGGCAAAATAAAAGGGAGAGCCGAAGCTCTCCCGATTGATACCAATGACTTACTTATTGCGTGGTGCCATCGGTTTTGTGTTTAACTTTGCCACCACCTTCTTTGGTGTGGACTTTTTTGTTCATGTCAGGACATTTGCCGTCTTTACACATCGAATTTTTATGCATCTGCTCTGCAGTCATATTACCCGTATGTGTACCTGAGGTTGCGGCACTGTTCGTATTCATGCTGCCGTTATTGATTTTGCTGTTATCAACGTTATTCGGTGGCAGATTCTGTTTTGCACCACCGGCTGCTGCGCCCGCTTCCGCTGAGGCGTTAGCTGCACCATTATTACTATCTGCCGCCATAACCGCACCGCTACCTAAAGTCATCGCTGCCGTCAGAAAGATCATTGCAAACTTATTCATCATTATGCTCCAGTAATTAATGGATAGTTGCCGTCAAACACGCACTGGTGTTGATTGACGAAAATAGCGTGCCGCGATGGAATAAAATTCCACCTTATACGCTTCGCTTAAATATTAAATTTTGTAAACACCTCATTCCTTAGTGCTTACATTTAAAAAGCTTAGTGCATAGATATATAAATGCAAACTTGAGATATACATTTTAGCCACGGTGCGTAATTTACACCTACCGCGTGAAGGGCTAAAGTGGGCGGGTTGCGCCCGACGGACGTTGGGCCAGAAATTTGAATGGAATTGTGTATGGATTACCAGAACGACGATTTACGCATCAGAGAGATCAAAGAGTTACTTCCTCCTGTTGCCTTGCTTGAGAAATTCCCCGCCACTGATAAAGCTGCCGAAACCGTTGCGCAGTCACGTCAGGCGATTCACCGCATTCTGCATGGCGAAGATGATCGTCTGCTGGTGGTGATCGGTCCGTGCTCGATTCACGATACCCAGGCTGCGCAAGAGTATGCCGCGCGTCTGCTGAAGTTACGTGATGAGTTGAAAGACGATCTCGAAGTGGTGATGCGTGTTTACTTTGAAAAACCGCGCACCACGGTGGGCTGGAAAGGGCTGATCAACGATCCATTTATGGACGGTAGCTTCCAGATCAACGACGGCCTGCGCCTGGCGCGCAAGCTGCTGGTGGATATCAACGACATCGGTTTGCCTGCAGCGGGTGAGTTCCTCGATATGATCACGCCACAATATATGGCCGATCTGATGAGCTGGGGCGCGATTGGCGCACGTACCACTGAATCGCAGGTGCATCGCGAACTCTCTTCCGGCCTCTCTTGCCCGGTGGGCTTCAAAAACGGCACCGACGGCACCATCAAAGTGGCGATTGACGCGATTGGTGCAGCCAGCGCACCGCACTGCTTCTTGTCGGTCACCAAATATGGTCACTCGGCGATTGTCGAAACCAGCGGTAACGAAGATTGCCACATCATTCTGCGCGGCGGCAAAGAGCCGAACTACAGCGCTGAACACGTGGCGGCAGTGAAAACCGGTCTGGAGAAAGCAGGCTTGCGTCCGCAGGTGATGATCGACTTCAGCCATGCCAACAGCAGCAAGCAGTTCCAGCGTCAGATGGTAGTTTCTGATGACGTGGCACAGCAAATTGCCGGCGGTGAGCAGGCGATTACTGGCGTGATGATCGAGAGTCATCTGGTGGAAGGCAATCAGAGCCTCGAGAGCGGCAAACCGCTGGTGTACGGCCAGAGCGTGACCGATGCCTGCATCGGCTGGGAAGACACCGAGAAAGCGTTGCGTCAGCTGGCTCAGGCGGTCAAACAGCGTCGCGGTTAAGCCTTGCGGCAATAAAAAAGGCCAGACTCGCGTCTGGCCTTTTTGCGTTTCAGCGGTCGCTTACTTCGCTTTACCCTGGTTTGCTACGGCAGCGGCTTTCGCAGCGATCTCGTCAGCATCACCCAGATAGTAACGTTTGAGCGGCTTGAAGTTCTCGTCGAACTCATACACCAATGGCACGCCAGTTGGGATGTTCAGTTCGAGGATCTCGTCTTCGCTCAGGTTGTCGAGGTATTTTACCAGCGCACGCAGTGAGTTGCCGTGTGCAGCAACAATCACTTTCTCACCGCTCTTAATGCGCGGCAGAATGCTTTCGTTCCAGTAAGGAATCACGCGTTCGATGGTCAGCGCCAGGCTTTCGGTGGTTGGCAGCTGCGCGTCAGTCAGTGAAGCGTAACGCGGGTCGTGGCCAGGGAAACGCTCATCAGCGCGATCCAGCTCTGGTGGGGTGATGGCAAAGCCACGACGCCACTGTTTCACTTGCTCGTCACCGTATTTAGCGGCGGTTTCTGCTTTATCCAGACCTTGCAGCGCACCGTAGTGACGCTCGTTCAGACGCCAGGTTTTCTCAACCGGCAGCCAAGCCTGATCCAGCTCATCCAGCACGTTCCACAGCGTGTGGATAGCGCGCTTCAGCACTGAGGTGTAAGCGAAATCAAACACGAAACCTTCTTTCTTCAGCAGCTGACCGGCTGCTTTGGCTTCAGTGCGACCTTTGTCAGACAGGTCAACATCGTACCATCCGGTGAAGCGGTTTTCCTGGTTCCACTGGCTTTCGCCGTGTCGCACCAGTACCAGCTTAGTTACGGCCATAGCTTTACTCCTTAATGCTCGATTTACGATTAGTATTGAAACCGGCTGCGGCCACTGAGAAGCGGCTCACTAATAGCGCCATACCATAGCGGAAAACAGCGCACTGCGTAAGCCTGTCGGCAGCGCAGTGCGCGTTTTTCATCCGGTGGCTCAGTGCGGCGTGAAGCGATAATGCGTCACGGACTGCCAGCTGTCGCCGGGTTGCAGCCAGCAATCGGGCTGCGGCCACTCTGCATGGTTGGGCGAATCCGGTAAAAATTCGCTCTCCAGAGCGATGCCCTGGAAAGCAGTATAGCTGTCCTGCTCACGGGCGCGTGTTCCCGCCAGATAGTTGCCGCTGTAGAACTGCAGCGCCGGGGCGGCAGTAAACACGCTCAGCTCCAGCTTGCCATCCGCAGACCACAAATGGGCGGCGGGCTGGCTGCTGTCGCCAGCGGTGTTGAGCAAAAAGGCGTGGTCATAGCCTTTCACCGCTTTTTGATCGTCATCGGCGAGGAACTCATCGGCGACACGCTTCGGCTGGCGGAAATCAAAACTGTTTCCCGCTACCTCTTTCAGCGGCGCGTTAGGAATACCTTCGCTATCCACCGGCAAGTAACGATCGGCGTGCAGTTGTAAGCGATGCTGACGCGCATCACCATGATGCGCATCAAGATTAAAGTAAGCATGGTTGGTCAGGTTGACCGGGCAGGGCTTATCGGTTTGCGCTTCGTAGCGAATCGACAGGCAATTATCATCATCAAGTTGATAGATGACATCGGCGATAAAATTACCGGGATAACCCTGATCGCCATCCGGCGAATCGAGGCGATAGTGCACCTCGCTTTCGCTCTGACTGAGGATCTGCCAGCGACGTTTATCGAAACCTTCCGGCCCGCCGTGCAGCTGATGTGCGCCCTGATTCGCTGCCAGCAACAAATTAAGCGGCTTCAGTTCGGCCGAGGCGATGCGGTTTGCGTAGCGGCCAATCGTCGCGCCAAGATAGGCATCCTGATGCAGATAATCAGATGGCGTGGCGCAGCCGAGCAATGCTTCACGCACGCTGTGATCCAGCATTGGCACGCGCGCTGACAGCCAGGTCGCGCCCCAATCCATAAAGGTCGCGACCATGCCGTTGCGATTGCGCAGCACAGTGATGCGCCACGGTTGCCCGTCTGGCGCGTGTGAATTCACATCACTTACCATTGGCCTGCTCCTGCGGACGCTTTGCACACGTAGAAGGTCTCTTTAATGCCGGTTTGTGCTTCATACTTCTCGGCCACCACCGCTTTCACCGCATCGACCAGATCGGTCGGCATCAGCGCCACGATGCAGCCACCAAAGCCGCCACCGGTCATACGTACGCCGCCGCGCGGGCCGATTTCTGCTTTCACAATCTCAACCAGTTGGTCGATTTGCGGCACGGTGATTTCGAAATCGTCACGCATCGAGGCGTGCGATTCGGCCATCAGTTCGCCCATACGTTTCAGGTCGCCAGCGCTTAGCGCATCGGCTGCTTCCAGCGTGCGCGCATTCTCGGTAATGACGTGACGCACGCGTTTGGCTACCAACGCATCCAGTTCGCCTGCTGAGGCTTCGAACTCTTCCTGCGTCACATCGCGCAGCGCCGGTTTATTGAAGAAGCGCGCGCCGGTTTCGCACTGCTCACGACGCGTGTTGTATTCGCTGCCCACCAGGCTGCGACGGAAGTTGGAGTTAATGATCACCACTGCGACATCTTCCGGCATCGATACCGCGCGCGTGCCAAGCGTGCGGCAATCCAGCAGCATGGCGTGATCCGGCTGACCGAGCGCGGAGATCAGCTGATCCATGATGCCGCAGTTGCAGCCGACAAACTGGTTTTCCGCTTCCTGACCGTTCACCGCAATCGCTGCGCCGTCGAGGTTCAATGCATACAGCTGCTGGAATACGGTGCCGACCGCCACTTCTAGCGATGCCGAAGAGCTCAGGCCCGCGCCTTGTGGCACATTGCCGCTGATCACCATATCGACGCCACCAAAGCTGGCATCGCGTTTCTGCAGATGTTTCACCACGCCGCGCACGTAGTTGGCCCACATTGGTTCTTTCAGCGGCTCAATCGGCGCATCCAGCGAGAAACTATCCTGCTGATTGTCGTAATCGACGGCAATCACGCGCACCTGACGATCGTCGCGTTTGGCGCAGGCGATCACGGTTTGATAATCGATGGCGCACGGCAGCACGAAGCCATCGTTGTAGTCGGTGTGTTCGCCGATCAGATTGACGCGGCCCGGCGCCTGAATGCTGTGCGTGGCTGGATAGCCGAAGGTGTCAGCGAATACCTGTTGAGTAATGGATTTTAATGACATTTATTGCGCCTCGCGGAAATGGACATCGCTGACAGAACGCAGACGTTCAGCTGCCTGTTCCGCCGTTAAATCACGTTGGGTTTCGGCCAGCATTTCATAGCCAACCATAAATTTGCGCACCGTGGCTGAACGCAGCAACGGTGGATAGAAGTGCGCATGCAGCTGCCAGTGATCGTTACTTTCGCCGTTGAACGGCGCGCCGTGCCAACCCATTGAATAGGGGAATGAGCACTGGAACAGGTTGTCGTAGCGGCTGGTGAGCTGCTTAAGCGCCAGCGCCAGATCGGTGCGCTGCGGCTCGGTGAGATCGGTGATACGTTTCACATGGGCTTTCGGCAGCAGCAAGGTTTCAAACGGCCACGCCGCCCACCACGGCACCACGGCCAGCCAGTGTTCGGTTTCCACCACCGTGCGGCTGCCATCATTCATTTCACGCGCGGCGTAATCGACCAGCATCGGCGTGCCTTTCTCGGCAAAATAGTGACGCTGATGGTCATCTTCTTTTTGCGCTTCGTTCGGGAGGAAGCTGTTGGCCCAAATCTGACCGTGCGGATGCGGGTTGGAGCAGCCCATCGCCGCACCTTTGTTTTCAAACACCTGCACCCACGGATAGTGCTGGCCGAGGTCGGCGGTCTGTTCCTGCCAGGTCCGCACGATATCTTCCAGTCCGCTCAGCGGCAGCTCCGGCAGCGTTTTGCTGTGATCCGGCGAGAAGCAGATCACCCGGCTGGTGCCACGCGCGCTTTCGCAGCGCATCAAAAGATCGTCGCTTTGCGGTGCATCTGGCGTGTTGGTCATCAGCGCGGCAAAGTCATTGGTGAACACGTAAGTGCTTTTATAGTTGGGGTTTTTATCACCGGTAATGCGGGTGTTTCCCGCACAGAGGAAGCAGTCAGGATCGTGCGCCGGCAGCTGCTCCAGCGCCGGGGTTTCCTGCGCGCCTTGCCACGGACGCTTAGCGCGATGGGGTGAGACCAGCACCCATTGATCGATCAATGGGTTATAACGGCGATGCGGATGATCGACCGGGTTAAATTTTTCCATGATGAGTCCTGGTAAACGGCAAACAGATAAAAATGATTTTGATCAAAGTAGCACAAAGACCAGCGTGAAAGCGTGATCCAGTCTGGATAAATGGTATCGTTTACACAAGGTGACGATTCTCATTTTGTGGGGTTATCAGTGCTATTTGCTTACTTACCAGGCAATGAAATGGTAGCGGTTACATTGCCTTCATACTTCGAACTGCTGCTGCGTTGGCTGCGCATGCGCGCCCCAGTCACTTACTGATGTAAGCTCCTGGGGACTTGCCTGCTTGCCGCCTTGCAGCAGCACGAATTATTTTG
The DNA here is from genome assembly GCF_900116775.1 of Pantoea sp. YR525. Lineage (NCBI taxonomy): Bacteria > Pseudomonadati > Pseudomonadota > Gammaproteobacteria > Enterobacterales > Erwiniaceae > Pantoea > Pantoea sp. YR525. Next base: position 320,185 of record NZ_FPBU01000008.1, read on the forward strand.
GCAATGGCTTTATTGCACGGTAGGCCTTCGTAGGGTCGCCATTCATGGCGACCGCTAATTAACGCAGCGACTCTTGCAGAAAACCGTAACCCTGTTCCTGCGCGACAAAACTCAGGCGGTGGGTGATGCACTGCGGGGCATCTTCGGCGTGGTGGGAAACAAACAGCAGTTGCGTGCGGCCTTCGCCAATCAGCACATCGACAAAGCGACGCACCAGCTGGCGGTTAATCGGATCCAGTCCTTGCAGCGGTTCATCAAGGATCAATAACGTAGGATGCTTCACCAGCGCGCGCGCAATCAGCACCAGCCGCTGCTGTCCCCACGACAAACTGTGGAACGGCGCATCGGCCAGCTGATTATCCATACCGAGCAACGCCAGCCACTGACGCGCCAGCGCTTTTTGCCGATCGGACACCGCCTGATACAAGCCAATCGAATCGAAGAAGCCAGAGAGCACCACGGTGCGCACATTGCAGCTGACGCGATAATCGAGGTGCAGGCTGCTGCTGACATAACCAATGTGCTGCTTGATATCCCAGATGGTTTCACCGCTGCCGCGTCGGATGCCGAACAGCGTTAAATCGTTGCTGTAACCCTGCGGATGATCGCCGGTCACTAAACTGAGCAGGGTAGATTTACCCGCGCCGTTCGGCCCCACAATCTGCCAGTGTTCACCGGGATTAACCTGCCAGTTCAGGCCATCAATTACCGCTTTATCGTTGTACGACACCACGCCGTTGCGCAGAACCACGCGCGGCGCATCTTCGGCCAGCTGCGGCAATTGATCCGGCTGATCCGCTTCCGGCAGCGCTATGCCCTCGAGTTTCTCGCTGTGTGCCAGCTGTGCCACCAGCGCTTCAGCCAGAATCGCGCGGCGCTCGCCCACGTGGGTTAACGTGCATTCGGCTAATACGCCGACCTTCTCGACAAAATCGGGAATATCATCAAAGCGATTAAGCACCAGCACCACGCTGTAACCGCTTTGATGCAAATCATTGAGGGTTTGCGCCAGGCTGGCGCGCGACGCCACATCCAGCCCATCGAAAGGTTCATCGAGGATCAGCAAATCCGGCTGCGCCATCAGCGCCTGACACAGCAGCGTTTTGCGCGTCTCGCCGGTGGAGAGGTATTTGAAGCGACGATCGAGCAGATAAGTGATGCCAAACTGCTGCGCCAGCGCCTGACAGCGCGCCTCATCTTTCACTTCGTCCTGAATGATTTGCGCGGCGGTGCGGCCGGTATCGTCTTCGCCTTCACTCAGCAGATCGGTGTTATTGCGTTCCCACTCATCGCTGACCAGTTTTTGCAGTTGCTCCAGCGACAGGCGCGTGCGGCGCTGAAAATTCTGCTGCACGCTGCCTTTGCCGGGCAGCAACTCGCCAGAAAGGGCGCGCGCCAGCGATGACTTGCCGCTGCCGTTGGCGCCGACGAACGCCCAGCTTTCGCCGCTGTTGAGAGTTAAATCGTTGAGTGACAGTGCTCGGGTGTCGCTAAGGTGAAACGTGCCTTGCGAAATTTGCAATAAAGCCATGATTTATTCCGTTTTATGCATCGTGTTGCTCAGTTTTAGCCAGCGATGCAGGCGAAGTCAAATCATGGCGTGGATTTCAGAGCAGTGTGGCGATGATGGCGTGTTCGGCATTAAAACTGGCGGTGACGCTGGCACCAACCTGCAGATTCTGCTGTTTCACCGCGTCATTGCTGACGGTAGCGCACAGCGTTTCGCCGCTCGGCAACGCCATCAATACTTCGCTAACCTGATCGCCGGGCTCAATCGCGCTGATCTGCGCGGCCAGCTGATTATCGCTGCTGTCGGCGGCGTGACTGACGTGAATCCACGGCGCTTTAATCAGCACCAGCACCTCTTTGCCGCTATCGAGTTGCAGCCGTTCGGCGCTGCGGGCGGTGATCGCCACTTGCAGGCGCGTCACGCCATCGGCGAGCAGCACCTCAATATGCTGCTGCACCTGCTGATGATTGCTGGCCAGCACCGTACCAAACAGCTGATTACGCGCGCTGGTTTGCAGCGAAAAGCGCGCAATTGCCGCCAGCAAACTGTCGAGCGGCAAACTGTCGTTTTGCAGCACATCGAAGGCTTTCTGTTGAATTTGCTCCATCAACTGGAACAGCTGAATCAAGCGTTCGCCATAACGCGTCAGCTGCGCGCCGCCGCCGCCTTTGCCGCCGGTCGCGCGATCCACCAGCGTTTGATCGGCCAGCTGATTCATCTCATTGATCGCATCCCAGGCACTTTTGTAGCTGATGCCCGCCAGTTTCGCGCCCTGGCTGATGGAGCCGGTTTGCTGCACGCGTTTCAGTAATTCGATGCGGCGCGGATCGGCAAACAGCTTTTGCTGAAGACGAATATGGAGAGAAAGTTCTGCCTGCATGTCAGCTCCTTAGGTTAATCAGCTCAGTTTACTGCTTAAAAGTAAAAGCACGAAAAGGGCAGTGCGTTTTTTTCGCTAACCGTTACAATCACTTTTTTATTTTCTGCGTGAGGTTTCCATGCTGGAACTGTTAAAAAGCCTGGCTGTGGCTATCATCATGGTGCCGATTGTGATGGCTATTATGCTCGGTCTGATTTACGGCCTGGGTGAAGTTTTCAACGTCATCTCAAAATTTGGCCGCCGCGACGATCGTCCTGCCAACAGCTCACAACACTAATTTCTCAACGCCCGCTTCCTGCGGGCGTTTTGTTTCTGAACTTCTGTAAAATCCTGCCGATATATATCCTATCGTTCAGGTCGCCATAAATGGCGACCCTACGTCACCAAATAGCGGCTTCCACGCTTTGTGCTCACGTTGTATTATCAAATATATAACGTAACAAGGAGCAACAAATGCAAACAATCAATTACCGCTGGGCTGCTGCAACCGTTTTAGGCGTTTCGTTGGCGGGTCATGCTGTGGCCGCAGAGAAAATTACCGTGTTCGCGGCGGCATCGCTGACTAATGCGTTGCAGGAGATTGCGACGCAGTATCAGAAGAAAAGTGGCGTAGAAGTGGTCTCGTCTTTTGCCTCTTCTTCGGTGCTGGCGCGCCAGATTGATCAGGGCGCACCTGCCGATCTGTTCATCTCTGCCGATCAGCAGTGGATGGACGATGTAGTGGCGAAAAACAGCGTGGTAACCAGCACGCGCTATACGCTGCTTGGCAATGATCTGGTGCTGATTGCACCGAAAAGCGACGCGGCTAAAGCGGTCACGATTGACAGCAAAACCGACTGGAAAAGCCTGCTGAAAGGCGAGCGGCTGGCGGTGGGCGATCCGGATCACGTGCCCGCTGGCATTTATGCTAAAGAAGCATTACAAAAACTCGGCGCGTGGGACGCTTTATCCCCGCAGCTAGCGCCGGCTAATAATGTGCGTGCCGCGCTGGCATTGGTTGAGCGTAATGAAACGCCGTACGGCATCGTGTATGGTTCGGACGCGGTGGCCAGCCAAAAAGTGCAGGTCGTGGGACGATTCCCGGAAGATAGCCACAAGCCAGTGGAATATCCGATGGCGATTGTCAAAGAACATCAGAACGCAACGGTAGAAGCCTTCTACAACTATTTGCAGGGGCCGGATGCCGCTGCCGTGTTTAAACAGTATGGATTCACGCCGAAGAAATGATATTGAGCGATCCCGAATGGCAGGCCGTTTTTCTCAGCCTGAAAGTTTCTTGTGTAGCTGTGATCTGCAGCTTGCCGTTTGGCATCATGATGGCCTGGATTCTGGCGCGCTGCCGCTTTCCGGGCAAAACCCTCTTGGATAGCATCGTCCATCTGCCGCTGGTGCTGCCGCCGGTGGTGGTCGGTTATCTGCTGCTGATCGCTTTAGGCCGTCGCGGTTTTATCGGCGAATGGCTGTATGACTGGTTTGGCTTCACCTTTGCCTTTAGCTGGCGCGGCGCAGTGATCGCTTCGGCGGTGATGGCGTTTCCGCTAATGGTGCGCGCGATTCGTCTCGCGCTGGAAGCGGTGGATACCAAACTGGAGCTGGCCGCCCGCACGCTGGGTGCCGGGCGCTGGCGCGTGTTTTTCACCATCACGCTTCCGCTCACCTTGCCGGGCATTATTGTCGGCACGGTGCTGGCCTTCGCCCGCTCGCTGGGCGAATTTGGCGCCACCATCACTTTTGTCTCCAACATTCCCGGCGAGACGCGTACCATTCCGTCGGCGATGTTTACCCTGATTGAGACGCCGGGTGCGGAAGGCACCGCAGCGCGACTTTGTGCGGTGGCGATAGCGTTAGCGCTGATGTCGCTGGTGGCGTCTGAGCTGCTGGCGCGCTGGGGCCGTAAACGGCTGGGAGCGGCATAATGCTAAATCTGCATCTTTCTCAGCAGTTGGGCGATCACCTGCTCGACGTCAACGTCAACATTCCCGCCAGCGGCATCACCGCCATTTTTGGCGTATCGGGCGCGGGCAAAACCTCGTTAATTAACGCGATTGGCGGATTAACCCAGCCGCAAAGCGGGCGCATTGAGTTAAACGATCGTCTGCTGTTCGATTCGGCCACGCGAGTGAATTTGCCGCCGGAAAAGCGCCGTATCGGCTATGTGTTTCAGGATGCGCGACTGTTCCCGCACTATCGCGTGCGCGGCAATCTGCAATACGGCATGTCGCCCTCAATGAAGCCGCAGTTCAATGCGCTGGTGGCGCTGCTCGGTTTAGAGTCGCTGCTAACGCGTTATCCCGCTTCGCTTTCGGGCGGTGAAAAACAGCGCGTGGCAATTGGCCGCGCTTTGCTGACCGCGCCCGATATTCTGCTGATGGATGAACCGCTGGCATCGCTCGATTTGCCGCGCAAACGTGAGCTGATGCCCTATCTGCAAAAGCTAGCGAAGCAAATCGATATTCCGATTCTTTACGTGTCGCACAGCCTCGATGAAATCCTGCAGTTGGCGGACAACGTGCTGGTGCTGGACGCGGGCCAGGTGAAAGCCTTTGGTCCGCTGGAGAAAGTGTGGAGCAGTTCGGCGATGCGTCCGTGGCTGCCGCTCGCCGAGCGCACCAGCGTGCTGCGCGTGCAGGTGCTGGAGCAGCATCCCGATTACCCGATGACCGCGCTGTCGCTGGGCGATCAGCATATTTGGGTGAGCAGGGTGAATCAGCCGCTGAAAACGCCGCTGCGTATTCGTATCGCCTCAGCCGATGTGTCGCTGGCCTTGCAGCCGCCGCACAATACTTCGATCCGCAATATTTTGCCGGCGCAGGTGGTTGAGCTGCTGGAGATTGACGATCAGGTGGAAGTGAAGCTGCGTATTGGCATCAGCGAGTTGTGGGCGCGCATTTCACCGTGGGCGCGAGATGAGTTGGGCATCCGGCCCGATCAGTGGCTGTATGCGCAGATTAAGAGCGTGTCGATAGCGGCATAACAAAAGGTCGCCATGAATGGCGACCCTACAAAACCGCACCAAACATCTGTAGGGTCGCCATTTATGGTGACCGAAAAGCGTTGATGCGGAGGGTTAACTAGAGAACTTCCTGATAAATCACTTCGGCGATACCCGGCTCCAGATTGGTGCCAATCACCTTTTTGGCGCGCGCTTTGATGGCGTCATCGGCATTGCCCATCGCCACGCCTAATCCCACCTGTTCCAGCATGCTGAGATCGTTGTAGTTGTCGCCAAACGCCAGCACGTCTTGCATGCTAAAGCCCTGACTTTCAACCCACTGCGCCAGACGCTTGCCTTTGCTGTTGCCGCCTTTGGCGATATCCACCTGATCGTGCCACGACCATTCACACGCCAGACCGAGTTCGGCTTCGGTGCGTTCAGCAAACTGCTGCAGCGCGCGGGTGTCGGGATGCGACAGCGCGAATTTCCAGATCGAGTCAGCGTCAATCGCCGCCTGCGCCAGGCTTGGCACCTGCAGGAACAGCGGACGCTGCGCTTCCGGCAGCGATTGCGCCCAGTTCAGCGTACGCGTCACATGGCCGGTTGGCGTCTGGTACAGCATCGCATCATCGACATACAGCAAACCATGAATGTTCTCTTCATCCAGCATCTCAATCACACGCGCGGCTTTGCTTTTATCCAGCGGATCGGCGGCCAGCACCTGTTTCGCCGGATAATCATACAAATAGGTGCCATTACAGCAGATTGCGGGTGTATCCAGCTTAAGTGCCTGATAAAAAGGGTGGATAGCGCAGTGGTGGCGACCGGTGACGATCAACACTTTCACGCCCGCTTGTTGCGCGCGGGCCAGCGCTTCGATGGATTCTGGCAGAATGGTTTTGTTCGGGGTCAGCAGGGTGCCGTCGAGGTCAAGGGCGATTACGCGGTAGCTCATTACACTTTCCGTCCGGGAGTTGGCAAAGCATTGAGTCTACACCCGGCAGCGGCCCTGAGACAAAAAACAGGGCACAAATGAATCCAGCGCGACAAAATGAAACGCGCTACAGTTATCCCTTTCATCAGGCAGCGAATAAGGAAAACGCATGAAACAAGTCGTGTATACCGCCAGTCCCGAGAGCCAGCAGATTCATGCGTGGCAGTTGCAGGAAGATGGCGCACTGACGTTATTGCAGGTAACGGATGTTGCCGGCCAGGTGCAGCCGATGGTGGTGAGCCCGAAGAAAGATTTCCTCTATGTAGGTGTTCGTCCGAATTTTCGCGTGCTGGCGTTCCGCATTGCGGCCGACGGTTCGCTGAGCCTCGCCGGTGAAGCGCCGCTGCCGGGCAGCCCAACCCACATCTCCACCGATCGTCACGGCAATTATCTGTTCTGCGGCTCGTACAACGATGCCTGCGTCAGCATCAGCCCGATTGGCAGCGATGGCTTGCCGCAAGCGCCAAGTCAGGTGATCAGCGGGTTGGACGGCTGCCACTCCGCCAATATCGATCTGAACAACCAAACGCTGTTTGTACCGGCACTGAAGCAGGATCGCATCTGCCTGTATCAACTGAACGCAGACGGCACGCTGTCCCCGCGTGAACAAGCGCAGGTCACCACCGTTGAAGGTGCGGGTCCGCGTCACATGGCGTTCCACCCGAACGGCGCGTATGGCTACGTGGTGAACGAGCTGGATAGCAGCGTCGATGTCTGGGCGCTGAACAACGTGCACGGCCAGGTTGAGCGGGTGCAGAGCCTCGACATGATGCCGAAGGATTTCAGCGATACGCGTTGGGCGGCGGACATCCACATCACGCCGGATGGCCGTTTCCTCTATGCCTGCGACCGCACCAGCAGCACCATTACGGTGTTCAGCATCAGTGAAGATGGCTCGGTGCTGGCGATTGAAGGCTATCAGCCGACGGAAACCCAGCCACGCGGCTTCAATATTGATCACAGCGGTCAATATCTGGTGGCGGCGGGACAAAAATCGCACCATATCGAAGTGTATAAGATTCAGGAGCGCGGCCTGCTTAATCCGCTGGCGCGTTACGCGGTAGGACAAGGCCCAATGTGGGTGGTAATCCACCAGCTGTGATATCTCGCAGGGTCGCCATTTATGGCGTAATGCATGTCAGATAAGCAGCGTGCTGACATCGCAGGGATTCCGCCCGCTAAGCATCTGGTAGTTTCAGAATGTGTGAAGCAGGCGGCCGGGCTAAGGTCCGAAGGCGCGGACCTTAGCAATCCCCGCCTGCGCCGTCCTCGCTGTTCCCTTGCTTATCCTTCCGGCCTGACGGACCGCGCGGATTCGCCTTCCTGGCTCATGCCGCGCTTTCGCCGACGTCGTGTCGGCTCATCCTGGCCGTCACTCTGCGCTCGGCGCTGCGGATGGCGCGCAACAGCGCCGCCTGTGATAACAGTGCCCGAATTGGTTTTTTCGTAGGGTGTGCATTTATGCGCACCAGGTTGCCATGAATGGCAACCCTACGGGATTTATAGCGATTTTGAGTTAAGAATACATACGACTGCTGCAGCGCGGGTGTTGAGGCGACATCCCAAAACGCTGAACGAGTGAGGGATTCCAGGGCGAGCCGCATGGATGCGGCGAGAGGTGGCGCTGAGCAGGAGCGAATCGCCACCGGTCCGTCAGGAATCGTGAATGAGTGAAGGTACCGCGCAGCGGCGGGTTGGGCTGGCGCAGGGCCCGGGAGTGCAGAGGGCGCGGCCATGCACTGAACCCCGGATCCTGGACAAACAATCCAGAATCCGGAGG